>JAJZOL010000046.1 GCA_021811565.1 bacterium | reverse complement strand
ACCGGGTTTCCCTCGCCGTAAACCGCATCAATTCCGGCGCGAAGAGCCTTCGATCCGTCAATCACGAACAATCGCCTTACTCCGGGGGATATTCCGCGCTCCACAAGGCTTTCAAGCAATGCCTTCACAACCACCGCGTTCTCGGTTGCACCCTCCATGACGCCAAGCACATGCTTGACGCCCAAGCGATCCACCCCAACCGCACCGACAACATTGTGATCTCCGAACACCATGCCGTCGATGTATATCACAAGAATTTCCAAGTCATCGAAGCGTCGTTCCAACAGCTTTTTACACTCCGCATCGCTAATCTCCACAAACTCCCTTGAAACGCTTGACTTAGAAACTCCCACACATTCACAAGCCGAAGGAAGTATCTCTTCGTAATTTCTGGTTGAAACCCCTTTTAACAATGAGAAAACTTGTTTTCGATATTGTTTTTAGCATATGAGCGCCCAATCCTGCGTCGCGCCTCATCGCCTCGTACGCCGGAATTGCAACCTCATGTCCGCCATCCTCTACGCGCTCGCGCAAACGAGGCTTTTGAACCCTCATCTTCCTGTCGCCAAGGCTCACCACACCCGCCTGGCTCCCATGGCGAACGATGACGCCGCCTTTTTTACCCTGATGAGGTTGTCCCGCAACGTTAGACGCGGAAATTAAAAGAACCGTCTCCAATGTCATGCATCCAAGGCGATCAAGAAGGTCCTCCACGGCAATTCTTGAATTCTCGATCAATTCGACCATGGGTTCCAGAAATTCACCCTCCATTGCGAGGCGTTTCGCATATTGGAGGGAATTCTCCTTGGTGATAATATGGTATTCTGATTTCACGGTGGTTTGCTCCTCTCTTTGAAGTATTTTACTTTTGCTCGATTCTACCGGAATCGGACGTTGTCAAGCCACCGGTCTCATTAACTTCACACTATCTCTGGGACATCCTCATCGTAACCCGATAATAACTTTCTTTGGCGATATTCCCGTCTGGTGATTTGAGTACGGAACTGAAATAAAAATGTTTGCCGTCGGCGGAACCCGATATTAACTGAACGGTGCCGGGTAGCGGCGCCTTTTTCAGGATTCGCCCGTTCACATTCATCAGCCATATCCAATTTGAGCCATCCCCCCATTCGTACTCTCCGTGCGCGGCGACGATAACCTCGGGCTGTTTTGACGCAATCCACCAGTACCCCGTAACATAAGCGTACATCCAGCGATGTTTGGACAGCCCCCATTGTGTAACCCCTCCATACCCAGGGATTGATTTCATAATCTGTTCGACTTTTTTGGAGGGGTATGATCTCGCCGGTGACTGTTCGATGGCTCTTGCTAACGCCTTTTCTCCGATTAGACAACGTTTTTGCGCCCCATTACTCCTTACTATCCAGATTTCACCGTCCCCTTGGTCTCTCATAAAAGATGGGCGTGTTCTTCTATTTAATGCATAATTGAATAAAATCCAATATCCATTAGGAGACCATTTCGGAGAATCCCCCTCCGCCAGCAATTTCCGTTTTCCGGATTTCATCCATACTCGATAAAGTAAATTTCTAACCTTTACGCCGCCGTCGGTTTTGATCTTTTTAAAAGTCTCGTCAACTAAAAGGTAACTATCGCTATTTGGAGAGAAATACGGAAAGCTTGCATATCCTATGCCACCTCTGCTTGCTCCTCCGTCGGTAACAGTTTCCACATGACCCGATGGTAACCATGGTAATAACGAATTCATACGGAAAAAAGTATTGGACTTTAGATCCAGCTTCCAAACGCCGTCTTTTCCCATATTTGATTCGGAGCCATTGATGAACAGAGAATCATCACTTTGAGACCAACTCGCCAAATTCGCGTTCTGGAATTTACCATAGGTGAGGTCACGGATTAATTTTCCGTCTTTGTTATAAAGATATAAGCATCTGGGAGATACGCCGGCATTCTCAACCACCCATTTGCTGTAGCGTTCATGAGATTGCACAAGCCATTTTCCGTGCGGAGATGGATTTCTTAAAACTAATCCGGTTCCATCTGGATGGATTTGCTCGATTTTGAAGGGGGGCAGTATTTGACGCAACGTCCTTACCCATGACATATCCTTCGAGAAAGACGCCAAGGGGGCGCACCAGAGGTTAATGGCAAGCAAAGGGATGACATAACGATTGATTTTCATTTTTGGTTATTCGCCTCCATCGATCGTAATCCGATAATAACTTTCGTTGGCGATATTCCCATCTGGTGATTTGAGTCCGGAACTGAAATAAAAATGTTTGCCGTCGGCGGAACCCGATATTAACTGAACGGTGCCGGGTAACGGCGCCTTTTTCAGGATTCGCCCGTTCACATTCATCAGCCATATCCAATTTGAGCCATCCCCCCATTCATACTCTCCTTGCGCGGCGACGATAACCTCGGGCTGTTTTGACGCAATCCACCAGTACCCCGTTATTTTCACGTCGCTCCATCTGTATTTATTCATAGGACTTTGTAATTCACATGTAGGATTAGTCGCCAATTGGCTATCGACTAATTTACTCGGATAGGATTTTGGTTGTGATTGTTCCTTCGCCAACTTTAAAATTTTTCTTCCAATAAGACATTTTTGCTTGTTTCCGTTTACATCCATGCGACATAATTCAGAGGTGGAGTGGAATGCGTTGTTTTCAATATATTCATGTTTTTTTGTATAAATAAACCATCTTTCGTCAGGAGATATAAACATGCCATTGAAATTTCCTGATGTAATCAAATGTATTTTCTTCGGATTTATCCAAACCCTGTATAAATAGTATTTTTGCTTTGACCAAACGATATTATAATATATCTCTGTTTTTGTAGAACTGCCAATTGTTAAATAACTATTGCCATCGCTGAAATAAGCCGGAAGGTCGTCAGGGCAAATCCAAGGAATATAAGGATAAGCTTTTAGATTAATTGGAACGCCGGGATTTATTGAAACATGTGCATTATAATGATAAAAAGAATTTGTCCTGAGATCGACCTTCCAAATCCCTGCATTTTCCGGATTTCTTGCAAATGTAGGATCAACAAGGAAGAAGATAGCATTACCGCTCGGCGACCATCCAAAACTATTAACATAGTAAAATTTCGGATAGGTTAAATCTCGCATAAATTTACCGTGTTTGTCATAAAGACGAATGCCTGTGGGAAAAGTGCCTCCACCTTCCGCTACACTCTTGCGATAATATTCATGCCATTCAATAAACCAATTTCCCTTTGGAGACGGATCGTGTAGCGCTCTAACATTATCCGGGCGAATTCGCTCGATTTTGAATGGCGGCAACGTCTTGCGTAACTCCTTGACCCATGGTGTGTCCTGCGACAGAGACATTAGAGGCAATATCCCCAATGCTATTGTAAAGAGAAGCGATGGAAGCGTTTTAAAAACCGATCTCATTTTCAACCCCCTTGCATTTCCGTCCGTCAGGGTGTGTTGATCCTTATTTGATATCATGATCCTGAGTAGGGAATGATCCAAAGACTAAGTTTCGCCGAGCTTCCGCCTGCAGGGGTGTAATAAAATCTCTTCTTAAATGGGTTGAGGGGAATTTCGCCTGCGGGAGGAATAACGCCTTTCCAAATAACGGTACCGACGTTTCCCGAATACTCTGGAACGGTACCGTTGCCCCAATCAGGGTTGGGTACAAGCCATGTCGCGCTCGCACCGACATCTCGCACCGCGCCTCGAAACGCGGAAGTTGGTGTTCTGGGGTTTGCAACAAAAGCCGCCTGCAAATCATAGTTCGCGCTATTGGATATTGCGACCCGCTCATAGAACATGCGACCGTAGTTGCCCCCATCCGTCAGATTTGGTATGGATTTCGCCCACAGCGTATAATCCGAACCCGACCAATCAGTATCTGCGGGAGATTCCTCAAAGCTGTTAGTGACTAGTAAAAATCTCCCGGGGGTTTCCTCCCCGGTACTGATGGAATATGCCGGCGTATCTTGAATACGTGTAATGAGTCTCTGCGGAAAGGTCCCGCGTATGTGACTATCGGTAGCCGCAGTCTGAGAATCATTTTTATAATAGCTTGATGATAGCGGATTCCCCACCACCACGTAAACATAGATGTCTGAATCCGACGTCTTTAATTCGGCAATAGCGCTTAATGTTTCATTGTTAGGGACAGATGGAAAAGAATAAATAGTTGTAACAACCTCTTTCACCTTGGTATATTGCGCTATTGGAATTGAATTTGAATTCACAGGCGGGACGGAATCTGCGTCATTAATATCCGCGTCCGCGTCAGGAATCTTATCAAGGTAGCTCCTTACTGCATTTTGTCCGGCTTTGGTAACGTCTCCATTTATGCCATACCCTATGGGACCAAACTCCATACTTGCACCATTAATATTTGTTCCAACATAAATCGCTTGGATATGGAAATAAATATCTGTCCCACTCTTATTGAAATGGTGCAAAAATAATCGATAGCGGGTGTTGGGGGTAAGTCCATTGGTGTCAGTGAAAAGAATAGAATCATTAGATGACGTTATTGTTTCGGGAGAGTCGCTAAAAAAGGCAACTCCTCCTGTGACGTTTCGCGCCCCTAACTCCGGCGGAGTTACGGGGGGATTGCTCAGTAGATCGTTTGTGAATGTGTCTCCCGTATTCGTCGCGATTACAGAATCTCGAAGAGACGCCCAAGGATCCGACATGATATCTCACTCCTTTTCTAATATAATGCAAGCTACGTTACACGACGGAGCGTCCGCCTGTATGGGTGCGAACTTATTACTTAACCGAAACAATGTTTCACTTATGAAAACATGAACCAAGCAAATTGTAAATAAATATTTACAAACATGAAGTTATTTATTCGAAACGGATACTTCATCGGATTTTTAATTGGAGTCTTTCACTGCGACGCTCTCCTGCGGGATACGCTGAAATCGAACGACCTTGCGGCCCCAGCGCACCTCTTTTCCATCCTCCTCTTCCGTCACGCCGTCATGGGGGAACACCCACACCCGCCGCCCTTTGCACGCCCAAATAGCCGAGCTCAAAGGTTCATTCCACGAAGTTCCGATAGGCAATCGAATCAGCAGGGCCTCGGTTCCTAACAACGCCCTAACTTGTTCAAAGGTTTCCTTCCCCCCGTCCTCGATCAAGGCGATCCAATCCAGGAATTTGGTTGCATCGTTGTTCAGCAGATTTCTCAATGCCTCCAGCATCCTAGGATGCATATGGTCTTTAATCGTCACCACGGCGCTTACAGTCGGGGACGCAATCGCCTCCATCCGTTCCGTACCCGTAGAAGTCACCGCCCCGCCGTCCGTCATCTCCCCGATCAGAGCCAGCCACCGCTCGGCGCACCCGTCCCAGGTCATCGTCTCCGCGAACTCACGACCTTTACGGGCGTACTCGTTGCGTAGATCGGCGTTCCCCCATAGTTTGTTTAACAGCTCGACAAGGTGGTCGGTATCCGCGATGGCTTGCCTTATACCGGGGGGCAAGGTCAGCCATTCCTTAACTCGAATAAGTTCCCCGTGACCTTTCACAAGCTCCGTGACTGCGGAACAGTCGGTGGCGACCACCGGTGCGCCGCATGCCATCGCCTCCAAAATCGGAAGACCGAACCCCTCCCCCATCGTGGGAAGCGCGAATACGTCCATCATGTTGTAGAGTGCGCAGAGCCCCTCATCGTTGACGCCGTTCCTGATTGAAAACCCATCCACGAACAGGGTGCGTCCAGTGAGCTTGTAGCGCTCTATCAGCGCTTTTTCGGATCCGTGTGCAACATCAAAACCGCGTCAGGCTTCTCTCGAGCGAATCGGGCGAAGGCTTCAATCAGAATGGGAAGCTGTTTTCTTGGCTGATTTCTGGCGACGCAACCGACAACGAACTTGTTGGTCAGGGCGCTTTTTATGTATCGCGAGCCTACGAACGTATTTCTCCTTATATTGGTCCGTTTCGAGGTGTCGAGGGGACGGAGCGTAGCCGTATCGCATCAGAAAGGGATTGACCGGCATTGCAACTTGGATTCGATTTGACGAACCGCGTTCTCCCCGAACGAGGAGCATACCACGGCTTCGTCCATTGCGTCGACCAGCGTCGCCCAACGGTCCGTGAGTGGCAGTCCGTCAAGTGGAAAATAGCCGACATATGAAACCCCCGATTCCTTGGCGATCATACATCCGGGCTCTATCATCCACAAGTCTCCGAGCGCAATGATCAAATCGGGGTTGAATTCCCGAATGGCCCCGCTAAGCGATGAAATTCCAAAATCCCTGCCGCCTCTGGCGATGGCGTACCCTCCGTCCGGCGGAATATTGCCGTTTACATCGTCGTACCAGGCCAGACAGGCGATATCATAATCCCCCCGCTCCGAAAGCCGTCTTAAAATCTCCCTCGTCACTCGTGCGTACCCGGTGGCCAGGGTCGGATTGTCGCTCATCCACAGAAGACGCTTCATCCTATCCGCCTCCCTGTAGCATAATTCGATAATCGACGTAATCATCGAAAAAGAGATGTGTTCCGTCACGGGAACCTGATATTCCGTCTATGTACTTATCGTTGAGTAATACTTTTTTTCGTATTTTGCCTCTTGTGTCAATTATCCAAAGCCATGACGGATAGTAGGTCATTCCATTAACAATGCGACCTCCCGCAACCTCCGCCAGAATAAGCGGCTTAATGCCGGTAACCCACCAATATCCAATCATTGTTTTTTTCCCCAACATGGCAGGGGTTATAGGATTGCACCGGTTTCTTCCGTCGCTTCTTACAATCCATAAGGATTTTCTATTTTCATTTTGATATGCTATCCAACGACCTTCGGGCGACCATTTAGGATTATAGGTGTCACCCACCGCCAATCTCAATCGTTTTCCTGACTTCATACATACTCGAACGAGCGATGTTTTGGGTGAA
>JAJZOL010000221.1 GCA_021811565.1 bacterium | reverse complement strand
TTTAGTATTGTAAACTATATCCTTTTTTTACTTCCGATACGATCCTTTTTCAGTGGCGTAGTAAATTCAAGGCTGCAACCCTCATTGGGTAAATGTATGAGACTGAAACTAAAGAGATGATATGGAACCACGGCGAAATACGATGCGGTCGCGATCAGCCGTTCGAGAGGAATTTGAAACCGGTGATGATCCCTCGGATAAGAGTCGAGAGAGTGTGATTTAGTCGTTTGTCCAAGGATTGACTCGCAAAGGTGTCGGCACATCAGCGGACGGCGGCTTGAGCATCGGCGGGGAGTGTCATGCGGGGATGAGTTTGACTCTCTCCCCATTTCTCGTTTTGAATGTGAAACGATACCCTTGGTGTATCTCCTCTTTATTGCCGTCATGCAAGATGCGCACCGCTCTGCCCGTCCATGGATTTTGCATGGTGCAATCCTCGCCCTTTTCACTGAAGAGTTCCAAGTTAGTCACCATACCGCTTTTCAACTCCGCCGACACAAGGAACGCCCCAAAGGCGCGAAGATTTCCAAATCGCGCATCAAGATCAATCGGCCAAACGGGGAACAGGCGCAACACCCCATCGTAACTTTGCAGCATCATCTCGTTCACCGCGAGGAATCCGCCGCAGGTCTCTATTCCCCCTCCTCCGTAAAACAGTATGAGGTTCGGATAGGCGTGGGTCTCGCACTGATCCTTCAGATGTCGCAAAATCGTTGTTGGGTCATATCCCACTCTCACGGCGGCGGTGTAGAAGGAGGAAAAGGCGTTTCTGTCAACCCATCGTCCCATCTCCTCAACCATGTTCCTGCTAATTTGAAGCAGTTTGGGGCCGCTATCGAGTCCGATGGCTCCCGCCGGGAAGATGTGCTGCACCCCCAGATCGTTTCCGCCGTTCCACGCCATGCCCTTTTCGGTATATCGAAAAACGGTCTTGCCATTTCTCTGTTGCAAAGGGTATGCGGAGAGATGAGCGAGGATGTGACGCCACTTTTCTCTTCGATCCTCATCCACATTCAAAGCGGCGCTGAAGCGCAACATGGCATTAAAGAGCGTATGGATAAGCCCCAGGGAGAGAACTCCGTTCATATCGGGACCGGATCCTTCGTGTATGGAGTCGTTGTAGTCCACATAGCGACCGTTCTCAAACCGAAGATAATTCTCCCAAAACGTCGCCACCTCCGCGAGGAACGGATATCCCACGGTTTCGAGCCAGCGGATATCCCGTGTGTAATCGAAATGGGTGATGTAATTCAGCGCCGCATATGCGGCATCGGAACGTTGCCCCAAGTCCTTCCATCCCTCCGTCATCAACTCCCAGGGGCCGATATGCGTCGGGTAATGCACCCCTTTCCATCCGTGCGTTTTCGCCATCTCTCGTCCCATGGGCATGAAGGAGTTAATGGCTGCATAATAAGGATCTGCAAGATCGGCGTGGTTTGAGGAATAGACGATATAGTAAGGCGCCTCGAAGTTGTAGTTGAGGGTGTAATCCCCGTGCCAGGCGGGATTGTCGGTGGTAAGCCAATTGCCCCATAGCCCCGGCGCGATCTTTCCAGGGCGGCTGCAACATCCGAGGATATAGAGTGCGCCATACCAATGCTTCTCGATGAGCTTGTCCGGGATCTCTATGAATGACCGGCTCCAGAAATCCGCCCACCACTTCAGATGCGTTTGATACAGATGCGTGATCTCTTCAATCGTAATAGACCTCGCTCGCTTTCTCGCCGCAGCTTGGTGATCCTTGGCATCCATGTCGCTCAAAATGGACGTGACCAAGTAAACGGGTCGACGGGGTGGCAATTCAAATTGGAGCAATTGCCCGTTTCGCACCACGGAGCGGGCGCCTATTACGCGCGTAGCCACGGTTACGGAGCGTCCGCTTGAGGAGAGTTGCGTGTTCGCCCTCTCGGAGAAGGCGATCAGCGCCGATTTGGCGTCGCACTCCCAATCGGTCACTCGGTTGTCGTTGGATGCCACCTCCGCCCCGTCCACGTAGATGGCGATTTGAGCTCCGTTATAGGTTCCTGTTACGAGCCGCCATTGATTCATGTCGATTCGTGCGGTGGTTTGAACGTATTGATCGCCCACCGCCATTCGTATATAACCGTCGGACAAACCAAGACTGTAAGCTTTGTTCCACTCCCCTTTGCTAACGATGTAGTTGGCTTCTTTTGAGAATCCCGTTGCGTACACCCAGGCTGAGATGGTGAGCGCATCGTTCAAATGCGGCGATCCCACATCCACAAAGGTTCCTTTTCCATCGAACCTGACAGTCTCCCCCGTTTTACCTTGCACGGGTGAGCCATCCGTCACCCGGGCGTGGGCAGGCGCGTTTTCCGGCCAGCTCAATTCCAATCCCAGTGCGGGAGGGGTGCCCATCGCGATATTCCTGATCTCCTTCGCGCTTAATGCTCTGTCGTAAATCCGCACATCGTCCAGCATCCCGTCGAAATACCATCTGCCCCCGCCATACTGCTCCCGCCCAATGTTCACGGGGTTTTCGGTTTCTTCGATGGATTTACTAATATCGTAACTGATGGCGGCGGTGCATGATTTGGCGCCTTGAGAGAGAATCTCCGTCACCATTAGGTTATCGGTATCCGCCACCCAAGTGCGCATTCCGATGCGAAGGTTCTCCTTCGTGAACACTCCCCGCACCTCTCCGTGCGCGATATCCTGCTCCTGGTGGTAGCTCGCGCCGGTGAGAAACGGGATGGAGATTTGCAGCCGTCCCACAGTGACGACCTTGGGCTCCACGGTGCGCCAGAAATCGTTTTTGCCGAGATGAAACGTCTGGCTATCTGGCGTACCCGAAAGAACTATTCCAACATCTCCGTTTCCCAAAAGCGGACCATCGGGCATGAAGTCCGTCGGGGTGTTTTTAGGAGGGTGGGTGAAAACCGCAGTGTGTTTTGAAACGATATTCATGGAAGAGACGGTTCTCTTGGGCGTGTGTGAGATGGCGTCGTCGCCATGCAAATCATCCATGAAAACGGGCGGAATGGCAAATGCAGCCGCCATTGCCGTTTTCATGAATTGTCGCCTGCTAATTGCGTCTGTATTGTGCGAATAACGATTGTGGTTCTGGTTCATTTTTGTGATTGGACACATATGGAAAAATCCTATCTCGTTGATTCCTACGCCACACCCCTACGGTTCTCTTACCTCCACCCTTTCTCCGTGATACTCCACAACCTTGTCCGCCGGTTCGGTGAAATTGTTGCCGACCCCGTGGTTCGGGCGCACCCAGACGACGCGAAACGTGCGCTTTTCGAGCATTCCCGGGAAATGACCTTTTCGTTCACCGATAAAAAGGATCCTCTCCTTGTCGTTCCAGCGCATTGGGATGGTGGCATAAGCCCCATGTTCGTAGTTGTAGTTGTCGTTTTCGTCCTCGTAAAGGGTGAACGCCCCATCGGCTCCCGGATAGATGCGCAGTTCAATCGGATCGCAGGGGGTTTCGGTGGAGTATTGGTCAATCGGTCCCAAGGGCAGGACCGAGCCGGCGCGAACGTAGATGGGAAGCATGTCCAATGGTGCGTCGGCTTGAAGGGTGTGTCCCCCTTGATGACGCTTGCCCGTCCAAAAGTCAAACCATGCGGTTCCCTTGGGCGCATAAACCGACCTGGAAACGGCGCCCGCCGTAATGACCGGGTTGATCATCAGCGCGGGTCCGAAGAGGTATTGATCGGCGATACCGTGGGTTTTCGCATCCTTCGGGAAATCCATCACAAGTCCCCGCATCATGCTATAGCCTTCGTTCGACACCATCCATGCGACGGAGTAGATGTAAGGAAGGAGGCGATACCGAAGTCGGTCATACTTGATTAGAATCTTTTCCGCATCCGGACCGAATCGCCACATCTCCTTCGGGTAGTTCGTGCCGTGAACGCGGAACATGGGGCAGAAGGATCCGAACTGGAACCATCGCACAAACAGCTCCCGATAAGCGGGGTCCTGAGGGTTGCCGCTGAAGAATCCGCCGATGTCCGTGTTCCAATAGGGGATGCCGCTGAGGCTAAAATTAAGCCCCGCCGGAATCTGTTTGGCGAAAACGTCCCAAGTGCCGGTGATATCCCCTGACCAGGTCACCGCCGCATTCCGCTGCTGCCCGGCGTATGCGGAGCGAGTGAGGATGAAAACTCTCTTTTTGGAGGTGACGGATCGTTGCCCTTGGTAAACGGCGGTGGTGGTCATCAGCGGATAGGCGTTGTAGACGAACTCCCCGTATCCCGCATAGGTCTTGATATTGCGAAACTCGCCCCAAACTCCGCCAAGTTCCGGCTCCGTGGCATCCAGCCACCATGCATCCACGCCTCGAGAGAACAACTCTTTGTTCATCTGCTCCCAGTAGAGACGACGCCCCAGAGGGTTGAAAGCGTCGTAATACCGGTCCCCACCGGTGACAGGGTAAAGCACGCCGGCTTCGTCCAGTTGACGGTAGTTGGAGCTTCCCTCTTGGAATTTCGCCCACACGGAAATCATGAAGTGCATATGCTCGTCGTGAAGCTGTCGTATCATCTGAGTGGGATGGGGATAGCGTTTGGGGTCGAATTTATGCGAGCCCCATGGATACGGCGACCAGTAAAACCAATCCTGGATGATGGCGTCGATGGGAATGCGCAAGGATCGGTACTCCCCCGCCACGCCGAGTATCTCCTCCTGACTGTTGTAGTGCTCCTTGCATTGCCAGTAACCCCACGCCCACTTGGGGAACATGGGCGCCTCGCCGGTGAGCCACCGGTACTCCGAGATTGCGGTATCGAGTTCCGGACCGTAGATGAAATAGTAATCGATTCCCTCGCCCACTTCGGATTTCCATGAGAGAATGTGTTGTTTGGATGGCGGGATCCATAGCAACTGAGCCACGGCGAACCCTCCGGCTTGGAAATACTCCACTTTAATCGGATACCGGCGGTTGGCTTCGAGCTTAATGCGAGCGGTATTCACGGCGGCGGGATGCACCGACCAGTTATCCACAAGAAGCTTGTTATTCACCCAAAGGCGCATTCCGTCGTCGCACGTCGTCTGAAAACCGTACTCCCCCGCCTCGCCCGTCAATATCTCACCGTTCCAGCGCACGCTGAAGTTATCCGGACCCACGCCTTGGGCGGGAGACCCGTTCCAGTTGAAGTCGATGCCGGGATCCATGCGAGTGGTCTGCAGATGATCGAAGTTCTGTCCTGTATAATACTCCCCCGTCAATCCGCCCGGTTGATTTTTCTTGTTAAACAGATGAGAGGGCGGGATGGGTTGTACGGCGCTATCCACGTTCACGTCCGTGATCGCAGGATTGTCCCAGAAAAGACCGTACCCCATGCTGGACATCATCACCGGGACAGCGACATGCATGTTTTGCTGCTGGAGGTGGATGGTGGCGCCTCGATAGTTCATCAAGCCCTGTTGATGCTGTCCCAACCCGTAGATTGCCTCGTCATCCCGAAGCAGGAATTTCTGGGATACCTTATAGGTCTTGGCACCTTCGAATGCGGTCGGGGTGCAGCTTCTTCCGCCGGAAGGTAATTCCTTCAGGATCGGATTGCCATGGCGATCGTAAAAGGATACCGCCCCTGTCACTCGGTTTACATGAGCCTGAATGACGCCGGTGGAGATGATAAGCGCATCCTTGTTGTCATCGTATTTCCAGTCGAGAGGCTTGGGGTCCCGAATGACGGAGGGAACGCGAGGCGAGGGGAAGGAGGATAAAGGTGTGAATGTGACCCGAATCACGCGATCCGTATAGACCCTCACTCGCATCCAGCCGGAGTCGGATCTCATGCGAACCTCATGCGCGTCGCGAACGGGATCGGATATCGGACCCTTTCCGGTATCGGTAGGATCGGATGCGGCGGACATCTCGGGGGAAAGCGCGGTGAGAAGCCCCATGGCTCCCGTGTAGCGCAGGAAATGACGACGGGTAAATCGTGTATCGCTCATTTTGAAAAATCCTTCTCGCAATTGAATAGTCAAAGCGGTGAGAAGACGCTCTCGCCGTTTGAAAGTTTAGACAGGGTCAATTAAAATGACAAAACAGAGATTGCGTCGGGAACGCGTTACATTGTGAAAGAATAGCATATGCGGAAGGGTTTTAGGAAGGTGGCGGGTCGGGAAAAGAGCCGGGGAAGGGTGTAGGAAAGGGTTGAGGGCTGGCATGCTTGCGACAGGCTTGATCGCTTGATGATGATGGCACATGGAGCAGAAGGAAATAAGTTTTCCCTTTATTATGTATGAAAAGTAAAGGATTATGATGGATATGATGATTAGCGAGATGAAAAAAGATGGTTGCACTAAAATTTTTCAAATAGTTTTCAAACATCCGTTACATTTTTTGGTATGGAACCGTTGTATATTATAGGGAAGGAAAAATAAATAATTCTGGGTGTAATATTGTGGCGATCTCCATAGAAGTGCCTCCTTCGGTTGCCTATAGTTTCGAATGGAGGATGCTATGACCCTGATGAATACGATTGTCACTCATACAATGTTACTGTAACAGGATATGAATCTAATGGAGAAGGTTGCTTTCCGGGTACATGCCCTCTTTATCCTACCACATATAATTAATTATACATCAGCCGACAATACTCCTATTATCGGACCCGCACCCGATTGACATGCAATTCTTCAGAAGTAGTTTCATTATTGTGCAATATTATAACTAATGCATGATATTGCAATCGCAATTGTATTGACTTGTTAACATACATACTTTTGTTCGTAAAGGAAGAATATGATGACGTATAAATATTTGTTATTATTTATTCCGCTATTTCAATTGTCAACTGGATATTCCTTTTGTCAATCAGTAAACTCGCCGCCAAAAATAACTTCTCCTTTCACATTTGTTTATAAGGCGATAGTATCGGAAAATATTCCGAATAATGAAATAAAAAAAATAATAAATTATAATACGGCATATCTTAATTCACTCGTAAAAGAGGGAAGAATCAATCAACAAGATTTAAA
>JAJZOL010000213.1 GCA_021811565.1 bacterium | reverse complement strand
AGGAAGGATGTGCCGATCCGATTTGGACGACGCCCGAAAGAGCCAGTTGCTGCACATGATTGACAGATACCTGCCTTTGAGCGAGGACGAGGAGGTTGAGATGAGCCAGAAAATGAAGGAAAAAGAACAGTTCGAAGTCCATGAATGGCTGTCGGAATACGAGATGCGCGGCATTGAGCAGGGCCTCCTTCAGGGGACAAGGAAGACATTGATGCTTCTACTGGAGCATAAGTTCGGCTTGGTTCCCGAGGAATTGGCAAGGAGAATAGAGGAAATTGATAACGTGTCCGAGTTGGATGCGCTAGCATTGAAGGCGATGGACGCCACAGCATTGTCCGATTTGAACATGGATTGATATTATGGATGTAATAGCAAAGTCCAACGGAACGAAGTATTTTCGGATTTCCATAATATGAGGAGGTAATTGCAAAATAAAAATGAGGATTAAGCAACATATTTTCTGTAAATTAGTCCAGGTGTTTCTCCGGTTGTTGTTTGGATTTATTCCAATTTGTCCTCGGCTAATGATAAATACGTTTGCTCCGTCTCCCAGTCCTCGGATATCTCCATCAGCACGGCGCTTATCAATCTAAGACAGGAATCCTCGTTGGGAAACAGTCTAAGAACCTGCGTCCTGCGCCTTATTTCCTGATTCAGGCGCTCCATGATGTTGCTTGTGCGAATACGACGATGGTGCGAAGGGAAAAAAGGTCAGTCCCTCGGGAATCGCTTTTTCCTTCCAGTCAGCCAGGCGCGGTGCGATCTTGTGATACTCCTTCACCATGTCTCTCAGTCGCATCTCCGCCTCCGCGCGATCCTTCGAGATGAAAATAAATTGAATATCCGTTCCAACCTCCGTTCTCATATCCTGTTTCGGCAGGATTCTTCCGAACGACCCGATATGTCCGAAAACCGATACCCTGACCACGACATGGCGGGTTATCGTAATATGCCCGCTCATTGCGTTCGCGGCTCGGATTGTGCTGCGTATTGAATCGCTTTTCGCGAGATAACTGGTTAAAATATAGGCTACGCAATCATCAAAAAGGTGGCGCCATGAGCAAATACGCGAGATGGCTTATTTTCGTAACTGCCGGAATGGTTTTGGGGAGGTTCGCATTCGCCGCTCCGAACGGTCTTCCTATGAGTATTCTCAATGAGGTGGCTAAACCATCGTTGCTTCCAACTGGCGACTACGAACCGGTTCAAACCTGGCTCGCCACCGGAAGAGATCTGAAGCACGATTCGGGAATGAAGGTGAGCGACCCGCAAGCGAAAAACGGCTTCGCATGGTCTGCAGTGGTCGGAAAAACTACGGTCGGAAGCAATGTCATTTACGGGCCCTATGTTGAACCGCCCTCCGGAATCTATGTGGCTTTTTATCGGTTAAAGGCGTTGCAGAACGCCGGCAGCGAAACGGTCGCATGCGTGGACGCTAGCGTGAATTACGCCATGCTGACGCTCTCAACGGAAATGCTCACAAACAAGGAACTGCCAGCGGGGCGCTATGTGGAAATCCCACTCGCCTTCAATTACACAGGGGGGCCATTGGAGTTGCGGGTTGCATGGTCCGGATACGTTTCGTTAAACGTGGATAAAATATCCCTCTTTCGCATTACCGGCGGCGATGTGCGGATTCCCGTTCAAGAACGAGCGAGCCAACCTATTCTCACTCCCACACCCGATCATTTGACCTTCCATCCCAACCCTTGGCAAATCTCGGATATCTTTCCGCGATCCAAGCCGCCCGCTTCTCGATTGGTGACTTTTGACATCACCAAGGTTACGCCCGATTGGCAATTGTGTCTGCTTTCCTTGCAGGGATTGACCAATCGCAAGCTACCTCGTATTTATTATTTCACCGATCAGGAGGACTCCTTCTGGTTGAAGTGGATGGAGCGTAAGGGCTGGATTCGAAGTTCCGTTGCGGCAACGTCCCCGTTAAGCCTTCTGCAGGAGTTCCATAAGGATTACCGTGGGGCGATTATCACGGATCCGGCCATGCCTCCCAGCGTCAATGTGGCTACCATGCTGGCGAGCGTCGACAACGGGCTCGTGCTTTCCCCAAGGCTTGAAGGCATCCTCAAGCTTCCTGTTTTGGCGGACTTAAGAGGTCGCTGGAAGAGCAATATGGAAGCGTATCGCTGGGCGTTCGATCATCTATGGAGCCGCTTGAACCACCATGTAATCTCCTGTCTCGCACCAAATCAGCTTTTCCTCAGGGATTACTTGGTGGAAAATCGGGTGTTTATCTTCTGGCTCTCGGGTCAGATCGACGGCGCCACTCCTTACGCCAATCCCCAGGCGGAGGTGAACCTAATGACCAAGATTTTCGCGAAGATGCCTGCGGACATACCGGTGCTGGGTTACCCGTACAATGGACAGGATGTTGGCATTGGGGAGTTGCCGGGAGTCACGCTCTTCGCGCAATTCGGAAAATACTTGGTGGGATCCACAACCTGCGGCAATCTTAGCGTGCACTCCGGAGTGCGAATAGCCCAATTCCATCAACGCAGCGTGCCCCCGCCGCCTTTGAGGAACAAAGTGTATGTAACTTGGATCATGTCTGACGGCGACAACCTCCCCGTGGTTATGGATTACAACTTCCCGCAACTATGGAAGGATCCCGTTCGCGGGGACTATCCGATCGGTTGGAGCATGTCCCCCTCTGCGTACATGCTCATTCCCGACATCGCCTCCTACTATTACAATACCGCAACGCCGAACGACCAAATACTTGGAGCCGTTTCCGGGATCGGTTACACATACCCGGACTCGTTCGGGGAGCGTTTTAAAAACGGGGATTCCGTAAAGGTTTTTGACACATTCCTCGGTCAAACCAAATACTACCTTCATAAAATGGACGAAAAAGCTATCTGGATCATGGGGGTCACTCATGACAGGCTAATACGTCGATACGCAGAAAAGATTCCCTCCTTGGAGGCGATATTCCCGGATTACGGTCAAAGGGTGAGCGAATATTCGTTCGCTACATATCCCACAGCCCATGACATTCCGGTTTTCCACGCCGTCACCTCATGGCAACAGGATCAGACGTTCGATCAGCAGGTCGCAAGTCTCGTGCGACAAATAAAATCCTTCACCCCGAAACGGCGTCCTGCGTTTCTGCACCTGTTCATCTGGAACTGGAGAGCGGAATTGCCCATATTCAAGCAAGTTCTAAAGGCGCTTGGACCGGACTATGTTACGGTTCGTCCCGATCAGTTAGGTGCACTCTACCGGGAGTACCTGTCGAAACGCAAGCTGATTTTTCAAATGCCCGGCAAGGTGCTCGGTGTGACGGGACATGTTTTTGACTACCGTTTCAAAATCACCAATGTTACGCGAAATCCAATGAAGGTTAAGATAGCGGCGCATGGGTCGATGGCTGGGATTTCCCTCACGCCCGACAACGCCGTTCTAAAGCCTTCCCGGCCGCTGGATGTAAGGGTGCAGGGCATCCCCTCGAATGGGTCGCTTGACATCAATGTATCATCGGGATTGAAATTCCAAAGAAGTCACTCCGTGCCTGTGACCACAGTCGAACTCGCCAATGCTTCAGGCTTGACACTGCGAGATGAGAAACTCCAATTCGTCACAGCATACAACGCAGTCGATCTTTCACATCGATACGGCTCCGAGGTTCCCGATCCGAACACCTACTCCGGAAAGGCATGGGTCGCCAACACTCCAACCTCAGGGATCGAGGATATCCTTTACGGACCTTACGCTCCTTTCCCGAAAGGACGCTACCTAGTGGTGTTTCGTTTGAAACGCATAGGAACGGGAGAGGGAGACGTCGCCACCCTGGACACCTGCATTGGCGGAGGACATCCCATAACCTCTCAGCGTGTCATCAACTCCGACCAAATGCCGGAGGGTGAATACGTGAGTTTCGGCTTGCTCGCAAACCACCCGGGCGGCATGATGGAGACACGCATCCATTGGAATGGCAAGGTTCCAGTCGCGGTGGATGATGTAAGAATATGGAGGGTGATCGGCGGGGGATGAAACTCCGATATTATGGTTCGTTCATTACACTAAAAAGGGAGAATACGGCGCGATGCATCAGCCGCGCCGTATTGCATACTATTAGGAATGAAACGGATGTTTACTGGAAAAACGTGGTTTGCAACGCTAGCTTCAGATTGAAGTGAACAAACGGGCAATCATACGCCTTCTTTTTAAACGTAGCGTTGGATACCCACAGATCGCCGGTGGCGGGTTTGAACACGATCGCATGCAGGCTGCCGGTCTTAAGGTTGTGCATAATCCCCTCCGCAATCGGTACGTCAATCTTCCCATACACCTTCTTCAAGGCTTCATACAACTTCTGGTTCCAATCACTTTTCATGCTCATGGACATATAGACCACGTCCGGTAGATGCGGAAACGGTAGTGTCGACGGAGTGTAGACATAGCATTTCGTGTGACTCGTCTCCAAAGCGCGCACCTGCCTCTCCTTCGCGGAGGAGAGACAATAGAGCAATGAAGTGGTGCGCGGACCGTTTTTCACCAGATCGACCGCTTTCGCGAGAGTATTTCCAAACTCCACGGAATCCCGCATCACATAGGTTAGGGGGCGGCCGTCAAAGCTGTCGGTTTGCATATCCCAGTTGTCGCCTATCTCGCTCATGGCGATGCCATCGGCGTTCATCCCGCTCACCATCCCGCAAAACCCCGCCCATCCCACATTCACAAACGGAATTCCGTGAACAGGATCGTAAACCTTAATCGACGGGTATTTCTGAATTCCCGCGAAAGTGGCGTAATCCAGCGCACGAATTTGAAGCAGGTCTCCGGAATGGGTCGCCTTGCCGTAGGCGGCGAAGAAGGAGCAGTGCCATTCGGATATGTCGGGCATGGATTCGAGTCTTTCAATGGCGGTGAGCGGAACGCCGGAACCCGCCGCCTCCCCCTTGAGCTCCTCCAGGTAATCCGGACGCAGGTGTTTCTGATATAGTTTCCATATCTGGTCCACCTTGCTCGGATGTATTTGAAGTCCGAGCATCATGAGTGGAGCCACCTGCAGGGCCATGTAATGCACCTCCTTGTCGCACAGTTTGCCCTCGGCGTACCCCATCTGATAGGGGGTTCCTTTCAGATAGAGCACGGTAATCCGATGCCCGGGCGGTCCAATCATATATTTTTTGCCATGCTTCGCGACGTTAACGGTCTCGGCTTGCGCCGTCAAGCAAACGACCGCAAGCGTGATGGACAAAAAAACGGTTATTAAACGATTCACAGCGTGTTGCATACTTCTCTCCATCTATCTCTTTTCAACTCTCAAGAGCCTTGTTCGTCTCCTTGATCTGTGCACATAGACTCGGGGTTCGATCAAGGCTCAGGGAGAAAGTGTTTTGATTGGGATCGCCGTTGACGAACTCCCACGCCCATATCAATGCGATGGGAGCGACCCCCTCTCTGACCTGCTTGAGCATATCCAGAACGAAAGGCGATTTCACCTCCGTTCCGTTTTGGTAGATCGTGCCCCCAAACTCTCCGACAAAAAGAGGTTGACGGAGGCTATCGGCGGCTTTCCTCGCGTAAGGTAGGATATGGTCATGATTGTCATCGGCATTTAACCAAGAGTAAACATCCTTCCCGGGGGGATAATCATGCACGCATACCACATCCAGCGGGGCGGGGTCGAACCATTTGATCATCTCGTAATATTCCGAAAGCGTATCTTTGCTCCAATCCATGGGGTAATCGAAGGGATTGACGTCTTTTTGATGCGCCAGCATCGCCTGACGAATATGCCATGCGTAGGTGCGCATATTGCTGTTACCGCTCGTGATGGGATGACGCGAATCGCTTTTGCGTATCAACGCGGCGATCTGTTGCAGGAAGGAGCGGATATTATCGGAAGTCGGGATTTGATTGGCGGGACGCTCCTTCCACTGCGCCGACAAATCCGCTGAAAGGTTATACTCGTTTCCGATCTCCCACATGAAGACCCCCGGATTATTCGCGTACCTCTCCACGATGGTTGTCACATACTCCAACGCGAGTCGATTGGATGGCGAACCTTCGGTGAGAAGATTTACGACCTGTTCGTTCGGCATGTTCTTGTATTTTTGCAAGTAACGAGGGATCATCTCCAAATTGAAAAGCAGAGATGGAACCAACCGGATTCCGGCATCTCCGGTCACCCCGACCATCCTATCATACGCCGATAGCCAGCGTTTGCGGTCGTTTTCGAATATCTGAAAATCGTCCCATCCCCACGTGCTTCCGAAACACCGCACGGCACGAACTCCCACCGAAGCGGCGTTTTTGACCACTTGCGTGACCGCCTTGTCATCATCGTGCAGAAACCGCACGAACAGATCAGGGATGTTCGCTCCGATGTTTCGAAAGGGCTTCCCATTAAGCGTAAATCCCTCTCCCTTAATATGGATGAAATCGGAAACAGAACTTGCGGAAGCGGAGATATCACGCGTCTCCAGGAACTCTCCCGTCGCCACAGCGGCAATCCCCATACGTATCGCCTTGTCCATGAACTGCCGGCGCGTCATTTCCCCACTTCTTGACCCACTACTTCGCACATTCATGCGCGATCCCTCCGAAACCGTATATTACATAAGACCTCTCTTATTAAAATATACCGCCGGATAGGCAAAATTCGCGCCTTGGCATGAAAATGGGCGTAACCCTTATTGACTATACGGACATATTCACGCATCCATTTAGGTTTTTGGCGAATTCACAATTTCATTGGGTTTTCCCTGTGAAGAAGCACAAGCACGCACGGTATCGGCGTCTGACATTTATTAGAAGTATGTTCTTTCGTCCATCTTGAATAAAATCACATCCTATCTCGCTGTGGTACAATAGCGTAAGTATCTAATTCCTACCGTTTGAGGTACGCTTCCTGATGCAGGATCAGTATTGAAAGACCCGGTTCCTGATACTCCTTCGGAAATTTGAGGAGATTTTAATTTTCACGGGGAGACGCCCACCGGT
>JAJZOL010000131.1 GCA_021811565.1 bacterium | reverse complement strand
GAAGCGAAGATCGGCGAAGGGGATATTTGTTATCGCGGGAATATTCCTCCCAAATATCTCAAATAATAAACCTAATGCGGCTCTGCGAGGCTCCTTTATCGCCGCCTCGCCGCCAGGGAGACGGAATGTTCGCAGATGCGCTTTGCGTCGCCATCCGTCTTCCGACGCCACAATAAATTCACCCCCCCATATTGTACCGTCTTCGCCGTATCCCGAGCCATCCCACGCCACTCCGAGAACTGGGGGGATGAGATCGTTTTCCGCCATGCAGGAGCGAATGTGGGCGTAATGATGCTGAACACGAATTAGAGGGTATCCTATGGTTTCCGCAAACTGAGACGGGTAATAGTCCGGGTGTGAATCTCGGATCACGATGTCCGGCTCGATGTTGTATAGCCTCCGGAAATCGGCGATGACCTTTTCAAACGTTTTTAATGCCGCCAGCGTATCCATGTCGCCGATGTGCTGGCTTAGGAATGCGTGAGGACCGACGTTGATAGCGATTGTGTTTTTTTGATGTGCGCCCATGGCGATGAGGCGTCGTTTCGTGGATCGAGGCAGGATGGCGGGCATAGGAGCAAAGCCTCTCGCCCGCCGTAACATCATCTCTCTGCCAAGCAGAACCCGAACGATGCTGTCGTCCGCGTGGCGGGCGATGGGGCGATTGTGCACTAAAAAAACATCCGCGATGTTTTGAAGTCTATCCAACGCCTCCATTTCGTCGGTGCAGATAGGTTCATCGGAGAGATTGCCGCTGGTGGCGACGACAGGAAACCGCAACTCCTCCATGAGAAGATGATGCAATGGAGTGTAGGGAAGCATCACACCCAATCGCGGATTACGGTCATCCTTGGAGACGAACAGGCATGAGGGATGGGGGATGGGTGTCACACCATCGGCTAAATCTATCCATTTGTCCAATCCAAAACGATGTTTGAGAAGGAGTATTGGAGCTTGAGGGGATAGAAGACTATGCATCTCCGCATCGGATATCTCGCAATGAGAGCGGATTAGGTCGGTGGTGGGGTACATCAGAGCGAAGGGTTTCTCCTCTCTCCTTTTTCGGGATCTCAAAGCTTGAATGGCGTCGGGATTGCGCGCATCGCATAACAGTTGGAATCCGCCCAATCCTTTTAGCGCGACAATTCGCCCCTCCTTGATAGCCATGGCGGCATTGAGAAGGGCGTCATCATGGGAAAAGAGGATTTCGCCATTCTTGTTCCAAAGCTCCAAGTGCGGTCCACACACCGGGCATGCGTTAGGTTGGGCGTGAAACCGGCGATCAAGCGGATCTTCATACTCCCTCTGGCACTCATCGCACATCCGGAATATCTTCATGGTGGTGTTCGGCCGATCATACGGCAGCGATTCGATGATCGTGAAGCGTGGGCCGCAATGGGTGCAATTGGTGAATGGATAGCGGTGACGGCGGTTATTCGGATCGCGGATATCCTCAAGGCATGCGGGGCATATGGCGAGGTCAGGGGAGATGAAGGTGGATTTTTGACCCTTGTCCTCGCTCTCTCGAATCACGAACCTGTCATACCCAGCGGGATCAAGCCAGGTCGGTTCGATACTCTCGATGAAAGCCGGTGAGGGCTTCTCCGATTGCAATCTGTTTAGAAATTCGTGCAACGCGGCGGTATCGCCTTCCGCCTCGGTGATAACCCCTTGCGAGTTATTCAACACCCAGCCTGTCAATCCAAGCGACGTTGCAAGTTTGTAGACGAAAGGTCTGAAACCAACCCCTTGGACCGTCCCATGTATGAGGACGCGCAATCGGCGTTTATCAGCGAAAAAATTCTCCATACTAAATATTATAGCGTAATGGTAACGGCCTTGCCGAGCATGGAGGCCTTTAACATAAATTATGCGCACGATAAACGAGGCAAACTCGCCTCCGCGGAGCGATGCAATGTGACGCTCCTGACCGCGAGAGAGACAGGGCACATCGACAGCCTGGACGTCTCGATGACCACCTTCAAGGCGCACCACAACCTGTCGCTGATTTACCAGGACATGGGAAGGTTCGGGGAGGCGGAGCGGAAGTGATGCGCCGTGCGAGGGAAGCGAGGGAAAAATAGGGCGTATGCGAAAATTCCCCAAAATTTTCTGAAATTAGTGTTTACATATCCTTAGGATTGCGTTAATAATAATCATTGAACGCAACAGTTTACGCCGTCGGACAAGCCGGCGACGATATCAACCCCATCCTCGGCCGGGAGACCGGTCGTCGCGACCAACTACCCGGGCGGCTCGCCGCCCCTCTTCGTAGAGTTCACTTTTAATAATCTCTCCGTATTGCGGAGAACAAGCTAACAGGGCATATTGTATCTAATTGGTTATAAGGCGAGTGTAAAGCCGCCTGTCATACTCATTAGGAACCATTGAAATGCCTTCAATTAGAATGACCGTGAACCACGCTTACGATCCTGCGGGAAGGGAGACGGTACTGAGCGCACTGGGACCATCGGGCGCCGCGCTGTCCTGGTACACCGTCACTTATGACGCCGTTGGCAATAGGACGGGCGTTCTGGAGCTTGACGGTAGCGAGGGCGCCTACGCCTACGACCCGACCGACCAGCTAATCAACGAGAGCAGAACCGGGGCGAACGCCTACTATACGACTTACGCTTACGATCCGGTCGGCAACCGTCTGACGAAAAATGACGGCGGACGGATTACGACCTGTTCCTACAACGCGGGAAACGAGCTGACGCTGCTGACGCCCCCGTCCGGTGCGCCGACGACTTCAACGTATGACGCCAACGGCAACCTGCTGGTCGAAAACGCCGGCGGCGCGCTTACAACCTACTCCTGGGACTACGAGAACCGTCTTGTCGGCGTCTCCTCCCCGACCGGGGTCGAGACCTACTCCCACTCGGCGGACGGGATGAGGGAGGAAAAGGTCAACTCGTCGGGAACCGTATACTACGTCAGGGACGGCGAGAACGTGCTTATCGAGACCGACGCCGGCCTCGTCACCCAGGCTCATTACACCGACTTCCCGGGGATGTGGGGCGGGCTTGCTTCCGAGAGAAGGGGCGGCGTTTCCAGCTTCTACGGGTTCGATCAGCAGGCGAACACGCGAATCATAGTTTCTCCTGCGGGAGCGATCACGGACAGCTATCTCTACAAGGCGTTCGGGGAGGAGGTGGCGGTTTCGGGAGCCACGATAAACCCGCTGAGGTTCGGCGGGCAGGTCGGTTACTGGCGGGACGAGGCGGAGAGGCTGGACGTTAAGCGAAGGGTGTTGCGGGTTGATCAGGGGAGGTGATGAGCAGGGATCCGATTGGGTTTGGGGGAGGCGATTGGAATTTGTATGGGTACGTTGGGAATGATCCCTTATTGGGGGTGGATGCGAGCGGTATGTATAATTCTCCATCACAGAATCAAAACTTCACGGATTGTTTTTGGAATAACATAAGGTATTATCCCTATAAGACTTCTTATTACGATTGTTTAATGTGCGCAAGTAAGTACCATATACCCAACAAAAAATGCGATAAGCTTGAACCGGCAAGGCCACCTGATCCTAAAGTAATAAGTTTATTGTACTTTCTATTTGTGACTCTGAATGGGGAATGTGAGCCATACTCTTCATACATAAACGCTCAAAGTTGTTGCGATAGCATATCTCAACAACTCGGTAGTGTTCCTTTTTTCGCTAATATTTTTTGTGATATTACTTGCGCGGCTGTTTTAACCTGTAGTTCAGCATGCACGAAGGCCATGAGGAATGAAGATGGAATATCCATAGGGTATCAGGATGTTATCAATGGTTTCAAAGCGTGCATCCTCAGTCTACGCCCTCATCTAGGCAAAAAGGACTGGCTAAAATTATTTTTTGACATTGTGGATAAGATTGACTGATATTCATTAATAATTTTAATGCCGTCAACGCAATTATGGAATTACTCGTATCCTGTGGATTAAGGCGAAATGAGATGCGACTTATAATCAATACATTTTAACTTGACACGCCCATACTGATAAATGATTCCGTAATGAAATCGAAAAGGATGCAGTTCAATGCCAAGTGTAAAACATGATCGACCATTTATTGTCGAGTTCATATCATTCGGGATCTTAAACCGATTTTATCCGCCTGCAGCTCCCACCGTGTTTAGTGATAACACGTAATGTCAACGTGACTGCTTGCTCTCTTGAGAAGAATGATATCGGAAACGAGCGTTTTTTATAAGGAATGACTTGAAAATCGCAAAAACAGTTGCTGGAGTTGAATATGTCCGGAAGGTCACATATCATCATCGCGTTAATCGCACTTTTATTTCTTCTTTCAAATACAGGTTGTAATAAGCATCATGTGAAGCGGGTGCATTTTGAAGCGGATTATGTATCGCTTTACACGGGTGCTAATGGGAATTTGTGTGTTTTGAAGACCAATTCATTATCAGTGTCAGAAATATGGCTAAACTGGCCGAATCCAAAACACATTACGGTTTTTAACCCTAACAGAAATTGGCTGTTGCCTAGATATCTGGCCACGTCACATGATGAATGGATAATTCCGGCTTGTGGATCCGTAATGGTAAGGCCAAAGATTAAAGGCGATGGTTGGAGATTGCTTCGCAATCATTGGAAAACATCAATAACTATAAATTGCTTAAATATTGCTGATGACTCATATGGTCTATTATTAGATGATAATAACTTAAAAACCCATTCCAATGGTATTTATTCCATCAAGGATGGATCATGCACGGCTCGTCGTTATAATTCCATTGGAATACCCGTTGTTGGACAATGCGAGGCGTATTATTTTAATAGGAACGGGGATTTAATGCGGATTATAGCGGGTGACTCGCACCCATCCGTATTTCTCCCCGCCAAGTTCTGGCGCACACACGCCGCCCCCGATTGGAATCATCGACTGCTTGAGAGAATGGGTTTATCATATTGCGGATTTCAGGTTGGTGGATTTTTAAAATCCAAAGTGTTAATCGCTCAAGATCTTTCAAAGGGTCATGCTCATCCTTGGCGTTATTACGACGTGGATTCCCGTGGAAAGCTCAGCCGAGTGTCTCAAACTACAAGTAACATGTTTCTCTCAGGATATATCATTTGGAATGGTTCGCCCGAGGTGTTATGGAGCGTTCATGATAGCATCAGCGGAATTTGGTTGAATCGATGGGATGGCAAGCGCTTGGTTTCCGCCGAATTTTTGAAAAACGCCGAGTCACGTCACAAGGGAGTGTCCGTAACGGATTGGATTATATATGACCACGATGGCGTGGTAATTGTACGGTCATTATCAGATTCGAACGGATTAGGAACCAAGTCCGTGATTGAGGCTTTTCGGGCGAAATATCGTAACGGCGGTATCTTTATAGGGTCTGTGCATTCCATACCAGGTGAAGTTGAGCATTACCGATGGGCGTGTGCAATTTCCGGCGAAACATTATGGATTGTTATGAAGGGGGGAGATGTGAAATCCATAAAATTGCAATAGTCTGTTTCTAAAACGGAAGTTTAACTCATCCGGAATCATTCACTATGTAAGGGACCGCGAGAACGTGCTTATAGAGACGGATGGGAATCTGGTAACCCAGGCTCACTACACGGACTTCCCGGGCGTGTGGGGCGGGCTTGCCTCGGAGCAAAGAGGCGGAGTTTCCAGCTTTTACGGGTTCGACCAGCAAGCCAACACGCGCATTCTGGTCTCCCCCGCCGGAGCGGTCACGGACGGCTATCTCTACAAGGCGTTCGTGGAGGAGTTGGCGGTTTCCGGCGCCACCGTCAATTCGCTTCGCTTCGGAGGCAAGGTCGGCTACTGGCGGGACGAGGCGGAGAGGCTGTATGTGCGGGCGAGGCATCTGAGGACGGATATGGGGAGGTGGATGAGCAGGGATCCGCTGGGGTTTGACGGAGGGATTGGAATTTGTATCGGTATGTTGGAAACGGACCGGTGAGCTGGATCGATCCGAATGGCTTGGCAACTTTGCATTCGGGATACCCCACCCCTGGAAATGATCCAAATTGGTATATGTATCACAAAATTCTTGATCCCCGATTGTTGCGATTATTTGATCCCGGTTCAAATATGAAAACACACGAGGAAAGATGCCAGGCGGTTGAAAATGCGTTACGGAAACTGTTGAAAGAATATGTTATGTCCTTATGGAAGTGCTCGGGGATCAAGCCTGATAATCGTGACCGAGCGGAACAATATTTCAAAATACATAGTTGGCTAAGCAATATAAAGGAGGATGCGGAAGCGATTGATGAATTAATGCAATTCAAGATTCCCTATTGCATTATCGCGAACAAGGCTCTTGACCAACTTGTGGATATTCTGAAGGATAAAAAACTGCCTGTTCCCAAGAACTGTCCTCCAAACGGGAAATCGTGCCGATTACCTTACTCATCTTATTTGGAAAATCAAATCCCTGTAACCGTTGGGTCTGACTCTCCCGGTTTCGGCAAAGTGACGATGGGGCCTAATGTCGAAGGCGTGGGCGTGATCGCAGGCGCTGGCGCGGCAATGTTATGGATAAAGCAACTAGATTGGCCAGATGTTTGGCGTTTCATTCAAGGATCGTTTGAGGGGGCACTCTGAACGACAGATTTATTTTGAGAAAGAAATGGGTTTTAGCAAGGGGAGGTGGTTATTGAATGCGAATATTTTTCGCAGTTTGCATAGCGGATATTATCCCATTATCCTGTTTTTCAATTTTAACCTATCTATTTAATTACGTGCTACCCTCGCATATCGGAAATAGCCTTAGGCGTTTTAACGAGAGAAGAGGATTGAAAATGAAATGGAATATCAAAATATCTCTGATAATAGGCACATTCCTATTATTATGTGTGATGATCGTATTTCTGATTCCATTACTGATGATGCTATTCGAATTTAATCTTATGAGCGTTTATCTTACTCCCCTCGATTTCTCATACTGGAGTGATTTAATCGTATTCGGATCACCCCTTATTATCTATTTACTGATACTGGGGGTAGGGCGTATCGTAATATTTCGCTTATACTGGCAACGCATAGTAAGTTTCG
>JAJZOL010000242.1 GCA_021811565.1 bacterium | reverse complement strand
CCAAATGGAGGTGCAACTTGGCTGGCGATTATGAAATGAACTCGTCCCTTGGATGCTATCCTCCGTTGAAACGGATACGTTTAACTGCTTGGATGGATCCGCTGCGAGATTGAGCTTCGTGTCGTTGGATCCGTTTGGCGCGTTGAACGAGTTCAACCACGACCCGCTAAGTGTAATGATCTTCGATGGTTGTGTTGTGAATGAAAGAGTCGACATATTTGACTGCGATGACGTTCCCCCTTGCCTTTGGCTTACACAATCCAGAACGAAATCTAGGTTAGACGCAGATCCCAATCGCTGGGATAGATGCAGATTGTTCTCCATTTCGGATAGTTTCGAGGAATCCGCCGGATCCACATATGTCTGCGTGTTCATGAGACTGAACAGCGTGCCGGTCTTGTAATTTCCCGTTAAGTTTTCATGAAGCGTGGTTTGCTTATTCCCAATGCCTGTATCGGTAAGTTGATTCGTCTGCGCATAGGATGCTGCGGCTTTGATTCCAAACACCGGATTGAAGTTTGCTGTACCCTCCATCACTTGCGAGCCAGGTGCAACGCTGGTGGGAAAGTTCGGCGAAAAATTCGCGCCGCCCCGCGCAAAATGGAAATTGAAGGAGCCAATGGACGTTTTGTTGGATTGATCCAAACTTAAACCGGATCTTTGCAACAGGTCCCCTCCTCTCGTATCCAAATACAATGCGCTCTGCAGTGATGATCCTTGTGTTAATTGGGACTTGGCGCTCAATGAAAAATCCAACGGGTTTGGAGACGTTGCAACGGATCCGGCTCCCCCCATATCGGATGGCTGAAGAACTGCGTTCAATACCAGATTCCCCTGCAGTTTGGATAACAGATTGAATGTGATAGGATTGGATTTTGAAGATGCATTTACGGTGGATTGTCCCGGCGTATAGAGATAGTCCACTCTTGCGATTTCATTCGTTCCGAGCGGCGTGGTGAAGAATATCTCCCCGTTCGTGTCGTCGATTCGATAATCGCTGGAGGGCTCCTGTTGCGTGGAGTTCCGCATCACCTTCTCGCTTCCGGGTACAATCCCTTTCCATGTGAGAAGGTAAGGGCCTGTGACACCCTTGCCGATGAATATGTCCGTTGCAGCCAATTCGCCGAATTGAGAAGCCGTATCGGAGGTGAAATTAAATGGCGTATCCGCGGACGCGAACAATGTGCGCGTCAGCACGAAACACGCGAAAATAAGCATCCCAGCCATTTTTATCTGGATAGGAGCGGATACCGTTCGCTTCATCTTATCGCCTCGAATACTATTGCGGAACATTTTAGGGCAGTGATGGATTTCGCACTGCTTAACTGTTCTCATCCATAG
The DNA here is from genome assembly GCA_021811565.1 of bacterium. Lineage (GTDB taxonomy): Bacteria > Armatimonadota > Chthonomonadetes > Chthonomonadales > CAJBBX01 > DTKV01. The sequence continues at coordinate 29,967 of JAJZOL010000242.1, read as the reverse complement.
TTTTAGACGCATAAAGATCCATTTTGTGTCTAATTCGATGAGATTTTTTTTCGTATCGCTCGGATAGGTGTAAATACAGGGCTTTGTTCACTTTAAGTGGTTGACTTTAGTCTATGATATGGGATAGAATATTTCGTCAATGGCGCCGTACCCAAGTGGCTAAGGGAGAGGTCTGCAAAACCTTTATTCAGCGGTTCGATTCCGCTCGGCGCCTCCAGTATCGCAGGTGACATATGTTTCATTTAGCCTTTGCCTCCACGCCTTTCCATCTTTTTTTGCTGATGTTACCCCTCACTTTCGCTTATGTGAAACAAGAAGATTTAGCTGAGAACTATTCCCGAGCGCAAGAACTGTCATCGCTCTTTCAGAACAAAGTTTTCAAGACTCGTGTTTTTCCGCACTGGTTTTCCGATAATAACCTTTTTTGGTACAAGAACGAACTACCTGACGATGGCAGGGAGTTTATGCTCGTGGATACGGTCAACGCACGCCGCAGTCCTGCATTCGACCATAAACGCCTTGCTACGGCGCTTTCCAAAACGCTGGGCAGCAAAATTCAGCCGAACAAGCTGCCGGTTGAGGGAATTGAGTTCAAGAACAACATGTCCGCCGTGCTGCTCTCCGTTGATGAACGAACCTTGGAGTGCGATCTCGCCACCTATGCTATCAAGGAACGGCCGGATATCCCCCCGCCATTGCATGCCATCCCCTGCGGAAGGGATCCGCATGCCTCTTACAATACGGGAGCCAATACCACGATCACCTTCCTGAACAAAACCGACGAGGATGCAGTGTTGTATTGGATTAATTCTGAGGGGCAAAAGGTGGAATACGGCTCCATTCCCTCGGGTGGACGGCGAAAACAGAACTCCTATGCAGGACATATGTGGCTTGTTACGGATAAGTCCGGCAAAATGCTCGGGGTCTTCGAAGCGACGGCAGATCCAGGGTTGGCGATTATCGATGGCAAACTACCCCCTCTTCCTCCCGCCAGCACTTCCAACCCCCCGGGCATCGAGGGAACGCTATCGCCCGACGGAAAATGGTCCGCATTCATCAAGGACTATAATCTTTGGATTCAGAATACGACCACGAAAATCAAAACGCAACTCTCCACCGACGGCGTTCAAAATAACAGCTATGGGGCGGATTTTCAGTGGTCGCCGGATTCAAGTCGTATTGTCGCGCTTCGAACGGAAGCCGGGGAGGATCATGAGGTCTATTTCGTGGAATCCTCGCCTCCGAATCAAGTCCAGCCTATTCTTCACCATATTTACTATCTTAAGCCCGGCGATAAGATTCCGATCATCAAACCCCATCTCTTTGATGTGACGACGGCGAAAGAGATTCCGATCATTGACACTCTTTTCTACAATCCGTGGTCGATCACGGAGGTTCGTTGGGAGCCGGATTCAAGCCGTTTCACGTTTGTTTACAACCAACGCGGGCATCAGGTGATGCGTGTAATCGGCGTTGATGCCAAGACTGGATATGTCCAAGCGATTGTCAACGAGGAATGCAAAACCTTTTTCGATTACGCGGGAAAGTACTTTTGCGAATATCTGCCGGAGACCGATGAGATCATCTGGATGTCCGAGCGGGACGGTTGGAACCATCTCTATCTATACGATTCACGCACCGGAATAGTGAAAAATCAGATCACCAAAGGCGAGTGGGTCGTACGCGGAGTGGACAAAGTCGATCACGATAAACGGGAGATATGGTTTCGGGCTGGCGGCATACATTCCAAACAGGACCCTTATTACATTCACTATTGCAGAATCGGTTTTGATGGCGTGGGATTAACCGTTATGACCTCCGGTGATGGCACCCACACCGTCTCCTATTCGCCGGATCGGCGGTATTTCGTGGATTCCTATTCTCGCGTAGACTTGCCGCCTGTTTCAGAACTCCGAGACGCCAGGGATGGCAAACTGATATGTCTCTTGGAAAAGGCGGACGCCAAGGAACTTTATAAGACTGGATGGACGCCTCCTATCCGTTTCACCGCAAAAGGAAGGGATGGCGTAACGGATATTTACGGGGTGATCTGGAAGCCGCTACACTACTCGCCTGACATTGAGTATCCGGTCATTGAGAATATTTATGCGGGGCCACAGGACTCCTACGTGCCCAAAAACTGGAACTCCTACTATTATCAGCAGGTTGTTGCTGAAATCGGATTCATTGTGGTTCAAATCGATGGGATGGGCACTTCAAACCGATCCAAGGCTTTCCATGATGTTTGTTGGAAAAACCTCAAGGATGCCGGGTTTCCAGACAGAATTCCGTGGATTAAGGCGGCGAAAAAGGTGGTTCCGAACATGGATACGGAACATGTGGGTATATGGGGCATCTCCGCAGGCGGGCAAAACGCCTTGGGGGCGTTGATATTTCACCCTGAATTTTACAAGGTCGCACATGCTGACAGTGGATGTCACGATAACCGAATGGACAAGATATGGTGGAATGAACTCTGGATGTCGTGGCCTGTCGGACCGCAATACGCGGAGAGTTCCAACGTCGTGAACGCCTACAAAATGCAAGGCAAGTTGCTGATAACGTTCGGGGAGGTGGATACGAACGTGGACCCGGCCTCCTCCATGCAGGTGGTGAATGCGCTCATCAAGGCGGGCAAGGATTTTGAGATGATCGACTTTCCGGGAATGAATCACGGCGCCGGGGATTGTCCTTATGGCAAGCGCAAGCGGATTGATCTTTTTGTGCGTAATCTGCTGGGTTTGGAGCCTCCTGCGTTCGAGGTTTGAGCCCTTCTTCCGGCTATTACCGCTCTTGCCACGGACGGAGGATGTGTGCTATACTATGGCGTATATGGGGCTGTGGCTCAGTTGGCAGAGCGCATCGTTCGCATCGATGAAGTCGGGGGTTCGAGTCCCCCCAGCTCCATAAAAATACCTATCATGCTCGCAATGAGCGTAAAATCTCCTACCTTTTTTAATAAGCATGTGACGATCCGAATCTTGGACTGTCACATTTTTTGTGCTTTTTGGGTCATCCGTGTATCTTATGTACTTCGCAGCGGTGTCCATATGCTTGACAAATGGAAACCCCCATGAGAGAACGTCAATCCGAGAGGTGAAATGCGTTCCTCATTTGCGCAATTCCACGGTCTTCTCTATTTTGCGCTTCCCCAATCACCTCGACTTCCATCGTGAAACAGCGTACTTGCCCTACGATTCCCCAACACTAAATTCCCATCTAAAAACATAAAATATTTCGAAGTTTTTCGCGTTCGCCTTTCCGGATATGCGATTCAAAATAGATATATCATCCTGAGTGTGATTCACGATATTCAATCATCAAAAGGATGGAACGTTATGGCAAAAAGTCAATCCGTTATCAGGTATTGGAAAATCGCTGCGTCTTGTGGGCTTATTGCAATCATCACTTTGACCGTGCAGAATCGATGCCTCTCCATGGATGCAAGTTCGGACGGAATGCTGATCACGGCTTCCCAAGAGGGAAATGTCAAATCGGTGAGGGATTTGCTATCCAAAGGCGCGGATGCGAATGCAAGCGACTCAAACGGAGTAACCGCATTGATGTGGGCTGCACGGGACGGTTATACGGACATCGCAAAATCCCTGATAGATTCAGGCGCTAATGTCAACGCGAAAGACACCGCTTCCGATACCGCTTTGATGTATGCGGCAAGGAACGGTCATGGGGATATAGCAGAACTTCTATTGAACAGCAATGCAAACCCCAACGCAACGGACATTGACAACTCAACCGCTTTGATGTGGGCGGCGATCGGCGGCTATCCAAAAGTGGCGGAGATGATTATTTCAAAGAACGGAAATATCAATCAGATGGATAACAAGGGAGCAAGCGCATTGCTGTATGCGGTCAGATATGACCATGAAAACGTGATTGATCTTCTCGCATCAAAGGGATCGGATTTGAAGGTTACCGATAATAGGGGCGCGAATGCATTGATGTACGCCGCCCAATACAATCGAGCCGATATTATAAGCGACCTGGTTGACAAAGGAATTGACATCAATTTCAAGAATACTCATGGCGTGACTCCGCTGATGTACGCCGTGAATTATGACCATCAGGAAGCGGTTTCAGCACTTTTACAAAAAGGGGCGGATATCAACGCTCGGGACATTCAGGGTTGCACAGCGTTGATGCATGCGGTGACAAACAACGATTCTGCGATGACCGCATATCTTATTTCCAAAGGGGCGAATGTAAACATTAGAGATAACGGAGGCGCTACCGCATTGGATTACGCCACAAAGCGTTATTTTCAATCCATCATGAAAATTCTGAAGGATAACAACGCCAAAGACACCCCGGTGCTCTCCGACGAACAAGCTATGGGGTTGACGAACGCAGCAAAGCGCGGGGATTCCGAGGCTATCAGTTCTCTTCTATCTCAGGGAGCGCAACTGGATGCAAAGGATTTATACGGAACAACTCCGTTAATGGAGGCGATTCAATCCAACCAAGTCAACACCGTTAAGGAGCTTCTGAAGCAGGGGGCGGACGTTAACGAAAAGAATGGCAATGGCGTCACTCCGTTAATATTGGCGTGTTACAAGGGGTACGGGGATATCGTCAGGATGCTGCTGGAACACGGTGCGAATGTCGGGACGAAAGACAATGTGCAGGGCGCTACCCCAATCCTATGGGCGGCGATCGGCGGGCGTACGGATATCGTGAAACAACTCATTGAACGTAAAGCTAACGTGGACGCCAAGGATCAGCAGGGAAGAACCCCACTCACCATGACCGCATTTGGAGGATACGGAGAAACTGCACAACTGTTAATCAGCAAAGGTGCTGATGTCAATTCACAGATGAACGATGGTGAAACCTGCCTCATGGTGGCCATCAATAACGCCCACTCGAATATCGTTAGTCTTTTATTGACCAATGACGCCAAGGTGGACATGCAGCGGAACAACGGCATAACAGGACTGATGATTGCAGCTTCACTGGGATACGCGGATGAGATTAAAGAGTTGTATAAACATCACGCGAATGTGGATATGAAGGATCATTCCGGTTTAACAGCATTGGTATATGCTGTGGCGAAGGACCATCTTAACGCCGCAAGAGAGCTCATCAAGGATAACGCGAACGTCAATATGCAAACCGATGATGGCGATACCGTTTTAATGATGGCCTCGACCATGGGATACGATGACATGATCAAGATATTACTGGATAACGGAGCGAATATCAATCAGCAAAACAACAGTGGGCAGACCGCCTTGGTATGCTCCATAATTGCGGGTAAATCCGATACAGCTTTGAATTTGTTGAATTGCGGAGCTAATGTCAACCTGTCGGATAACTCAGGCAAAACACCGTTGATGTACGCCGTGGGGCGCGGACTGATGGAAATTACACAGGATCTTTTGGAAAATGGAGCAGATATCAATGCTACTGACAGACTGGGCGAAACGGCTCTCATGTTTAGCTTAAATGGCGGATTGAACACTGTGCAGTATATGATCTCTTCCGGGGCGAACGTGAACTTGATTGATAATAGCGGAGACACGGCTTTGATGGATGCGGTTATACTCGGTAACGACAACATCATCAACTCTTTGCTTCAGGCCGGAGCGAACACTACCGTTATCAATAGTGATAATCAAACTGCGATGTCATTGGCGTTAAGTGCACAAAGAATGGACATAGTTCAGTTATTGAAATTATACGGTGCAAGATAAGTCGGTAATTACTTCCCGGGTGAGCCCAAAGACTTTCCCCGGGAACATTTTATTTGGAAAATCATATCCCATATTAGCCATGAATGCGGCTTGCAATGAGTTTGTTTCATTATTTGACATTAGCCAGCCTCCATTCGTATCGATAGTTCCGCTGTTTTTAATAAGACCGTCCCAAACACCGATATCCCCGAACCCCGATTCCTGGAACACCATACCCGACTAAGCCTGTTCGCCGAAAACGTAACTCTGCCCTCCGAAACCTATATACACCAATCCGAATGTGTCCCAGCTCGCCGCCATGCAGGTGGGTTGATCGAATATCCCAGCCGGATAGAAGCTAATTCGAGCCCATGTCACACCACCGTCAGTCGAACGGAATACACCCCATCTCTCATCTCCGGCTCGCTTCCCGTATACATAGACGGAATACGAACCCCCATGCACACCGATGCCAAGAGCCAGAGTGATCGCGTAATCCATTTCTTTCAAACGCTCCCACGTGATGCCTCCATCAGTCGAATGGAAGACCCCATGTGGATCCGCGAAAGCTCCTCCATTCGCCCCTTCCCAGCCGTCGCATAGCCACAGGTCATTGTGCAGTGCGTAGTTTATGTCAAGTTGTCCGTGATGAGTGACGGGAAGAGTATTTGATACTCGCCGCCAATTCTCGCCGCCATCATTCGAGACCCAGAAGCCAAGGCTGGTGAGTTTGAGATAGTAACGATCCGGCGTGAACGGGTCCGCACGGAGCTGCCGCTGTTTGAGAAAATATCCCCAGTAACCGTCCTGTCCTCCCTGGAAAGCACCGTTCGAGCCGATCGGGAACCCCGTTCCTGGTCGCCAAGTCTTACCACCATCCTTGCTGAAATAGGGTGGTCGGTTATTCGCTGGAAGGATCACTATATGGTCAGCCCCTTCAGACCAACCGCCTCGGCGACTGACGGCGATGGATCCGGTGATCAATTCAGGAGGGTACATTTCTGCGAAACGCTTCCAAGTTTTACCGCCATCATTGGTATACCCGTGCGCATCGCTGACAGCGATTGCCACGTATTGGGGATCGTCAGGGCATGCCGCCACCCCGCAACCGTGGGCGATAAGGCTCTTCGTCTCCAGCCCAATCCACTTAGCGGTGAAAGAAGCCGGATCGCTGATGACCATGCCGGTCGCGTCATTCACCGCAACATACGCCTTTTTTCCGCCCCCTTTGGGAATAATGACATCCTGGGTACATAGCTCTTCGATTCCTGCTGAGTCGATCTTCCACTTGATTGGATTAGATTCGTTTTCCGAGTTATCGTTAGACGGCATGCAGCGGAGGATACCCTCGTTTCCCTGAGCCACCCAGAGCTCACCATCGCGGTCGAAAAAGACTCCGGAATTCGATCTCCAGCCAGGTACAGCTTGAGGCAGCCAGCCCAGTTTGTTTGAAAAGTTGAACTGGCGCGCGACCACAGTCCAGGCAACGCCCCCGTCAATGGACCGCAGCATGCTGCCTCCCCTGCCAAGTACGAAAATTCGGTTAGCATTCATAGGATCAACCGCCACGTTCTGCACTCCATCCCATAGGTCTAGATGCCCGGACGGCGTCCATGAACCTCGGGAATATCTCCAATACATGTTCGTATTGTTCCCGGACACATAGAGCGTTCCATGCTGGTCCAGTGTGCTCTGTGCTGCGTGCCCTGATAGACCCGTGCCCTTCGTGATGTTCTCCCAGTTCTGCCCGCCATCCTCGCTCCGGAAGACATCACCGTCGCCAACTGCAAAATAAATGATCCTAGACGCAGCCTGCCCCTCGACTTTCACTGTCCCTTCACCAGGGCTGATCTGAACGTTGATGATGTTGCCGCCCACAGGAACCCCGCTATTTAATACCAGGGTCCAATTGTGACCTCCATCTTTGCTTCGGAAAAGACCCGATTTAGGCGTGCCGAAATAGACAATTCGGGAATTATGCGGGTCTATCTTCAGTCGTTCTCCGAAGTATCGCCATTTACCGTTTGGCTCGCCAGGCACGCTAAAGGAACTCTTGGTAAAGGTCAGGCCCCCATCTTCGCTTCGGTAGACGCTTGTACCAATGGATGGCGTCGTCGCGGCTATGTCCTGAGAATGGCTGATCGGAAAGGCTGCTAGCACTACCCGCTTGTTGGAGGGGTCTATGGCGATGCTGTCAATCCCCGCGCCACCCGGGGCGCGTACGATGTCTGCTGCAATGCCCTTTCTGCCGCCATTGCACACCAGCATTGGCACCCACCGGTTCATACTGATATCCCAACGATAAGCGTTTCCCACATCGGTTCGGCAATATCGGATGGATGCATCGAGAGGATGAGTTACAAACCCAGTCACCCAACCGCCGGCGCCGATGGCAACGGGATGCCATTGATATGAAACAGACGAGTTGACACGAGAGATGAGTGGAGCGGCAGCGGAAATCTGCACCACCCGATTCAAAAATTCACGACGGGTAATTCGATTATTAAGTACAGTCATATTCGTTCCTTAAATGAGATGGCACATACTATTAAATCTGCAATTCAACAGATGATAAAATATGTGAAATAACACTTGATAAAGTTAATATATTCGATGATATTTAATTGCCGAATTAATAATGATAGGAGTGTGTTGCACATATGTATTTGAACCGCACACTGATACAATATATACATATTAAAGCCATTATATAATCAATATATTGTATGTGCACTGATTCTGATTATGTTTATGCAACACACTCATAGATGTATGTTATTATACCGGAACGTGTCAATGGAAATGAGGCAGTTGTGTCATTTTATATTTCTATCGTTTCGTTGTAATCGTTGTCACTCGCGGGTCTGTTGATCCATACGAAATCCTTAAGAGTGGGCGGCGTTAGCACGTCCTTGACAAATCACTGAGGATGTCTGATATAAGCCAGTTTCAGCGTTTCGGTGCATCCACGTTGAACCTCAATCCCCCCATCATGCAATAAGCGAAGCCCACTACACATCCTTTATGTCTTGTGAATTAGGCGATATGTCCGATAGGTCCGATATGTCCTAATCTCGGAGCCAGAAACCCATCATCCCCACGTGGTCGCGTAAATGAACTTCCGCATTGTGGCAGACGAAATCCTCTGAATGGGATTACCCGCTCCCCAAACCCGAAACCCGATAACCGATAACCGACACTTCCCGGTCATGTTGGAAAATGACCGATAAATATGAAAAAGCGATCCAATGGGAATATAATGATTTCATCCCTTGTAGTTGACGGACAAATCCGTTCTTATTGGAGACGAAAGCAAATGAAATCAATCACTCTACTTATTGCGATCATTGTCGTCATCGTTTCAGCGCTTGCGATGCAAACGGCGTATGCGACGAACTACTACGTAAGCAACTCAATTGGGAACGATCAATACGACGGTCTCGCACCCAAATGGAATGGCTCTCACGGGCCATGGAAAACTTTGGGGAAGGCGTCAGATACCACCTATCAGCCGGGAGACCAACTTCTGCTGAAGTGCGGCGACGCATGGAACGAAACTCTCACTTTGCAAGGGGGCGGAACCGCTCAAAACCCTGTCACTATCGGGTCATACGGCGCCGGAGACCTCCCCTACATTCATCGTACATTGGGCGGATCCGATGATTGCATAAGCGTCATCAATGGCGCAGGGTATCGATTTCGGGATTTGGATCTGGGGAATGCGTTAAACGGCGTTCACATACGGTTGGACGAACCTGGCAGGAAGTACTTTGACTATTATCATTTCAATGGTTGTTTCATTCATGACATAGAAAATCCCTCATTTCCTTCAGTTCCGGGACCTTGGGGATGGGCTCTCTTATGGGATGGGCCGGGCGTGCCTCGTGATATCAGTGTCAAGCATTGCATCGGATTGCGCACCCAAGGGTTCTTCTGCAATTCAGTCAGAGGGCGAGTACTATTCGACGGCGACACGATTTCACATGGTAGTCTCAATCAGGTTTGCCAAACTTACTCCACCGGGTTTGATATTGTCAATTGCGTATATACATACAACTACCCGTGGCTGTATGATAAATGGGGCACCACGCAGGTCATGGCCGGTATCCTGAAGGGGGCGCCGGGGATACGCAATATCGTTGAAAACAATGAATTCGGCTGGCCTGGTGATTATCCAGGTTCCCCTGATGGCTGCGGCTACGATTTCGAGGTGTCCACGAGTGACGTAACTTTCCGTAACAACTTCGTTCACGACAGCTACGGGGAGGCGGTTCTCTTTATGGGGGATCGGGTGCAGCAAAATCTCATATTCGACAACAACATTTTCAAGGACAACACTCGCTTCAGTCCGCGTTGGCCGTGCACCGTCTCGTTGCCCGTGAGTGTGACCGGCAGCGGGATTTTCAGCCATAACGTATTCTATCTCTGGCCAGGCAAATCCGCGTTCGGCTCCATTGATCAACCGAAAGGGAAGGTTCTCCGTCCCACAAGCTTTACTTATCGTGATAACAATGAGCGCCCGGTGAAACCATTTGTCGCTATGCCGTTGGTCAGGCGGATTGTATATCGCCCAGGGGAGCGCATCTATACCCTGGCCTGTGAAACCAAGGGGGCGACCATTCGGTATACGACGGACGCTAGCATACCCACGCCAAATAGTCCGATATATCGCAAACCTATCGTTATGCGAAGAACCGGCGAAATGAATGCGAAGGCGTTCAAGAGCGGCTACTACCCCAGTTATGTGAACTCGATCTCAGTGGAGTTTCGTAAGCAGCCGGTGGGGTCTCCCGTGGCGTGGTGGAAACTGAATCAGTTAAAAGGGCGGCTTGCAAAGGATGCTTCCGGAGAGATATACGGCGTGGTGACCAATGCACGCTGGATACGGGGAAGTGCGCCATGCTTGAATTTTAACGGAAGGAACTCTTTTGTCTCGTTCCCACCCAAAAAACTCGCCGCCATATCCAATACCTTCTCCATCTCCTTCTGGACGAAACCTGAGACTCCGCGTGCGGAGACGCCGGAGGTTGGCAGCGGCGTAGGACTGTCCGGAACAGGGTGGTGGAAGATGAACGAGGGAACGGGCGACATTCTGAATGATTCCGCCGGTGGAACCATCGGTGCGATCACTGGATGTACATGGACGAAGGGCAAATTCGGGCCGGCTCTTCAATTCGACGGGGCGAAGGATATGGTCTCTCTCAGTAACTACGGGGCGGGACTAGACACCGTATCGAATAACTTCACCATCTCTTTCTGGGCGGATCCGGAAGCCGCTCGTGCGGAAACATCGGAGACGAACAAAGGGATATCGGGAATTTCAGGTCAGAGATACGCTCTGTTCCCGCAACAGTTTAGTTTGGCAAGCGGTGCGGCAGGCGCGGGAGTATCGGTGGGAACAAACGGCGTCAGCGTCTTTGAATTGGCGGATAGTTATCTCCCCTCACCTTTGGTTTATAACCATGATCTTTCGGGATGGAATTGCATCACCGTGGCTTATCGAAATGGGAAACCCAGTCTGTACATTAATGGTAAGCTGGTGAAAGTGGGGGTGCGCAGCGATAAGATCGTGCATCCTGTTTTCAATTTGGGAGGCGGCACGTATGGGTGGTACAAAGGTGAACTTGAGGACCTTCGCGTATACCCCTACGCACTCAGCGATGATCAAATCAGCACTCTTGCGGAGCAAGGCGAGGACGCCATCATTCCTTGGACGCGGAATAAAAGCGCCGGCACGAGCGGATTGCCCTATGCGTTGGCTCCTATGCGTGATGGCGGGACAAATGATCCGAATAACGCGGGCGTCGGTGTCTCGGTCGGCACAAATGGCATCAGCGTCTGCGAGTCCTCGGACGCCTATCTGCCTTCGGTATTAGTGGACAACAGACCCTTGAAAGGCTGGCATCAGATCACAGTGGTGTACCAGGACGGGCAGCCCACGCTCTATTTGGATGGTGTCTTTGAGACGGTGGGATGTCGCAGCCTTAAATCTGTCCACCCCGTTTTCGACCTGGGGGGCGGTAACGGGTTAGGATGGTACAAGGGGGATATCAGGGATGTGAGGGTCTATGACGGTGCCCTCACGGACGCTGAGGTGCAGGAGATCGCTCAGGAGAGATGATTATCTTTAATGTTGGAACGAGGTGAGGTATACCCGATATACACTCGGATCGGATTTCTTTTCAATCGGGTGAGAAGTATTCTGTTAGAATTGGTCATCTCTTCGGAAGGGTAGCGCATTTTAGTTCTTGAACTGATGAAAAGATGAATCGACCCTTATTTCGCGAGAAAATATCTCGCACATATTACAGGAGTCTCGAATGAAAGTCTTTGCTCGAATGGTTTTTTCTGCCATGCTGCTTTACGCATGCGCACTCCCCTTCCATGCGTTCGCCGCTGACGCGCCGTTGTCGCAGGTGAACGTGAGAAATTACGGCGCCAAGGGAGACGGAGTTACGGACGATACCGCCGCATTTCAGAATGCAATGGATGCATTGTCCCCTCAAGGGGGGATTGTGAACGTTCCCGTCGGTAACTACCTCATAAAAACGCACCTTTCCATTCCGGAAAACGTCACGTTGGAGGGTGTATGGAAAGTGCCTACGGCTTTCTCGCAATATCACGGTTCCACACTGCTTGCAGTGGAGGGAGCCGGGTCGGAGAACGGCACACCTTTCATTTCCATGCATACCAACTCCGTATTGAAGGGCATCACCATCTATTATCCAAACCAGAACCCTTCGCATATCATCCCCTATCCTTGGTGCGTTTCCTGTGCGGGTGGAGATAACATTTCCGTTATCGATTGTCTTTTGGTGAACCCATATCAGGGAGTGGATTTGGGCACGCATCCTTCGGGAAGGCATTTTATCAACGGACTATACGGTCAGCCGCTTAGAAGAGGCATTTTTGTGGATCAATGCTATGATATTGGAAGGATCCAAAACGTGCATTTCTGGACTTTCTGGAAATGGGACGCTCAGTCTGGCATTAGAGACTGGATGTGGAAACATTCCGAGGCGTTCATTTTTGGGCGGACGGATTGGGAATATGTCTTCAACACATTTGTATTCGGTTACCATATCGGCTATCGCTTCATCCAGACCAAAACCGGCGCGATGAACGGAAATTTGGTCGGTATCGGAGCGGACGCCAGCCAAATCGCGGTGGATGTGGAGCAGACTCAAACGCCCGGGTTGTTAATCACCAACGGGGAGTTCGTGAGCTTCGCAGGGGAGAAACCCACGGAGGTTGTTGTGGCTCCTTCGCACACCGGAGTGGTGCAATTCAGCAACTGCTCCTTCTGGGGGCCGGCGTACCAAATCGCCCATCTTGATGGAACGGGAACCGTATCTTTCACCGGCTGCAATTTCGTGGATTGGGATAACAACGGCAAAGGTATTCCCGCCATTGATTTGGAGGGAGGAAATCTCATTGTAAACGGATGTAACTTCATCAAGCCCGCACCTCAGGTTTTATTAAGCGGAAAGGCGGAATCCGCAGTGGTGATGGGTAATCGCATGGCTGGTCCGTTGAAAATATCCAATCCCGCTCATGCTAACCTCCAGGTAGGTCTGAACGTGGCGGGGAAGGCTCCGTTCATTCCCAAAGCGAAGCCCGGTACTGTTCAAGTTGATGACAGCGAATCGTCGCCCTATTTTAAGTTAATCGGAACTTGGAACTTTGTATCCGGCGGAGGAAACTTCGGTTTAGGCGCACATTGGGCTCCAAAGGGAAACGGATCATCCAAGGCCATATTTAGACCCGGAATTCCCAAGAATGGAAAATACATCGTTAGCGTTTTTATCGGACCAGATCCAAATGGGGATCACGCCACTAACGAGCCAGTCACTGTTCGATACGCCACGGGAGTGAAAACCAAGCTGATCAACACTCATGCTGAAGCCGGACGTTGGGTTACGTTAGGTGAGTTCCCATTAAAAGCCGGAATGTCCTCCTTCGTTGTGATCAGCAATAAAGCGAACGGGAATGTTCTGGCGGATGCTATTCGCCTGACGCCCGTCAGAAGGTGAGACTCGTCTCAATATCGCCGCTTACCCATTATGAAAGCGAGAGTGGATGATCCCCTCTCGCTTTCATAATGGGTATTCATCCGGCTATGAGTGCTTATCGTTTCATATGAAAGTCGGAAATCATTTGGTTTCGTTGAAAACGTGGATGATATTGTTGAAAGTTACTTTGAATGATGGCTTTCATTGTGCGGACTCCTCGTGCGCCGAAAACCGTATGTGGATGATAGAGTGTAACATTCACAACCTCAATACCGTATAGAAAGTGGGAGTAATTATTGTCTGATTTAATAATTTCAAAAAAATGATCGCGATACAAAATACAACATAAAGGCGGGGCTTCATCAAGTTTTAATTAATGTGAGTTAAAACGATATGCTGAGGATATGATCATGACATCAAGTAACCTGGCAATTCACAATGAATTTGGCAATGCGCAGACATGAACCTTACTGAAATGGAACCCCTTGTCAGCTTGCCAATAATGAAGCAAATTCCCATGCTGGAAACACCCATAATATCAGCTCCGCCTTTATACTGCTTCCATCAACTTGCATTTTTCACAGCCACCCCACTCCTAATATCCGCCAACCATTTCTTGCCTCAATTTTCGCAAAAGCTCGCAAAATATCGCTTAACAGTGTCTTCGCAAGCAGGTGTAATCCCTCATCGAATCCTAAATTGCGTCAATGATAGCGACGACGATGCGCTCATTGAGACACTTGAGGATCAGAGAATATTAGAGGTTCAAGTATCTCACATCAAACAATGGTACGCCGAAGGGATATCAGGTGGGAATTCAGTAAGGCTGGCAATGAGCTCTCTTTGCAAACTTACTGGAGGTACGGTTGGTCTCTTATGTCTCACGTTCTTACGTCCAAAATTGAAGACACTCGAACCATATGACCTCGAATGGCTGGTGCTGAATGTAAAAGGACATATTAATTCAATCGTTTTCGGCCATAGGGATGTTTCCATTCTTTTCCCTAATAGATCAAAACTAAAATATGTTGGGATTAATTCCATGATTATCAATTGAACGCGAGTCCAATCATAAGCAGTAACTCACGAAGTAAAGGAGATTTACCATGTCTAACGGAGATGTAGGGATTGCCATATTTAATACCCACGGCGAAGCGGAGAATGCCATTAAGGAGTTGCAGAAATCGGGCTTCGATATGAGAAAACTGTCCATCGTGGGCAAGGACTATCATACGGAGGAACAGGTTGTCGGCTATTACCATACCGGTGATCGCATGATGTATTGGGGCAAAATGGGAGCATTCTGGGGTGGACTATGGGGTGTTTTGTTCGGTGCCGCCTTCTTTTGGATTCCCGGAATTGGTCCGCTTGTTGTCGCCGGTCCGCTCATCTCTGCAATCGTCGGGGGGCTTGAGGGAGCAGTGGCGATTGGAGGTATATCCGCCCTTGGCGCTGGACTTTATAGCGTTGGAGTCCCGAAGGACAGCATTATCAATTATGAATCCTCCATCAAAGCAGACAAGTTTCTTCTAGTGGTTCACGGCTCCGGGGATGAATTAAACACCGCTAGGGATATCTTGAAAAACACAGGTCATGATGTGAATATCCACTCATCCAATGATCAATAATCGTCCCTGAGTCGCCTCCCAGGGAAAGTAGCCGGCATATTGTTATGACCCTACAATCAATCAGTTCATATCATCACAGGAATTAAAAGATTGTTACGCTCAAATTCTCCTGTAATCATGTAGAGTGGATCCTATTCAAATCGTTTTATTTGGAGGAAACATTTGAGAAATAGCAGTTCGTTTGCAACATTGATCTTCATTGTGATTCTTGCCATTGGGGAAGGATTGGCATACTCACTTAAGAATGCGATGCCAGAAATAAAAACGGTATGGATTTGGGTGGGAATTATCGCTTTTGTGGTCGCGCTCATTGTTTCTCTGGCAATTAAAATCGCCGATCAGTGGGAAAAGGTGGTTGTATTGAGGTTGGGCACATTCCGCGCCATCAAAGGACCGAGACTATTTTTCATCATCCCTGTTATCGATACAATTACTGGATAGACACGCGAGTAATCATATCCTCTTTCACGGCTGAGAAAACTCTAACAAAAGATACGGTGCCGGTGGATGTGGAGGCGGTTCTTTTCTGGAAAGTTCTGGATCCCAAGAAGGCGGCGCTGGATGCAGCCGACTATCAAAGCGCCATCAATTGGGCTTCACAGACCGCACTGCGCGATAATATTGGAAAAACTATGCTTTCGGACATGATAGAAGGCAGGGATATGATTAGCGGTGAGCTTCAAAAGATAATTGATATACGTACCAAGCCATGGGAAATAAATGTTATTTCTGTGGAGGTAAAGGATGTTCTTATTCCTTCCGATTTGGAGGATGAAATGTCGATGCAGGCACAGGCGGAAAGAGAAAGACAGGCGAGGGTTATACTAGGTGATTCGGAAAGACAAGTTGCTTAAAAATTTGAAGAGGCGGCTAGAACATACACAAACAATCCTGTGGCGTTGCATTTAAGAGCGATGAATATGCTTTACGAGGGTTTAAAACAAAATTCAACTATCGTAATTGTGCCAAGTTCCGCAGTGGATACAATGCAGCTTGGAAAAGTTGCAGGGATAACGGCGATAGCAATGGGAATCGGACAAGAGAACGCAAGCAATGAGAGAACAAGCATATCCTAAGCGCCAAAGTGACTTAATCGAAATAACGCTGGAGATGAAGACAGGAAGATGACAATGACTGATATTACATGTTTGTTTCTGGATATCGGCGGCGTGTTGCTTACAAATGGGTGGGACCATGCCGCTCGTAAACTGGCAGCTGCGGAATTCAAGCTTGATTTGGATGAGATGGAAGATAGGCACCATCTGACATTCGATACCTATGAGGAAGGTAAGCTCACGATGGTCGAGTATTTAGACCGGGTTGTGTTCTACAAGGAGCGAGCATTCACTTTCTCTCAATTCCGAGATTTCATGTTCGATCAATCGAAGCCCTTTCCGGAAATGATCGAGTTGATACGCAAGCTTAAAACGCATTATGGATTGAAAATTGTCGTTGTCAACAATGAAGCGAGAGAATTAAATGAGTATAGGATACGGAAATTCAATCTCGGAGAAATTGTTGATTTCTTCATATCTTCATGTTTCGTCCATTTGCGAAAACCGGATGCGGACATTTTCCATCTCGCACTGGACATCTCCCAGGCACCAACCGAACGGATAATCTATATTGAAAACACTTTGATGTTCGTCCAAGCGGCGGAAGGTTTGGGTATTCGAAGCATTCTGCACACGGATTATAGGTCCACTTGTCTTAAACTTTCCTCATTCGGACTAAAGGTGGAAATGTGAAAAGCAATATCGTTGGCTACGAAAACAGAAAGATAACTACTCCACGCGTCCTAACTATCAATGGGGGTTCATCGAGCATTAAATTTTCTCTTTTCGAGACAGGGAACTCCCTGCATGGAATTATGGAGGGAGTGGTTGAACGCATCGGTTTGCCGGATGCCATTTTCAGGATGAAAGGCTTGAACCGGACGGATAGCTTTTCAAGGAAGATCACGGCTCCTAACCACACGGTTGCGGTGGAAATATTGATGGATTGGATCGAGGAAAACATCGGGGGTGAAGGATTAGCCGCGGTAGGGCATCGAGTGGTGCATGGAGGACCAAAGTACAGCGAACCGAAACTTATCGACAGAGAAATGATCGAAGAATTACGTCAGCTTAAACCCTTCGACCCTGAACATCTGCCGGAAGAGATTCAGTTGACCGAGGCTTTTCATCGCCGGTTTCATGATCTTCCTCAAGTGGCGTGTTTTGACACCGCATTTCATCATGATCTGCCGCAAGTGGCGCGGCTATTGCCGATACCCCGACGATACGAAGCCCAGGGAGTGCGCAGGTATGGTTTTCACGGATTATCGTATGCATTTCTAATGGGAGAGCTGGCTCGCCTTGCCGGAGCGGAAGCGGCGCAGGGACGCGTAATCCTCGCTCACCTGGGCAATGGCGCGAGCCTTGCTGCGGTGCGTGACGGCAAACCCGTGGACACAAGCATGAGTTTCACCCCGACCGCCGGTGTGCCGATGAGCACCCGCTCAGGCGATATGGATCCAGGATTGCTCTGGTATCTTGCGCGCACTGAAAACATGAGTGCGAAGAAATTCAATGAAATGGTTAATTTTGAGTCAGGACTGCTCGGTGTATCGGAAACCAGTTCCGACATGCAGGACTTGCTTGCAAAGGAAGCGGATGATATTCGCGCCGCCGAGGCTATTGCCATGTTTTGCTACCAGACCAAAAAATGGATCGGCGCATTTTCAGCAGCGCTTGGAGGGCTGGACACATTGGTGTTCTCGGGTGGAATTGGAGAAAACGCGTATCCAGTTCGAACCAGGATATGTGACGGATTGGGATTTCTTGGTATCGAGATCGATGAAAAACGAAATGCAGGGAATGAGAACATTATTTCAAAAGCGGGCGGTCGCGTCACAGTTCGCGTCATTCGCACCGACGAAGAATTGATGATTGCGCGCACCGTTTGCAAAGTGCTCAGCTTATGCTGAAGAATTGAGGATAAAATATGAACACGAAAACACTTACCCCGGAAATGCTTCATAAGATGGACGCCTATTGGCGAGCCGCCAACTACCTGTCGGTCGGACAGATTTATCTTTACGACAACCCATTGCTGAAACGCCCGCTTGCCCTATCGGATGTGAAGCGCATGCTGTTGGGACACTGGGGCACCACTCCCGGTCAGAATTTCATCTACACGCATCTTAACCGTGTTATCAATAAATATGATCTGAACATGATATATCTCTCCGGCCCTGGACATGGGGGCCCGGCGGTGGTCGCCAATGTTTACCTCGAAGGAACCTATAGCGAAATATATCCAAATGTCAGTCAGGATGAAGCGGGTCTGAAAAATCTGTTCAAACAGTTCTCGTTCCCGGGGGGAATACCGAGCCATGCCGCTCCTGAAACGCCAGGATCTATCCATGAGGGCGGAGAACTTGGGTATTCGCTCAGCCATGCATTCGGAGCGGTGTTCGACAATCCCGACCTTATCGCAGCCTGCGTGGTTGGAGATGGAGAGGCGGAGACAGGTCCTCTCGCTACAAGCTGGCATTCCAACAAATTCCTCAACCCGGTGACGGATGGCGCTGTTCTGCCGATTCTGCATCTGAATGGTTATAAGATCAGTAACCCCACCATACTGGCTCGCATCACACACGAGGAGCTGGAGCAATTATTGCGCGGATATGGCTGGATCCCCTACTTTGTTGAGGGGCATGATCCGGCTCTGATGCATGAAGCGATGGCTGCAGCTTTGGATACAGTGCTGGAGCGGATTGGAAACATCCAGCAGGATGCGCGTGTCCGAGGTAACAGCGAGCGTCCACGATGGCCCATGATCGTCCTTAATTCACCCAAAGGCTGGACGGGACCAAAAATGGTCGATGGCATACAGATCGAAGGCACTTTCCGAGCGCACCAGGTTCCCCTTTCCGATCCGGCGACACATCCGGAACACCTCAAGCTATTGGAGGACTGGTTAAGAAGCTACCATCCGGAGGAACTCTTCGATGAGCAGGGACGCCTAAAATCAGAATTAGCCGAACTTGCGCCCCGAGGGGAACGTCGTATGAGCGCGAATCCTCACGCCAATGGCGGCATTTTGCTCCGAGACCTAAGGATGCCTGATTTCCGCAATTATGCCGTTGAAGTGCCAACTCCCGGTGTGAGTGGCATTGGAGACACGCATGTGCTCGGACCATTCCTTCGTGATGTTGCCAGGTTAAATATAGAGCCAAGGAATTTTCGCATATTTGGCCCCGACGAGACCGTATCAAATGGATTGGGAGCGATATTTGAAGTGACCAATCGGCAATGGGACGCCAACACACAGTCAAATGATGAATTCCTCTCGCCAGAAGGGAGGGTATTGGATTCCATGCTCAGCGAGCATCAATGCGAAGGCTGGCTGGAAGGTTACCTGCTCACCGGGCGTCATGGTGTATTCAATTGTTATGAAGCATTTATTCATGTGATTGATTCAATGTTCAACCAGCACGCCAAGTGGCTGGAAGTTACACGAGACCTGACATGGCGAATGGATATATCCTCCCTCAATTATCTGCTTTCGTCTCATGTATGGAGGCAGGACCATAATGGTTTCACTCATCAGGACCCTGGATTCCTTGACCTTGTTGTTAACAAAAAAGCGGATATTGTACGAGTTTACTTGCCGCCCGATGCAAACTGTCTTCTTTCCGTCATGGACCACTGCCTCCGAAGCCGGCAGTATGTCAACGTAATCGTGGCGGGAAAACACCCGGCGCCGCAGTGGCTCTCCATGGATAAGGCGGCAGTCCATTGCGAAGAAGGGATAGGTATCTGGGATTGGGCGAGCAACGACAGTGGAGACGAACCGGATGTTGTGATGGCTTGTTGCGGTGATGTGCCCACCCTGGAGACGCTCGCGGCGGTTATGATCCTTCGTCAGGAGTTACCTGATCTTAAAATCCGGGTGATCAATATCGTAGATCTCATGAAGCTGCAGCCGCAAAGCGAACATCCTCATGGGCTATCCGAGGCGGATTTCGATTCACTCTTTACTTCAAATACGCCTGTAATCTTTGCTTTCCATGGCTACCCATGGTTGATACACCGTCTGACCTATCGACGCACCAATCACCACAATATGCATGTGCGAGGATACAAGGAAAAAGGAACCATCACAACTCCTTTTGATATGACGGTGATGAATGAGATGGATCGTTTCCATCTCGTGCAGGATGTGCTGGATCGCCAGCCCCAGATAGGAGCAAAAGGAGCCTATTTGAAGCAAATGATGCGGGACAAACTCATAGAGCACAAGCGATACATTGACATAAATGGACAGGATATGCCAGAGATTCGGAATTGGAAATGGGCTTCCCAAAAGGATATACAGGATGCATATGACGTCAAATAAATCTGAAACTAAATCATCTCACACGAAACCGCTAACCGCCGATTCTCCTGACATTGCGGCTATGTCGGTTACCGACACGCTCACTGCGCTCCATGTAAACCCTGACACAGGGCTGACTCAGGCGGATGTGGAAAACCGAATCAAGGAGCACGGCTATAACGAAGTGATCGCAGAAAAAGAACACCCGGCGCTCAATTTCCTCCGAAAATTCTGGGGGGTATCGGCGTGGATGCTTGAACTGATCATGATCTTATCTGCTGCACTGAAAAAATACTCGGATTTCGCATTAGTCAGCGCACTCTTGGTTATCAATGCTATACTCGGTTTCATGCAGGAGCGTCGGGCCGCCGGCGTGGTTGAAGCATTAAGAAAACGATTGCAGGTGAGTGCGCGCGTCCTTCGCGATTCGAAATGGAGTGTACTTCCCGCCCGGGAAATTGTTCCTGGCGACATTGTGCGCGTGCGTTCTGGGGACATCATCCCTGCGGATGTAAAACTCCTCACAGGAACAATGACCGTGGACCAATCAGCGCTCACTGGAGAATCGAAAGACGTGGACAAGAATCCCGGCGATGTGCTTTCGTCTGGTTCCATAGTTCGACGGGGAGAAGGCAATGGAGTGGTGATGTTGACCGGAGCGCAAACCTATTTTGGACGAACTACGGAGCTTGTGCAAAAAGCGCGTCCGGTGCTCCACATCGAAGCGGTGGTTGCCAAAGTCGTGCGCTGGCTCTTCATTATCGTCGGTACTCTTATTGTTGTGGTGATTGCACTTTCGCTGATTCGAGGCATTCCACTCATTCAAATGGCTCCGCTTATGCTCGTTCTGTTGATGAGCGCGGTGCCTGTCGCTCTCCCCGTAATGTTCACAGTCAGCATGGCATTCGGTTCGAAGGAGTTGGCAAAACATGGCGTCCTGGTCACACGCCTAAGCGCAGCGGAAGATGCAGCAACGATGGATGTGCTTTGCGTGGACAAAACCGGCACTATTACCATGAACAAGATATCAGTCACTGGTGTAATCCCGCTTGATAAGTCTTCCGAAACCGATGTGCTGTTTGCCGGTGCGCTTGCCTCACAGGAAGCCAACCAGGATCCGATTGACCTTGCGTTCCTGGCTGCAGCACAGGAACGGCATATTTTCGATGACATTCCTGCAGTCACACCCATCTCCTTCGCGCCTTTCGATGCGAAAAACAGGCGAACGGAAGCTGTGGTCGAACAAAACGGCCAGAGGCTGCACGTGATGAAAGGGGCAGTGAGAACCATTGCGGAGGCTTGCGGCTTTCAGCCTCCGGAGATTACAGCGTTGGAAGCGAGGGTCAATGAATCCGCACTGAAAGGATATCGGACGCTTGCGGTGGCTCGCGGACCCGAGACTGGCGCCACCACATTGCTCGGACTGGTGATGTTATACGACCCTCCACGTCCTGATGCCAAACAGCTTATCGCCGAACTCAAGGACTTAGGCGTTCCGGTGAAAATGCTCACAGGCGATGCATTAGCAGTCGCAATGGAGATCGGTCAGGGTGTCGGTTTGCCCAACATCAAGCGCGTGGCGGATCTCAAAGCGGCAGGCGCCAAAGCCGGCAATGAAGCGGTTGATTTGCTGGAGGGCGCCGATGGTTTTGCGGAAGTGTATCCTGAGGATAAATACATCGTCGTTCAACACCTGCAAGCTTCAAAACACATAACCGGTATGACTGGCGATGGCGTTAACGATGCCCCCGCCCTTCGTCAGGCCGAAGTTGGTATCGCCGTCAGTTCAGCAACCGATGTAGCCAAAGGAGCCGCAAGTGTTGTGCTAACTGAACCGGGTCTCACCAACATTGTGGCGTTAATCGAGCAGGGGCGGACGATCTATCAGCGCATATTAACGTGGATCATCAACAAGATCAGCCAGACAATCCTAACTGCGAGCTTCGTTGCGATCGCGTTCGTAATAACCGGTAAGTTCGTTATTTCCGCTTTCGTAATGCTGCTTCTGGTCTTTATGCTGGACTTCGCAAAGATCGCCCTTGCCACTGATAACGTTCGGCCATCTAGACAACCGGAGACGTGGAATATTGGGGGATTCATCACCGTTGCGGTGGCTCTCGGTGTAGCGATGGTGGCGGAAACGCTCCTTCTATTGTGGATCGCCTGGCAGCGCTTCGGATTAGCTGCCGATATTAATCCCCTTCACACCTTCAGCTTTCTTGTACTGTTGTATTTTGCCGTATTCGCCGTAGTATCCGCACGGGAGCGCCACTGGTTTTGGGCGACACTTCCCAGCAAAACCTTTCTATCAGCTCTCGTGGCGAATTTACTCATAGGAACAGTTCTCACATATGTACATATTCCAGGGCTCATGCCCTTGCCAATTTGGCAAACGCTCACAATATTTATTTATGCCATTGTCGCATGTCTTGGTGTGAATGATGTGATGAAGGTCGTGATGATTAAACGGCTCATTCCTAATGCAGTGGCAACGAAATCAATCGACCCTATCCCACAGATCGCCACGCGAGCGTATGAACTTTATCAGGAACGCGGCGGCGGTGATGGGCATGCGGATCAGGACTGGCTGGAAGCGGAGCGTGAAACCAAAAAGGATGATCCACCCAAATGATTGGAATAGGAACCACCATGAATGTCAAAAGAAATAGTAACAAGCACATAATGGAAGTTCTCCGCATCGGCATTGCTGCTGACCATGGCGGGTTTGAGTTGAAGAAGCATCTGATTGCGATGCTAAAGGAAATCGGTTATGAGGTGATGGACTTCGGCGCCCATGAACTGGTGGCTGGCGATGATTATCCGGATTTTGTGATTCCTCTTGCAAGAGCGGTGGCTAAAGGCGAAGTTGCTCGCGGTATCGCTATTTGCGGCAGCGGAGTCGGCGCAAGCGTTGCAGCGAATAAAGTTCCTGGCGCACGTGCGGCGCTGATTACGGATTCCTTCTCAGCCCATCAGGGGGTGGAGGATGACGATATGAACATTATGTGTCTTGGCGGACGAGTTACCGGTGTTGCTCTGGCAATGGATTTAATCACAATATTCCTGAACGCAAGGTTCAAGGGAGATGAAAGATTCATGCGCCGTCTTTCGAAAGTGGAGGCTTTGGAAAAAGTAAACCGATCATATGCAGGTAAATGATACGAAAGCGTGGCTTCACCGTGCAAAATTCTGCCATGCAGTGCACCGCGACGAACACACTACAGCGATGGAAAGGATATGAACATGACATCAATCGAAACACAGCTTACTGAACTACCGGCATGGAAGGCGCTTGGAGCGCATTACAAAAAGATAAATGATTTGCATCTTCGAAAGCTCTTCGCTGATGATCCAAAACGCGGGGAGCGAATGACGGTTGATGCCATCGGTATCTACCTTGACTATTCAAAGCACCGCATCACCGACGAGACAGTGGGGCTTCTTATGCAATTGGCGAAAGAAGCCGGGCTTCAGGCTCGCATTGACGCCATGTTCCGTGGCGAGAAGATCAACGTCACGGAGAATCGAGCGGTATTGCATGTAGCTTTGCGGACGCCCAAAGGGCAATCCATCATCGTTGACGGT
Source organism: bacterium (assembly GCA_021811565.1). Lineage (GTDB taxonomy): Bacteria > Armatimonadota > Chthonomonadetes > Chthonomonadales > CAJBBX01 > DTKV01. Next base: position 5,688 of record JAJZOL010000242.1, on the reverse strand, counting down.
CAGGATGTCATGTCTCAGGTTCAGTCCGTGCTTGATAAGATGACCGATTTCTCCACCCGAGTTCGAAGTGGGGAGTGGAAAGGCTACACTGGAAAGCCGATCCGAAACGTAGTCAATATCGGAATTGGGGGCTCTGATCTTGGACCGGTGATGGCGTACGAAGCGTTGCGCCATTACTGCAAGCGCGACATGACCTTTCGATTCATTTCCAATATAGATGGTACTGACTTCGCCGAAGCCACATATGACCTTGACTCTGCGGAGACGCTGTTCATCATCTCGTCGAAAACATTTACGACTCTTGAGACGATGACCAACGCGCATGCTGCGCGAGAGTGGGCGCTCAAGAGTTTGAAACATCCAGACGCCATCGCCAGGCATTTCGTGGCCGTCTCGACGAACGCCGAGGCTGTGGCTAAGTTTGGAATCGATACCGCAAATATGTTCGAGTTTTGGGATTGGGTGGGCGGTCGGTATTCAATGGACTCGGCGATTGGCATCTCAACAATGATCGCTATTGGTCCCGACAATTTTCGCGCTATGCTTAATGGATTCCATCAGATGGATGAACATTTTCGCACCGCCCCGTTCGAACGTAATTTGCCCGTACTCATGGGGCTATTGGGCATTTGGTACAACAACTTTTTTGATGCGCAAACCATTGCTGTTTTACCCTATGAGCAGTATTTGAAGCGTTTCCCGGCATATCTTCAACAGTTGACAATGGAGAGCAATGGCAAGCACGTCACCCTTGCAGGTGGAAAAGTGAATTACCAGACAGGCCCGATTTATTGGGGAGAACCTGGCACGAACGGACAGCATTCGTTTTATCAACTGATTCATCAGGGAACAAAGCTCATCCCATGCGACTTCATCGCGTTTATTAAGCCACTTAACCCTCTTGGTCGCCATCATGATTTGCTATTGGCAAACGTATTGGCCCAGGCGGAAGCGCTTGCCTTCGGCAAAACGTCGGAAGAGGTTCGAAACGAAGGCACTCCGGAATGGCTGACGCCGCATCGCACCTTTGTGGGCAACCGGCCATCCAGCACAATCCTCATGGACGAGCTGACACCGGAAACGCTGGGGAAGCTCATTGCATTGTACGAGCACTGCGTTTTCACTCAAGGCGCTATTTGGGGAATCGACTCATTCGATCAGTGGGGTGTGGAACTTGGGAAGGCTCTCGCCATGCGTATTATCGCTGAACTAGAACAGGAAATTGATCATCATCTCAAGCATGACAGTTCGACAAATACATTGATCAAACGATATTTAAGAGAGAGGTAGCAATTACATAAGAGGAAATATGATTGATTTAAGCGGCTGTAATCCTGTCGAGAGTGGTTCGTCATTGGCAGGTATTTTTATCATCTTTGCGTTGTTTGTCGCCAACGTCATGGTCGGGTTATGGGACGAACGAGCGGCGGGGAATGTATAATCGATGCCCTGAAAGTCAAATTGGCTGTCAAGGCTCGGGTTAATCGTGATGGGAACTGTATCAATTAACACTGACAGGCGTGTCATTACCCGTCATATGCCAACCAGGCGATGCGGTTTTTTCGGTTCGATCATTCGATAGGGCGGATTGGCGCACTCGTCTCCGCCACAGGTGACAGTATCTCTTTTGGCAAGAACGCGTCACGCATACAGAAGGCTCATTGCCTAAGCCATTTTCAGTATGAAGTTTTAAAGATCGGCAATTACCTGATCATTTTGCTTTAGCGATGCTGGCGGTGATTAAAACTGTCGTGATCTTCGGATGCGACCCGATAACTTCATTCACGCTCTGGAAGGCTTGTAACCATGGCAGATGGGGCAATGAACACGAAATGCAAATGCGCTGTCAATGACGGCTTGCAGATCGGATTGTATGGCGTTATGTCATCCGCGCCTTTATGTTTTCGAAATGTAATCGGCGTCTGACTTGATTTTGATGCGTCGTGATGCAGTTTACGACGCAGTGCGAATTTCTAACGCTACCCGGTTACCAGATGGCTGGGTTCGCTCTGGCATCAAAGAGATGATGTGATGTTCATGAGAAGAATAGGATAGATAAACACAATACAAAAACAGACGCGAATATTGCCGCTCAATTTGCAGAAATGATGCGGCAAGGAAATGGAGGCTGTATGACCGCGTTTAGCACTGACAGGCTCACTAAAGAGCAGCGGGACCGCATGATTCGGAAACAAATGTCTCCCGATTTCATGGATCCGGCGCATGAGTGGCGTCGCCTTTTTGCCGAGGCTTGGGGCACGTTCCTGCTTGTAATAGTCGCTGCGGGTGGCGGGGTGGTTGCCGCTAAGAGCGGTGGCGCTGTCACCCTCGGCATGATCGTAGTTGCACCCGGACTCATGGTGATGGCGATCATCTACTTCATGGGTACGGTGAGCGGCGCTCATTTGAATCCAGCCGTCACCTTGGCATTCGCTACGCGGGGGAATTTCCCTTGGGGCAGGGTGCCAGGGTATATCCTGGCGCAGATGATTGGCGCTATCGCCGCAGCGCTGTTCCTGCGGATGTTGTTTGGCACTGCCGGTGCGTTGGGCGCGACCGTCCCAGGAAGTGGCGTCAGTAATGCGACAGCGCTGGTCATGGAGGTTGTGTTGACCGCCGGGCTGGTGAATACGATCCTCGGTACGGCCTCAGGGGCGCGCAACATTGGAGCCAATGGCGCGCTTGCAGTTGGTGGATATATCGCTTTGGCGGGTCTTTGGTCGGCGCCGATCAGCGGCGCCTCGATGAACCCTGCGAGATCATTGGCGCCGGACTTGATCCGTGGAAATCTCGGTACGACGTGGATTTACGTGGCGGGACCAATCCTGGGTGCACTGATAGGTGTTGCCATCGAGTGGATACTGAAGGGCAAACCAACCACAGCCGGAGATATTGCGGCGGAGGGTAGTCTCGACTCCGATTAACCTACGCACACGGGTGATTAGTCCAGAGATATCAATGTGATTTTCGAAATGATCACGATTGGCTATATGCAAACTTAAAATCAAAATGGAGCAACCACCGAAGGAACCTTAAACAATGTGGATTTACTCTGAAGCATCTGAAAAGGAGATAACATGGAGAATCATTACGATGTTCTGGTAATCGGAGGAGGACCTGGGGGTACGCCCGCAGCAATGGCTCTGGCACAGGCGGGCAAAAAAACTTTGATTGCGGAGGCGGGCGCAGGGCTGGGTGGGACATGTTTATTCGAAGGATGCGTCCCTTCCAAAATTTTCCGTGAGACTGCGGAGCGTTTACGTGATATTGCGAGGTCTCAGGAATTCGGCATCGATCTTCCTCAAGAGATGATAAAACTCAACTGGGGGCGTGTGCAGAGACGCAAGCGAGCCATATTAAAGCGCCGCAGTGAGGAGGCAATTCACAAGGCTACACAGCTCATTAACCTCCAAATAGTTTTTGGCAGAGCACAATTGCGTGGCTCACGAACAGCATTCATCACACCGACACAAGGTGATGGAAGTGGCATGGAGATCAGTTTTGAGCAGTGTATTCTGGCTACCGGTTCCACGCCTAATGCGTTGCCGATAAATGGTGCTGATTTGCCTCAGGTTTACAGCAGCGATAGCATCCTGGATATTGATGATATACCTGAGCAATTGGTGGTGATCGGCGGTGGTCCCATCGGCGTGGAACTGGCGCAGATATTTCATGCTCTGGGTGCCAAGGTGACCCTGATGGAGATGGAACCGCACATACTGAGCATCGTGGATTCGGAATTAGCGTTGGCTTTGGAACAACGTCTTATTCAGCAGGGAATCGGTTTGCAACTCAGTTGTAAAATAAGGGGTATTCGCAAGGGGGATCAAGGAGTCTTTGTAGATTACGATACAATATTGGGTTCCAACAGTATTTTCACCACCGCAGTCTTGGCGGCAACCGGTCGCAGTCCGCGAATTCACGGCTTGGGATTGGAATCCACGGCGGTGAAGTCCGGACGTCATGGTGTGGAGGTGGATGAAACGCTGCAAACCGCCGAACGCGGAATCTATGCAGTTGGGGATGTTGTCGGACAGCCCATGTTCGCCCATTGGGCTACGGCGCAAGGTCTCGCCGTGGCGCAGCATCTAATCGGCATACCCGTAAAGTTTCCAAAGCCTGAACACAACACAGCGACTATTTTCAGCACCCCGGAACTGTGCATGGCGGGACTGACCGAAGCCCAGGCCGCGAACGCCGGGATAGAGGTGAGTGCGGCGCATTACGATTTCGCACAGGATGCCCGCGCCCAAATCAGCGGGCAGGACAATGGCTTGCTGAAGATCGTTTATGAGAAAAAAAGCAGGCGGGTGGTGGGAGTGCACATATTGGTGGAAGATGCGGCGGATCTGATGGGCGAAGCGGCGTTGCTGGTGAGCAGCGGGCTGACGCTGGAAGCGATTTCAGGGGCAATTCATCCTCATCCGACTTTAACGGAATCATTTGGCATTGCAGCCCGTACCGCACTATCGACGGAGATGGCGAAACTGCGCATGTAATTCCATTCAATAGAAGATGTTTCAAGCTTAAAGGCATGATGGGTATATCTGAGACAAATCATCAGGACGGTGTCGGTGACCGTCCTGATGATTCTGTTTTCAGCCTATCGTCGGAGATCATTGCAAAATTCAGATGGGATGAAGATACCTTCTCTTCATATATCCGAAAAGAGAATGATGCAATGAAACGATCTTACGGATTGGAAGATGCGCAATCCTGCATGGCAGCGTTGTAATCCACTTTGGTCCATCCGCCACCCTGACCGGAATAATCCACCACCGTGCTATCATTCTCCTGATCCCACATATTGAAACCGTTTGCGACGGTTGCGGTGGGTTTCATGGATTTGACATGACCGTCACAAAAGAGCAGGTTGAATTGTCCCTGATGTCCAGCGTAGCCAGTAGTCCAGTTCCAACCACCGGAACCCCACCAAGGAGAAGCCCAGTCATCCCAACCGGTCCAGCGCAGTTCGGTGACGAGAATTTTTGAAGCTGGTTCCTGAACAGCGGCCAATTTCATGAAACGGTTCGCCCAATTGTACCCCCCGTCAAAATGTCCGCCGGCGTCGTCAATAGCGTAGGAGGAATCCAAGTTGTTCGGCCCGCTCGTATTCGTGTTGTTATTGGAGGGACATAACCATAACTGTGAATTTTTGATATACGGCATGCAGGCGTCTCTCCAACTCCACCACATTTGGTTGTTGGCGAAATCGCGTGCGAAATAGGTGTCGTCGTAATCCTGAGTGTATTGCATGATTGCAAGTCCAATCTGCTTTTCATTGCTCGCGCACGAAATCTGTCGAGCCTTTTCTCGGGCTTGGGCGAAAACAGGAAACAGAATCGCTGCCAATATCGCAATAATTGCGATAACGACAAGTAATTCGATCAAAGTAAATGCATGTCTTTTCATCAATAAGATGTACCCTTTCGTTTTCCTTCCATAACGATATAGCATTACGAGTGCTTATACGTATAGGCAATTGTTGTTATTATGTAACAGATCGGTAACAAAATGCAATAGCTATGGCAACTATCTCATGTTTCGAAGCAGTTATCCATGAAACAGGTATTATTAGCTGCATATTTGGAGATATTCATGGAATTGGAGTAGCATTAACACACCTCAAATAGTTTTGAAAGAATTGGGTGAAAACGCCGTGTTACAGTACAATATCCATTGGGCCAT
>JAJZOL010000006.1 GCA_021811565.1 bacterium | reverse complement strand
CATTTTTTTGGAGAATTAGCGTTTGATTCGCTTCACTGATTTTAATCCCAAAGTACATGGAAGTGATGATTGCGCCCAAAAGCATGGCTCCGCTGAAAGCGTAGCTCAGCATCATCAATCTCGGGGCGATCTTTTGCTCGGTGACAATTCTGTCGCCCATCCTGAGATTCAATGCGGGAGCTTGGGAGTATTGAACTCCCGAATCCTTCAATGCCAATCCTATGGCGATTAAATAGGCTCCACCGCTTGGTTTCGTTACGAATTCCGGAACGTTTTGGGATATCGCAATAGTGCTTTGGATGGAAGCCAACTCAGCGTCGCTACGGAGATATTGCTGCATAATCTCAAATAAATCGTTTGAGTTGGGGGAGTCTATCACGCATTGCACATGTAGCTTTTCACTGTTCGGCGGAAACTCCCGCAGATAGTAGTCGATGGATCTCTGGACCTCCGTCATAAGCAACGATATCGCCTGGCGATTGAAGCGTTCGGAAATGGATGGCAGTTCGGGAACGTCTTCCTCGGGGTCATCCATCTGAGCGAGAAGACTGGTGCGCTGCGGTCGTTTCTTCACTTCCTCTTCCGGATTCGGGGAGGATTGGTTCATTAATTCAGTTGTCCCCGTATCCACTCTGCGGTAAAACTGAAGATTGCCTTGATGTACAATAAAGACATCCGTGCCTGACGTGGAAAGTATCACCATCGCCACCGCCTCCATCTCCTTTAACTGGGGATAGAGGGCTCTTAAAACGGCAATCGATCCGGGTTCAAGGGATTTCAGATTGACGCTCGCCTCGAAAGAGGCGTCCATGTAACTCGTTACCAGTCGCTCATCCGCTCCGATCAGAAGGACGCGCTTCGTCTGTTCCGTTTTCTGATCTTCCTCTTTATCAGGCAGATCGGGAAGCGTGCAAAAATCAAAGGCGCTTTGACCCACGGGGAGAATTCGGTAATGGTCCAATTCCCCGCGCAAAACAGCACGAATCTCCTGATCCGGCACGGGTGGGATCTCCATTACGCGCGCCACCATACTGCAATTGTTGATTCCGATATTGACGGTATTGCATTTGGGGTCAAGATCGGTTACGATGTGCCGTATAATCTCCCCCAAAACGGAGGGAGTGAGCAAACCTTCCGAATCCATGGCGTCTTGCGGAGTGGGAAGAGCCGTGATCCCTGTCAATTGGGGCCCTCCGCCCCCTGATCGGATACACGCTCCTCGCACTTCATTAGTGGAAATATCGATTCCTATAATTGTGCGCGTTTTCACTTTTATCCTCGTTTAAAGCGGATAACCGCTGTTTTCACCCGGATGCTGAAGTTATGCAATAGAATGAATGCATGGGCTAAGCAGTCAATTATCACATTCTTTTGGATTTTCTCTGTCCTATCAAAACACATCTCCATTGCTTGATATCGTACAACGTATTTCACGCATCCTCACCGATCCGGACATTGCTACGGACTGGTTATCCACATTGGACGTCAACTGATAATCCACTGCGCCAACGTTGGCGGGGGTTTCCGGGTTCGAAGAGGAGTCCCAAGAGTTACCATCCCAAGTCCAATAATTAAATGACATATTGCTGACGTTTTGAATGATAACGGTTCCATTAGCGGGAACGCCATCCACCGAACGAACCAGATTTCCGTTGTCAACCCAATATTTCACGACATGAGACGCTCCGGAGCTATCCACGCAGTTGTATATCAACATGTTTGGCCCCGTGCCGCTTGCCAAACTGGTGGCTCCTCGCAATCCGGGATAGCTCACACCTGACGATGAGTCCGCCCATCCGTCCGTGATCAAATCAAGCCCTCGTCTAGAGTCAAGAGTACTGTTGTTTTGATCCATGATAAAACTCTGCGAATTGTATCCGGACTCGAAAAACAGGAACAACCCCGCGCCTAATGTCAAGGCGATCATTCCGGCGATCATCAATTCCAGCAATGTGGTTCCACGTTTTCGTTTGTTCATATCCCGCCTCTCACCATGTATTCCGAAGAGGTGTAAAGAGTTGAACTGGACGATGAAACCAGACCAACATTGATCGTCACAGTGAGCAAAGCATTTAAGGGATGCCCTGGAGGGTTACTTGTCACGGTGGTGGTGACATAATATACCGCGTTACTCGCCCCCTGCTGTGTAAGGTTCTGGTTTCCATCGTAATAATTCGTGGTGGATCCCTCAACCAAATTGTAAAATCCCGCCATTTTGGCGCGTTCCATGGCTTGTCTGCCTAAGTTGTACGCGACGGATAACTCATCGGTGGATATAGTTTGACGGAATGAATAGAGCCATATATTCATGAGCGCCATTAGTCCGATGGAGAAAAGCGCGCCCGCCACCAAAACCTCCACGTAAGTACCGCCTTGACGTAATTTTCGGCGGTTACCCGGTGTTTTCATTAGGGTAAATCTCCTTTTAATCCCCACGCCGCCTCAGAGGATGCAACAGTCAAAATATCTGATATAGTCTGTTATTCCACCTTTTAAATGGATTGATGAAGATAAATTCAAAAAACACGTAATCCCTTCTCATGGTTTGAAACGGTAATAAATATTTGCGCATCCGAAATGAGATGCCGGATGCGCAAATGGTGAACGACTTTTACGGGTTTATTTTTTCACCGTCACTCCGTTCGGGACGTAAGAAACGGTTCCCGTGAGTGTGGAGCTGGTTACATCAATCAACCCTCCGTAAGCGGTGAATGCGATGGTTCCATTCGGATTGGTGACGTCAAATATTCCATTGGTGGCGCTAATGTCCGCCCCCGATATGAAGGACATGGAGGCTGGAATCATCCATTTCGCCATGTCGCAATCCACACCGCCCTCGCCCGCGCTGACCGATATTCCGGTGGTGGTAACCGCATTTAATCCCTGCGTATAAGGATTGATGCTACTGCTGACCGCGCTGACTTTTCCGTATTTGGATTTCAGGCTAATCACCTGATCCGCAGCGAGTTTCAAACTGTCCGCCAAAAGATCGTGTCGAGCGTATACGGAGATTCCGCCAGATGAATCCAATGAACCGCTAGTTAGTGAGACTTGTCCGTATTCCGATCGAATCTTTAACGCACCTTTGCTGACGGTGATAACGCTGCCCGACATGTCGATGGAACCAGGAGTTTTTACGCTCATATCTCCTGAACTGACTGTCGCAGTGAAGTTGGTGGCGGTGATTTTGGATTCGGGATTGCACCAATCATCTACCGATTCCCCAGGAGCGAAGCAGTCCGTGCGACAAGAATCATCCTCGTCGGAATGATTCTTATCACATCCGTCATCATCTGAGGTTTCTCCGGATGTTGAATTGTAAAAATAACGATTGGATTTTAATATAAGGTTACCGTTTGTATTAATAGTCGAGCCGGACACGTCCATTTTACGTGCCGAAGCGCAAGTGATATTGCCGCCGACAAGGTCACTGTTGGTTAATGTCACATTGTCGTAAAGAGAGTAGATGGTGATATTACCTCCACCGTATGTAGCGATATCACTCCCATTTGTAATGCTAACCGGTCCTAATGCGCCAATCAGCATATCCGAAGGGTTATTACTATTTCCTAACGATGCTCCGTTTAAGAAAACGCCTTTGGAGGCTCCAAGCGTCAGGTTGCCGAATGAAAGCAGAGACGCCTGCATCTTCGTGGATGGATTCCCGTAAAGTTTCTCACCGGCGAAAATCATGATATCGCTGAGATCACCAAATCCCGTAATGGTTGCGCCGTTGACAATGATATCCCCGTCGATCTCGGCGCGAAAATGATCATTGAAGTTGATGGTTCCATTCGTTAAGTCGATCTTTCCAAGTGGATAATAGGGTTGATGGCATTCCACGCCAATATTTGGAGATAATGAGCGGATCGATTCGCATGAACCGTATCCTTGATTGCAATCCTCTCCTGATTGACCTCCCCATGAATCATCGCCTACGGAACATCCGATGCTTGAGGGTGCAAGGGATGGATGGTATCCTGACCCATACCCTAGTAGTTTAAGAGATGGAGTGTTAACCGTTCCGGCAATGACGATATTCAAGCCTGCCTTGAGGGTGGTTGGAACCGTAAAAGTGAGATTGGTCACTGATGGCGGAATGATCAAACTCGCGGGATATTTAGGTGCTACATAAGCCCCAACGCTCTGTTGAGTGTTGAAAACGCCATGGTTGGCCGCAGTTAAAACGGTAAGGTCACTGCTTCCTGTCAGCGCAATGTCGCCATCTGCTGGGTTGTACATTCCATCATTGTTCACATCCACGTATGCGAATCCCGGATCAGCAACAGGATACGAGGGAGTCACGCTCTGTGCTTTGACCATGGACGTCACGCAAAGGAGCAGCACAAGAGCGAATGCAAAGATCGATGCTCTTTTCATCTGGTATTCAATCCTTTCCTGGAATGTATAGGTGATTGCAAAATTCGGATAATTGAGGTCACCCCTGCATCTTTCAAGGATTAAGATAACCTTGAATAAGAAACACGCAATCGCCTATGTGGAATGCATCACGAAACTGGTATGATGCCAAATTGAGGAGGAATGATTGCTATCTGCCGTTGATTTCCATCCAGGAATTGTCATACCCGTAATAGCCAATGGTGCTTGTATTTCCTTGGAAATATCCCGTCACATGGTTGATATTCACTGTGCCGTTTAATGTCACCGTGTTAGACATGAGCGATCCGTTGACAGTCGGTGTGCCGTTGTTAATGATTTGCCCATAAGGTGTGCCGCCTGAAGTGACATCGTATGCGTATACTCCCGCATCCAACTCGTCATTTCCATTCAACGTGACTCCTGTTGTTGTATCGCAATATATTCGAACAGCATTGTCCGGATTGGTGGACATGGATACAAGGGAGTTTCCGCCGTTGATAACGCAACTTCCGTTGCTGCCAGGCGGTCCCACCCAGATATTGATCGGACCGCTGGTGTTATCGAATGCGATTTTGCTGCTCCCGCTCAAAATCAGGGAGGTAAGATAATAGTTCGCCCCCCCTGGCTTTCCAACGAATGTGCCTACCGTGCTGCCATTCAAAAGAACAACATTATTTTGTATAAATGAGCACATACTGTTATCGTTATGGGTGGCAAGGTAGTTCATACCCGTCGTGGTTCCAGTCACTTGGTTCGCCACCTGCTGTACCGTCGGCCAAAGGACCGGATTGGTATTGTAAACCTCGCTATAGGTGCCAGGGTCCGTACCTGTCCAACCTGACTGGGAACCATTAAACGACACCCCTCCCGAGATGCCGCAGTTGCCATTGACGGTCAAATAACCATTGGTTCCGAGATTTCCCGCTATGCTCACATGTCCGTTTAACGTACTGATCAAGCCATTGCCGATGGAGAATACCGCGAAATCCTGCGGGGATGAGTTGGTATAACCCTTAACGGAAACGCGTATGGTTCTTGACGCCAATCCGCAACTGCCAACGGCGAAGACATAAAGAGGGCTGGATTTGTCCCAAGGGGTGACACCGTCCCTATTCGTGCATTTCACAGTGAAATACTCATTGCCAAGTGCCTGAGTGGGGGACCATGAGGTGTCCGCATTATTCACACTCGCGGATATTTTGCTTAATTCCCAATTCACACCGGCTTCAGCGGCATCCATCGCCTCTGCGTAGTTGGAATCAACCACCGCTCTTTGATAGTGCGATGTAGCATATGTTCCGATACCCATTAGAAGGATGGATAGAATCAAAATGCAGAATAGCGTTCCAATTAAAATTGCGCCCCGCTCTCGTTCGAGGGTAATCGATTCGCCTGCCTTCATTTGCGACTCTCCGGAATGGATTGGCGAGAATCATTTTCGACGCCTGCCGCCGCTTATTCTCGTCCTGGTGTCTTTTTTCCATGGATTACCGTGGTTTCCATACGGTTTATTTACCGTCTTTTTAAAGAAGGCTGGGGTTCGACATTAACTAAGGGCTGTTAAAAATGGGCCCCCTACGGTTGCGGAAGTATGGGTGTGTTCTGGTATGTCGGCCAAACGTTGTTGAACAATGCGAGGAGTTGGCCGGTGGGGGAGGTTGAGGGTATCTTTATCGCCGCCGCCGCTTGAATATCTCCGATGAATATCGGCTCCGCCGTTTGCAAGGATGTAGGGCATTTCACCTCCATTGTGAGGGATTGCAAGGAGGGATCGCCTTTAAACAAAGCCTGTGCGGCGGATAAGGACTGATGTATCGCCAACGACCGAGCACTCGGGTCGAAGGGGCTGGCGTTTTGAATGTTGTATAACAACTGCACGGTGGCGTGCTGGGTTCGCGGGTCGTAAGTAATTCCAAGCAAAGAATAGGAGGAATCAAGGACATTCGACTGTGCAAGGATGGACTGCAATCTGTTTTCATCCTGTGAATTCATGACAGATGGGAGGAGCGATGGCATTACAAGGGACTGTTTGGGTTGCGGAGGTTGAACGGACATCCCGACTCGGGGGGCGGCGGGTTGGGGTGTAACCGGCTGAGCCGGTTCCATGCTAACATTCGGTGATGGAGATGAAGATTCCTTCGTGTTATATTCGTAATTATTGCGAGCCTTGATGAGAAATACGACGACAATAACCATGAAGACAACGGAGATGACCGTTAGTCCTTTCAGCCACACAGAAGGGGTGATACCTATAAGTCGCTGAGTTCGATCCAAAGCGAGGGACGATTCTTCTTCTATTGAAGATTGACTTTTTGTGCGCAACTCTCTGAGTTGAGCCAGCTTTTCAGGTTCCTTCTGACTTTCGGGATATAAGTCAAGAGCCAATTGATACCACTGCGCGGCATCTTCATATCTCCCCTGATCACGGTAAATATCTCCTAAGAGTGAATGGGCGTCGTAATTGTTCGGATCCTTGCGAAGAATCTCAATGCATTTATTCTCCGCCTCCTCCCACTTCGCCTGCATACGAAGAAGATTGGCTTGAGCCAGCATGTATTCCAACGATGGCAGGTCCTTGGCGCTTAATGATGCGTTCATGCTATCCAACTTGGCTCCGCATATGCAACAAAACAGACTGTCGTCAGGTATTTCAGCTTTGCAGACGATGCAATTCATCGTTATGTTCCATTCGACTAAGTCGGTAATGGGAAGCGGTTCGCGTATTTTGTTCGTTAAATACCCGAATGACCGAACCCGCCATCTCCACGCCCGGATTCATTCAACTCGGTTGCCAACGCCACTTGAACACGGATAACAGGTGAAATGATCAGTTGGGCGATTCTGTCCCCTCTATGAATTACGTATGGGCAATCCCCCAAGTTAATGAGAATCACCCCAATCTCGCCTCTGTAATCACTGTCAATTGTTCCGGGTGCGTTCACCATTCCTATGCCATGTTTCAATGCAAGACCGCTTCGAGGTCGGACTTGCCCCTCGAATCCTCTGGGGATTTCCAGGCAAATTCCAGTCGGTACTAAAGTACGCTTGCCGACTTCGATTGTGAGCACGTCTTCAATTGCCGCATACAAATCCATCCCTGCGGAGTCATCGGTAGCGTATGAGGGAAGTGGCAAGTCTTTCCCGTGTTCCAATTGTTTCACATGCAAAATAAGTTGTGACACGTGATAAGACGCCTTGAATTCCATAGTGTTATCGGAATGCATATCCGTTTCCTGATATAACAATCTCTTTTCAAAACCGTTATAGCGACCACTTCAATGCACCCGAATGCGTATCCCGTTATTTGGATTGGGAATTTTCATCTTGCGGGGTTTTGGGAATACGGAACCAGAAGGTCGTCCCTTTACCTAATTCGCTCTCAACCCAGATGGTGCCGTGATGCGCTTCGACTAAGTTTTTAACGAGGAAAAGACCGATGCCAGTTCCTTTGACGCTCACGGTTTTTGGATTGTGAATTCTGCGGTACGGCTTGAACAGTTTCGCCTTGGCGGATTCCGGAATTCCGGTTCCATGATCCTGAACACCGCATAGCAGACTGTCGGTATCCGTCTCTTCGCGAAGAATAATCCGCACCTCACCGCCGTCGGGCGAATATTTGATGGCATTGCTCACAAGGTTTTGGAGTATCTGCTCTAGTTGATCCTTGCCCACAGTGGCGAATATCGGGCTGGGTACGGAGTCCACCACAAGCGGATGTTTGTCGGTGTTGGTCATTCCCCGTTGCACTTCAAATACGGATTCCGCCAACGCAGTGAGATCAACATCCTCCCAGAATAACTGGAGTGCGATGCCTCTTTCAATACGGGTAACGTTCAATAGATCGTTGATCAACCTGTTCAGTCTGTCCACATTTTGCTCAATGATGTCGTAGTATTCCTTTCTCTCTTCAAAGGAGAAGGAATCAAACTCATCCTGAGCCAGCATGGAGATGAATCCCTTGATCGGGGTCATTGGGGTGCGCAACTCATGCGCGGCGATGGCGACGAATTCCGTTTTCATCCGATCCAGATTGCGCAGTTCGGTGATATCATTGAGAATGATCGCAATTCCGATCAGCTTATTGTCTTCGCCTCTGACAGGTGCGGAATGCATCTGGAAAATCCGCTCTTCGTCAGTTTCAGGATCCGTTACGGATATCTCCTCCGCAACGTTGGAATCCTCCTCGCCGGAATTAGGGCTAGTCTCCAACAGTCTCGAGAGAATATCCAGCGCCTTTTCATGATTAAGAACTTCGCGGAAATGCTTGCCGGAGGGATCGTTGCTAATATTAAAAATTTGACGTGCCCTAGCGTTCATTTGCATGATTCGTCCGGATTCATTCACGAGCATCAAGCCTGCATACAGGCTCTCAATGGTATGGACGAGTTTCTCCTTCTCCTCCACAAGCTCTTGAAACATTTGAGCATTGGCGATGACAGCGGCAGCATTACGGGAGAGCCTCTCCAATAGACGAACATCCTCTTCAATAAACTCCGCCCCGTATCGCTTATTGTATACGCTTAGAACACCGATAGTGATTCTGTCAAGAACCCTGTTCTCCTCGTCGCGTTTCTCAACAATAAGGGGAACGATCACCCCGTTTCGAATGTGCAATAAAGCCACGTTCTCCTTGATCGTGCGCGGGTCGTTCACTGCGTCATGAAATATCGCCGGACGCTCCGTTCTGAAAACTTCTCCCACAAGCCCGCTATTGGATTTGACGCGCAGCATGTGAAGATCGTTTTCGCTCATGCCAAACGCAGGGGCGCGGCCGACTAGTTCACCTTTCTCCTTGTCCAAGATCATGATCACGCATTTTTCAGCTTGCAAAATCATGGATACGCGCTGCACGAGGCGTTTTAATGTGTCCTCGAATTCAGTGATACCCACCTGCGTTTCCGTCACCTCGGAGGCTTTTATGCCGCGTTGTAGTCGAGCTATTTCCTGATTGCGATTAGCAAGCTCTTGTTCCAATTGGGAGATTCGTAATCTCAGTGCTTCTCGATCGTCAAATGTCATACTGAATTCTCTTTTCACATAGGGGGAAGTAATCTCATTATATGGGGATTATATCACATCCATGAATTGAGCGTCAATCATAACAATATCTGCAGAGGAAATTGCTTGACACCATGGAAAGGGCGGGATAAAATTCAAGACGATAAACGATTGTTCAGGAGTTTCCGTATTGAAGCGAATACATCCCAATAAGGCATATGCCGTTTTCATTATGCTGTCAATTTTTTGGCTTCCCGTCCTCTCATTCGGCTCGGGGAATGCCTTTACGTCCATGCCCGGCGCCAAGGTGCAGCTCAAATCGCCCACCATCCCTCCGCCCTCCATCAGAAAAGCGGCTGCATTGTTCCAAATGGCGATAAAGTTGCAGCAGAAGGGAAAATACGACGAGGCGGAAAAAGTGTACCAGCGTATTTTAAAAATTACTCCGCGAGCAACCCCCGTATACATGAACCTTGCATTGATAAATCAAATACGGAAACGGTATCCCCAGGCGGTTTCATACTATCTTGATGCCTGCAGAGTGGATCCTAAGAACAGCTATCCCTACGCTCAACTGGCATTACTGTATATGCAAATGGGCAAACAGAATAAAGCCAAGCCTTTCGCGGAAAAATCGATTCAATTGAACCCCAAAAATGCTCAGGCTCATTTCGTGCTTGGCGGATGCGATATGATCGCGAGAGATTTTCCTGCGGCGGAGAAGGAGTATCGCGTATGCGTGCAACTTGCGGATAAAAACATGCAAAGCCATTACAATCTCGGTTTTGTCCTGGCGCAGGAGGGCAAATATGACGAGGCTCTCTCGGAATTTGACAAGGCAGAAAAACTGGATCCGCATAACGGATCCATTGATTTTTACATCGGACTCATTCATGAGCGTCAAAAGAGATATCAGGATGCGCTCATCGCATATAAACGAGGGATTGACAAACTTCCCGACAGTCTTCCTCTATGGTTCAATCTCGGTGTGGTGTATCAGTATTTGAGCGGGAATAACCTCAATTCGGTTTCCATTCAAAAGTCCATATCATGTTATCTACACGCCTTGTCTATCAACCCTAAATATCTACCGGCGCAAGTGAATGCAGCACGACTATACTATCTGATTGGCAATTATCAAGAAGCGGCGAATCATTTCAGCGCCGCTTCCAAGTTATCCCCAAAGGATTCCCGTCTGCAGGCGGATGCGGGACTGGCGGACGTTATGGCGGGCAACACATCCCAAGATCCGAAGAGTCGGGGAAACTATTTCGCCGAGGCCGAATCGCATTACGTTGCCGGAATCGCGTCGCATCCCATTCCTGCGCTGTTTACCGGGTTGGCGTATCTGTATTCATTAACGGGGAACAACGTCAAGGCTCTATCCGTGTGCAAGGATTGGACAAAGGATCTGCCACAAGACCCCAATGGATGGATTGCACTGGGCAAAGCGCAGCAATCCATGAATAAATATCCCGATGCTGAAAAGGCAATGAAGCAAGCCTTGGCGATAGATCCAAAAAACACGGACGCCCTGCTTGCCCTAGCTACATTGTACAATCAGGAGCAAAAGACACCCTTAGCCGTACAAACATTACAATCGGCAATAACAAAGGATCCCAAGAATATCACGGCGTATCGTCAGCTAGCGCAATTGGACGAGCAGCTCAAAAAGTACCCTGACGCAATTGATGAATACAACAAAATCATCGCTTTGAATCCAAAGGATTCGGAATCTTATCTATCCATTGGAGGTATCTATGAGCGTCAGGATAAATATGATAAGGCGATCGCAGAATACAAGTTTTTATCACAAATGAATCCCACGGATATCCTCCCCCTTACGTACATCGCCCATATTCAGGAGGAGCAGAAAAAGTATGATGACGCCATCTCCACATACCAACAGATATTGAAACTTCAGCCTGGGAACATTATGTTCGCCTCCGATGTCACCCGTTTAATGGAGTTGGAGGGGCATTACGATGAAGCCATCGCAGAGTATCGCAAGTTGCTAAAAGCCGATCCGAACAACGCATCCTATCACATCAAGATAGGCTCGCTATTGGAGAAGGAGAACAAAACAGATGCTGCTGTCGCTGAATATCTTACCGCTTTAAAAATCGGAAAGGATAATACGTTGGTTGCAGCGAAACTGGGAGATATCTATGTGAAAGAGGGCAAATATCAGGACGCGCTCAATCTTTACTACCCTTTGGTGAAGAACCCGATATCCAAGGAACTAGCATATACGGAAATTCAGCATGTCTACATGTCTGAAAATAACCCGGAGGGATGGGGGACTTATCTTGAGGAGCAGATATCCCAGGATCCTGATAATATCTCCGCTTTGACTCATTACGAAACGTATTCGGTGGCATACAAGCGAACCGATCGAATGTTTAGTTTTCTGGCGGGAATTGCAAAAAATGTTCCAAAGAATCGAGAGTTTCTGATGCAATATGCAGCCTTGCTTGGGCGAAATGGCGAACAATCAGAGGCGCTACCGATATATCGGCAAGCGTCGCACATTCTACCGAATGATTATGAAGGGGTTCAAACAGCCGCGATGCAATATGAACTTGCAGGCAAGCTGAATGATGCGATTGAACTGAACAATGAGATCCTGAAAATGAATAATGTCCCCGAAAAAACTCTCCTCAATGTGAGGTTGGAACTTGGCTCCATTTATGAAAAACAAGGGAACAAACAACAAGCCGAATCGGAATACAAGGAGGCGTTGCAAATAGACCCAAAGAATGTCATCGCCGCCCAGGCTTTGAAACGATTAAGGGCATGAAAAAAGAGGGCTCCAAGCCCTCTTTTTATTTCAGATTGTTTCCAAACTCGCATTTAAGAAGACCAGCCAAGTGACATGGGGAAACCTTTATGCTTTGAATTCAATTGGATGAAGACATCTCTACTGACTTAACAGCTGTTGGATTTTTCCGCTCAGATCAGACTCTTCATCAGGGGAATACCCGTCCATGGTGTATCGAATAGTCCCGTTTTTATCCACAAGAACCACATAAGGGATTCCCGCAGTGGGATAGTTCTGAATGCTGCTGGGCGGGTCAGGAACACCCGTTGGATAGGTCATTCCCATGTCTTTTATAAAACTGTCGAGGCTTGCTCCTCCGTCATTCTCGCTTCCCGCCACGCCCATCACAACAAATCCTTGATTCTTGTATTTGTTGTAAAGTGACTCAATGATGGGTATGCTAGCCCTGCACGGCGGGCACCAAGTCGCCCAAAAATCCAGTAGCACGACCTTTCCCTTTAGCGAGGAGAGGCTGACCGGACCTTTTGCCGTTTGAATGGTTATATCCGGAGCGGGCTTTCCCGATCCGTTAACCATGGACCCATCGGAATGGGTGTAGTACAAAGCTCCAAAAAGGATAGCGACGAGTAAGCCAAGAACGAAAGCTCTGCCACCAGATAGACTTTTCATTTCTTCCTTAGGTACTCACTGATTGTTTTGTCGAATTTGTTTTGCAATCCCTCGCCAAAACCTGAATCCGCATAACGTATAATACCATGCTTGTCAATAATTAGGGTGGTGGGAATGCCCTCAAACTGAATTTTGTTGGCAATTTCGCTCGCCTCTTTCTGTGAGGTGTAGCCAATGATATATGTCAATTTGTTCTCTTGTGCGAACTTTTCAGGCGTTTCCTTGCCTTCCCCCATGGATACGCCGATAACTTTCACCTTATCCTTGCCATACTTTTTATACAGCTCTTGCAAGTGAGGGGTCTCCATCCGACAAGGAGGACACCATGTCGCCCAGAAATCTAGCAGCACAACATATCCGTGCTGTGTCCCTAAGTTCAGGGTCGCGCCCTTGGTGGTGTGAACAACGATATCGGGCATTTTGGAACCCACCGAGATAAGAGCGTTCGCGGGTTTGAACCCGAACATCAGCCCCACAGTCAATAATACGGCAAGTGTGAGAGTGTATTTCGTTTTCATTTTTACTCCTTTAGAGTTATACAGGTGATTGCTTATTATATCCCTATATGGAACATGATCCACAAATCAATGTTGACAAAATATACGCCGCATCCAACTTTGCATATAGTATATCTGCTTTTGAATTCAACGGTGTGTTTCTACATTAATACGTCTTTGAAAAGGTGAATGTTGCTCACGCATATGGGTTTTCAGTATCCGCAATCGATGGAGCATATCCCGTTGATATCTTACGGCGAAACCATTTCGAGGCAAAATTCCTTCGGGAAATGAGTACCGCCTTCATATTATATCTCAAATATATCATAACACAACAATTGTCAAACCATCCGAATATTACGAATATGAACTTCCATCTGACTTGGCTCACCAGAGAACCGAATTATTTTCATGGTTTCAGGCACCTGAATGCTTGAAAAGAATCCGTTTTTCTGTATATTATATGTTGGGTTGATCGTGGAATCCATCTCCGAATCAATCCCGTTGATGATAGTACGCCGTCTTAGTTCCGAAACGCGGCATTTTTCTGGAGGGTTTTAATGGCGATAAGCGATACAAATGTGGTTCCGGCGCTTGAAATGAGACAGATATGCAAATCCTTTCCGGGCGTGCGTGCACTGGACAAGGTTGACCTTACGGTATATAAAGGGGAGATACACGCTATTTGCGGTGAAAATGGCGCGGGGAAATCCACTCTGATGAAGATACTGTCGGGAGCCGAACAGATGGACACAGGTGAAATCTTACTTGAAGGACAAAAAGTTCATCTCGACAGCCCCATACGCGCCATTCATCTTGGCATAAGCACCATATATCAGGAACTCAACCTCGCCCCGTATTTGACCGCAGCAGAAAATATTTTTCTTGGACGCGAACCTGCGGGGTCGCTCCCCGGATTTGTGAATTTCACCGAAATGTATCGCAGGGCGGAACAAATCATCGATTCTCTTGGAGTTCATTTGGACGTTCGATTGCCTGTAAACAGACTTTCCATTGCCCAGCAGCAGATGGTGGAGATTGCGCGGGCGGCTTCCAGAGATAGCAAAATCATCATCATGGATGAACCCTCCGCAACCCTAACGGAACATGAATTAGCCTCTCTTTTCACTCTGATGCGCAAACTGAAATCGGAAGGGATCGCCATCATTTACATTTCTCATCGCCTGGAGGAGATTTTCGGATTATGCGACAGGGTTACCGTGCTGAGAGACGGTCTATTGGTCTCAACGCATAACGTTTCCGAATTGGACCGTCAGCAAATCATTCGCTTGATGGTAGGGCGTGAACTCAATCAAATGATACCGGAACGAAACGTGTCAATAGGCGATCCGGTGTTGAAGGTGGACAAGGTTTCACGAAAAGGCAAGCTGAAGAATATCAGTCTCACGGTTCGCGCAGGCGAGGTGGTGGGAATGGCGGGTTTGGTGGGCGCGGGAAGAACCGAACTTGCAAAAGTGATCTTCGGCGCCGATCTCATGGATTCCGGCGAAATTCAGTTTATGGGTAAATCCGTTCATATTGACTCGCCTAAAAAAGCCATTGAACTCGGAATTGGATTGGTTACGGAGGATCGAAAAGCGGAGGGGCTGGTACTTCCGATAAGTGTAAGGGAGAACATAACGCTAGCACACTTGCATAAGATATCCAAAGGCGGTTTCATTCAAAGCGGAGCGGAGCGAACCACTGCGGAGCACTACATAAAGGATCTCTCGATCAAAACGCCATCCATGAACCAAATTGTTCAGAACCTCTCTGGGGGCAATCAACAAAAGGTGGTGTTAGCCAAATGGCTTTGCACGCAGTCGAAATTTTTAATATTCGATGAGCCTACAAGAGGGATCGATGTGGGCGCCAAAGCGGAAATATACAACCTGATGAACACTTTGGCGGGGCAAGGGGTCGCGATATTGATGATCTCTTCCGATTTACCCGAAATTCTAGGTATGAGCGATAGAATCCTCGTGATGCACGAAGGAAGAATTGCAGGAGAACTTATGAAAACGGAAGCCACTCAGGAAAAAATCATGCACCTTGCGACAGGCGGACAGTGATTCCGGATTTTCAACTTTGAGTGATGTTTGTTCGGTCGGCAATCGAATCTTGACGCTTCGATGCCGATATTTCCTGCGTGGAGTGTTCAGCTCCGTTGTCTGTCATGCGCTTTTTTAGAAAAGCGCGCGCGCTGCTTTCATTAATCATGCATATGGAGACAAGTTCCCATCCTTTTTCTCCTTCCGCGTTTAATCGAGAATCCGCCAGCGACAAATCGTGCAGTAATATGGAATGATATCGCCATTTTGTCATGACAAACTCCTTTCATGCCTTAGCAATACTGTGCTATTGAACCGGAATGGGGATAAGCCATCTCCTTTGGTAGGTATTGTATTCCGCGCTTAATTGGGAATAAGCCACAATCGCCGCCTCCAAAGCGCATTGATTATTCGTTAGTTCATCCTTGTTTCTTTTGTGTATTACGACCACTGCGTCGGTGTGTTTCCTCCACAGTATCTTTGATGTCACCGGATCTATTAACGCCCCCTCCACCGATATCGCCACTTCTCTGTTCGGCAACACAACGTCACTATCGGATGCTTGCTTACGCTCCAATAACTTGATGGTAATACCGTTTATTCGACTGATAAAAAGGTAGCTTACCTTCATTTGTCTTCCAGCTTTGGCGTATGGAACGACATCAATATCTTCCGACGGACGCCATGCGTTTTGCAGCGATAATAATAGATTGGAGTAGGGATGAAAATCATATCTTAAATGCATCATGGTCACCACAGGACCAAGAGAAGGTTGGAATAACACATCAGCTTCCCGATTCACCTCCGTCAAAGGAGCATGAGTTATCTTCGATCCATCAAGAATAGTGAGCGCATTCGGGACGATGGCTGGTAGCACGGCAATCCGTTTTTTAATCGCAAACGGATTTTCCTTGCCGCTAGTAAGCGTTTCCGCCACCCGATTAGCGCACTCCTCCAATGACGCATTCATCATGGTTCGCTCTTGCTGGATGCTTTTCGTGTAGAGATAGAGCAATCCTGACTGAATATTTCCGTATATATAAAACGGTCCGTATTTTCTTTTGTTATCGGATCTGTAAAAATACCCTTTGAGACTGATCCAAAAAGTGTCGTTTATTTGAGTGGGGTTGTGAAAATAGTCCATGGAGAAGGCGGCGGCTCCCTGCGAATGCGTGTTTTCCGCCAGTTGCGCGAGCGCATCCCAATGGATTTCGGAAGATCCATTTTCCCCCGTCACCTCGTTACCGAGAGAACGGCGATTGGGTGTGGAAGAAACAGACCTCCATATATGATACTTGCTATAGTAAATGGTTAGTCGGATATGCTCCTTGGTTTGCAATCTTTTTTGAAGATATTGGGGAAAGGATGCCGCCGCTTCCTGCATCAGATCTCTCTGTTGATGGATGGCGATCATTTGGTTTTTCCAGTATTCATATCCGCCCTTAAAGGATTTTGGCATGGTAAGTTTTTGCGTATAAGGATCACGAACGTCAATACGAACCGGAGCAATGGCTATGTTGCGAATATAGCTTAATGGGAATTCCGTGGATTGCGGCATTGGAACCGTCTGAAATGCAAATGCCAGACGAGCGTACTGCAGAAACACCGGTATATATGACAAACGTATCAAAAGGCGTATTGATTTCATTATGGTGTTAGCTGTGAATGCGTCCTTGCGATATGCAAGCCATTTATGACGAATCGAACCCCGTTCGATTGACAACTCGGGATACTGTTTGTATACTGTAGATGTTTCGAGCGGCACCGCTTCATTCCTTCCAATGAATACTTTATTCCATTTGACGGAAGCCATCGCAAAATTGGCAGCAACGTGTTCATAAGTTATGTTACTATTGAATGATATCCGATAAAATGAATTTTGCGATTTGACACCGGTTCTATTTTATTTGCATGAATCCATCTTACGAGGAGAATCGATAAGTTTGAGCAAAGAACTCGCCGAGTTATGGCGTTTCCGAGGTCTCCTTTGGCAACTGGTACGTCGGGACCTGAAGGTGCGTTATAAGAATTCTCGCCTTGGCTTTCTATGGTCTATCGCACCGCCGCTGATGCAGGTGGCGGTGATCACGTTTGCGTTTAGGCACGCCACCAATTTCGCAGCGAAATTTCCCAGTTATTCCGCCTTTGTGCTTGTGGCGATGATTCCTTGGACCTATTTTCAGACCGCAGTGCAGGACTCCTGCCAATCTATCCTTATGATGTACACCGTTATCAAGAAGGTGTATCTTCCCCGTGAAATAATACCACTCTCCAGCACCATCAGCAACTTTATTCATTTTCTGCTTTCCTGGTTGGTGTTTGTCCTCTACTGGTACGTTTTTCGGCGAGGTCCGATTCTATGGACTGTCCTATGGTTTCCCTACCTTGTCATAGTTCAGTTTATGCTCGTGACGGGCGTGGGGCTGTTCGTGGCTTGCCTTAATGTGTTTTACGAGGATATAAAATATATCGTGACGATAGTCATGAGCTTGCTTCTATTTGTTTTGCCCATCATGTATGTTCCCGAACAAGTTGTATACACCAGCCATATTGGCGGCAGATATCATCCGATATTCATCTGGTTCTATATGAATAACCCTATTACCGCATTGATTACCGGGTTTCGAAAAACTCTCCTTCAGCCGCCAAGCCCTGCGGCGGTGGGAGGACCATCTCTCCCGCTTAACGTGGGTTCCTTGCTTTTCGCCGGATTGATCTCTTTTGGGATACTTATCGCATCCTACGCCTACTTTAATAAAAGAAAATGGGAATTTATCGAAAGACCGTAGCGCCGGATTCTGAAACCGCTTCACATGCAATATTGGTGGAGAATCTTCACAAGACATTTCGTCTTCAACATAGAAAATCGGCATCCATAAAATACGCCATCCTGAATTTCTACCGGAAGAATCCGGTGGAAAAACGTGAGGCGTTGAAGGGTGTCAGCTTTAGGGTGGAACATGGTGAAACGGTCGCTCTGGTCGGGAAAAACGGCTCGGGAAAATCCACTCTACTTTCCCTCATGGCGCACGTATACAAGCCCACTTCTGGAATCATCCAACTTAACGGGAAAATCGCCACGCTCCTTGAGCTAGGTGCGGGATTTCACCCTGATTTGACCGGAGTGGAGAATGTGGAGTTGTACGGCGCAATACTGGGATTAACGATCAAGGAGATTCATCAGAAGTTTGATTCGATCGTGAAGTTTGCATTTGACACTCCGGATTTGGCTGAAAAGATCGACACTCCCCTTCGCAACTACTCGGAGGGGATGAAAATGAGGCTGGGATTCTCACTAGCCGTACATACGGACCCTGATATTCTGCTCATTGATGAAGTTCTGGCGGTGGGGGACGAGGCGTTTCAGCAGAAGTGTTACCGTAAAATCGAGGAGTTCCAGAACGAGGGCAAAACGATTGTCTTTGTAGCACATTACGCACATATCATCCGACAGGTTGCTTCGCGCGTCATCTGGATGCATAACGGATTAATTCGCATGGATGGTCCATTGGAACCAACACTCGAAGCCTACTTGAAGGCGTCGGATGACCCAAACTATCACTCCAAAAATTCATAAATAACGTCTCCAAAGCACCGGGTTATTTCATTCCCCATGAAAAAGCGTCAGCCCATTTTCCCACGTGCGCATTATAACCTCTTTCAACTCCATCCCCTTTATCGCCGCAACTTTCTCCGCAACCATGCGAATATATGCCGGTTCGTTACGTTTTCCGCGATGGGGGGTGGGGGCGAGATAAGGTGCATCAGTTTCCAAAAGCAATGAATCGACGGGTACCATTGCAGCAATATCGCAAATCTCGGAGGCATTTTTGAACGTCACCATTCCTCCAAATCCCAAATACAATCCCATATCCAAAGCTCTTCGCGCTTGATCCTTGTCGCCCGCCCAGCAATGCATCACACCGTGAATTGGAGCGGTTCTCTCCAAAATATCCAATAACGGCTCATATGCGTCCCTGCAGTGGAAAATAACTGGCTTGTTCGTTATTTGTGCGATATGGAGTTGCGCCTCCAACACTGCGGACTGTTTTTGGGGGTCGGAGTAATTGTAGTGAAAATCCAAACCGATCTCTCCGACAGCCACTACTTTGGGATTTTCCATAAGAGAAAGAAGGGATCGCTCAACGTCTTCACTGAAGGAATCGGCATCATGCGGATGCACACCTATTGCGGCGTAAATATCCTTGTTCATGGAGGATAATTCTGTAGCGATCAGACTGGATGGCTGATCATACCCCGCTACGAGGCAGCGACCCACACCAGCTTCTCTCATTCGTGCGAGAACTTGGTTCAAATCCGGCTCAAACTGCGGATGATTCAAATGACAATGCGTATCGTAGAGCATTTCGTGCGACTCCGATCAAATAGGGGAGGCGACGATCGCCTCCCCGTTTCATGTGTATGTTATAATCGTTCACCCAAGTCGCACGGCGGTTCCATAAGCCAACACCTCCGTGGCGCCTTGCGCGAATTCCGTGGCGTCGTAGCGCATTCCAATGACGGCATCCGCCCCGATATCAAGGGCGTGTTGCACCATACGCTGGTAAGCCTCCAATCGCGCTTGCTCACAAACTTCCGCATAGGAATCGATATTTCCTCCGAATATAGACTGAATCCCACCCATTAAGCCCTGAGCGATATTTGGCGCCCTTACTACAATCCCTCTTACGATGCCCAGATAGGCGTTAATCGTTCTTCCTTGCACTTCGTTTCCGGATGTGACTATCATTCCTCAGCCCTCCTCTTTGATCTTGGTTTCTCGTAATATGCGTGGATCAGTGAAGACATCATATTCATCTTGACTCTTGGTGGAAAACTCCGACACTATCGCTCCGTCATTTCCGCTTTGAAACCAGTGAAGAGTGTCCGGATTGATGGTGTATTGGTCTCCTGGATGAAGTATGATCTCCTTTCGGGAAGTGTAATACGCTTCATCCCCCTGAGGCGGGACGCACTGCGGATTCGGTGTTGGTTCTCCTGGGACGAAGAGATGCACCACGCCTTTGCGACACCTGAAAGTCTCCTCCTTGCCAGGCACCCCGTTTATGGATGGATGTCTGTGTTCCGGGCAGGTTTGATGGGGGAACATCGCCAACTCCTTGGCGCAACATCGTTCCGTATTGACGTATGTTAAAAGCTCCAATCCTGTGACTGAGAGGTTATCCAAGCCGAAATCCGCCACCTCGATTCGACTCTCCTCCTCCTTGGTTAAGGCGATGCCAGCCTCTTTGAACATCTGAATGGTCTTTGCGACCGCACGGCTATGTTCGGATGCGCTAATCATAACAACACCTCATGCATAAATGAAATTAAGGACGATCAAGTGACAGGCTTAAGCTTGGAATGCCGCTGATATTCTCTAGATTTAAGCCAGTATCTGCGCAGTAATTCACGCACAAGAGCGGCGATGGGAGCCGCGAAAAACATACCAAGCAAACCTCCGAATTCTTCGCCTATCAGTAATACGATAATAATCACCAGAGGATGCAAGTTCATTCTGTCGCCGATTATATATGGCATAATGAACTTGCTTTCCGCAAAATTCAACAGAGTGAAAAATATCAGCACGCCTAACGCCACCGCGAATCCCTTTGTTATGAAAGCAAGAAGGATGATGGGTATTCCCCCGAGAATCGGTCCGATGATAGGTATCGCGCGCGTGAAGCCCGCTAACAGCCCGAGAATAAGCCAGTAGTCCATTCGTAGCAACCAGAGCCCTATTCCCACGATCACTCCCGCCAACACGCATAGAATCCCCTGTCCGATAATGTAACTATGCATAATCCCGTTGAAAACATGAACCATGCGAAACACCTCTCTCCACCATTTGCGCGGGAGGAGGGAGACGAATTCATGTTTCAGTCGTTTGCTGTCCACGGCGAAGTAAAACGCCAGCACCGGGAGCAACACGATTTCCACGACGTTTTGCACGACATTGCGCGCGTGAGGGAGCGCCCTTGATATCCATGCAGTCATCTGCCCGCGAACATTTTGATAATTCTGGACCTGACCAAACTGGTTTTCAATGGATTTCCTCCATCCTTCGGGGATACGCGTAGAGTACCAAGACTTTAAATTAAAGAGATTATGCTCGAGTTTTAGGCTCAAGTCTTCGGGACCGCCCGCCCCCCAGTTTTCCGTGACACGTTTCAATTCATGCAAGAATGGCTTCATTATAACCCGCATGGATACCCAGCCAAGAAACAAAAAGAGGATAAGAACATATAGCGAGGATAGTATTCGCAAAGATTGTCGGCTGGTAAAACGGGGTCCGCCATGCAGCATGATAAAAAGGTTGCTTGCTGCAAGACGTATCGCCACAGGTCGAATAATATATGCGAACGCGCCAGCTAGAAATAGTGTAATGAGGATGGATCGAATTCTAACAAGGAAAAGCACCACGCCGACTATTATGATAGCGTATAGCAGGAATCGCAACAAACGTTTGCTTACAACGTTTACCCAAATTTCGGGGGTATTGACGTTAGGCTCCATCGTTGAAAAGTTCCCTTTGAAGAACTGAGCGAATTCTTTCCGCAGCTTTTCCGTCGCCATAAGGATTTGCCGAGCAAGACATCCTGTTATGCTTCGACATATCAGTGAGCAGAATACTCGCTTCGGATACGATCCGCTCCCTATTCACTCCCACCAGCTTCGCCGCTCCTGCGTCAATTCCTTCCGGTCTTTCGGTGGTGGTTCGTAATACTAGCGTGGGAACTTTAAAACTAGGAGCCTCCTCCTGCACCCCACCGGAATCCGTGAGGATCAAATAGCTGCGTTGCATCAGTTTAACGAAAGGAACATACTCGGGGGGCTCTATCAAGCTGACCCTCTCCATATCACCGAGTATGGTTTGGGCGGTTTTGCGCACGACGGGATTTTTATGCATTGCGTAAACGAAAATGCAGTCACTGAAGTCACGCGCCAGGTCGGCAATGGCATTACAGATGCTTTCAAGCGGCTCCCCCCAGTTTTCGCGCCGATGCGCGGTGATCAAAACAAGCCTTGAACGGGAATGCAAAATGGAGTGAAGCGGCTCCTCGTCCGTGTCGAACTCGGAGGAGGCGATGGAATGCAGTGCGTCGATACCTGTGTTGCCCGTTAGCCAAATCCGACTATCCGGAATATTCTCGCGCAACAGGTTATCGCGTGCCTGTTCCGTCGGAGCGAAATGGAAAGTTGCTATGACACCAGCAAGTCGGCGATTCATCTCCTCCGGAAACGGATTATAGACATTGTCCGTGCGCAAGCCCGCCTCCACGTGACCGAAAGGGATTTTGCGGTAAAAAGCGGCGAGAGCGGCTGCGAATGTTGTGGTGGTGTCCCCTTGAGCGAGAAGGGCGGAGACCCGTTCGTTTGATAACACTTTCTCCAAACCGTCCAAGACGCGGGTCGTGATCTGAGTGAGGGTTTGCCCGTGTTGCATGATGCCCAAATCGTAATCGGGAACGATGTTAAATACGTGAAGAACTTGATCCAGTTGCTCACGGTGCTGCCCCGTCACCAATACCTTGGGATGAAATATGTCAGGGGACTGTTTGAACGCCTTCACGACTGGCGCCATTTTGATTGCGTCAGGACGCGTGCCAAAAACGCATAAGACATTTAATGGAGATGTCATTCATGTCTACCTGGATACTTGAAATAGAACGAGAGCGAAGATACAAAGCACAGCAGTGCATCCGTATATCACCCATACCGCCTGCTTTTGTGACAGCCCACGATCCAATAATCGGTGATGAAAATGTCGGCGATCCGCCATTGTGAGCGGGGCGCGGCACATCATTCGTTGTACCAGTACGATTCCATAGTCGAAAATTGGAACTCCGAGCACCAAGATAGGAACCGCGACGGTAATAGCCGCCGCCCATTTGAACGTCCCCATGATGGAGATCGCAGCTAATGTAAATCCTAGGAATTGCGCACCGACCGTGCTCATGAATATTTTAGCGGGATTATAATTGAATTTCAGAAAGCCCAGACAGGCTCCTACAACCGAAGCGGCAAGTAATGCAATTGTCGGACCTTCAGGCTGACGCGATATAGCCGCTAATATCGCTAGCGTGGAGGCGGAAATGGCGCATACCCCGGCAGCAAGCCCGTCCAGTCCGTCCACAGCGTCAACCGTCTTCGTGACCAGGAAAACCCAGAATAGCGTCACGATGATGCTTATGGGAGGTGAAAGCGCAATCCAGTCCTGTGGCAGATAAACACCGGGTTTATGACTGATAAACGGATTGGAAAAGCCGTCAATTTTCACTCCGAAGGCTATCAGGATAATCCCCCCAAGGACGATCCCCAAAGCCTGCCAATGGGCTTTCAAATCCTTGACATCGTCAAGCATGCCCACAAGCGCGATGAATGTGGATGCGATGATAACACCGCCCATTCGCCATGACCACCCGTTTAATCCATGCGTGACATAATGTCGGTAGGTTATTGTGAGAGCCGCCGCGATAATCACACCTAGATAGATGGCTATTCCTCCCAAGCGCGGGATCGGCTTCACATGAACATCTCTGTCGCGAGGAATTGCTAGAACATTCCAATGCAACGCTATGTTGCGAATATGAGGCGTCAATAACCAAGTGATCAGCATTGCTATCGCAAATGCAGTAAACAAACCTATCATAGCAACATCTCCCCACGTCCATCCATTTCAGGACGAAGGCGTATTAGGTCTATTTTAGCTTCATGGAATAGTTCCATGGCGAATTCATCCGGGTAATCCCCGTCAAAAACAACTTTGATGATTCCGGCGTTGATTATCATCTTGGCGCAGTTATTGCATGGCTGGCATGTAACATAAAGGGTACTCCCTCTCAATGAGACACCATACAGAGCCCCTTGGATGATAGCGTTCTGTTCCGCGTGAAGGGTGCGAATGCAATGACCATCCTGCATTTTACATCCCACATCGGTGCAATGGGGCAAACCATGCGGTGAACCGTTATATCCGGTCGTCAGGATTCGCTTCTCCAGTACAACCACAGCACCAACTTTGCGCCTGTTACAAGTAGCTCTGCTGGAAACATCCTGCGCTATCCGCATAAAGTATTCATCCCATGTAGGTCTGACTTCCAAAACTATTCACCTTCCAAAACAAACATTCATTCAACTCCAATTCAACCGGATTGACTCATCGATTTCCCTATCTACATATTACCCCCGTTTTAGAAATCTGTCCAATTAGAAAGAAATTAATTTCATTTGGTTGACAATACATTCTTTAAAACTCGTTACGATAACCGTCTGCATTACGTTATCTATCGTTCTGTTGCTGATTTGCCATCAGTCCTCAAAACACATCATCTATCATGAATATTTAAGGTGCGTAAGCCTATACAACACCATTGGTCATCGGAAATCTTGATGTTAACTCACTGACCTGCTCCTTAAGCTGTTTCATCACCTGCTCATCATGAAGGTTGGATATCGCATTGTCGAGGAGCGTGGCTATCTCCCGCATCTCGGTTTCTTTCATGCCTCTCGTGGTGACTGCGGGCGATCCGATTCGTATTCCTCCGGCGTTCCAAGGCTTTTCGGTGTCACCAGGGATCATATTTCTATTGATGGTGATGCCGATCTTATCCAGAGCCACCTCGGCGGTACGACCGGTGACTTTCTTTGGTCGCAGATCACACCATACCAGATGATTGTCCGTGCCATCGGAGACCAATTTCCACCCAAGATCCAACAAAGCATCCGCCAACGCTTTCGCGTTCTTGCGGATTTGCGCTTGATACACTTTGAAATCCGGCTGCAAAGCCTCAAGGAAAGAAACCGCCTTGGCGGCGATCACATGCATCAACGGCCCTCCCTGCATTCCAGGGAATACGGCCTTGTCGATAGCCTGTGCGTATTCGCTTTTACATAGAATCAACCCTCCGCGAGGACCTCGGAGGGTCTTATGCGTGGTGGAGGTGACAAATTGCGCATGGGGAATGGGGGATGGGTGTTCGCCTGCAGCAACAAGCCCGGCAATGTGCGCCATATCCACCATCAGCACCGCTCCGACGGAATCCGCTATGCTGCGAAATTTTTCGAAATCGATGATGCGCGCGTAACAGCTCGCCCCCGCGAGGATGAGCTTAGGTTTATGTTCCTTCGCAAGCCTTTCAACTTCCTCATAATTGATCCTACCGGACTCCGGATCAACACCGTAATGAACGGCGTTATAGAGAATGCCTGAAAAATTGACCGGCGATCCATGTGTGAGGTGCCCCCCCTCAGAAAGGTTCATCGCGAGGAATGTATCGCCCGGTTTTAATGCGACACTGAATACCGCTTGGTTTGCCTGGGCGCCGCTATGAGGCTGGACGTTGGCATGCTCCGCGTCGAATAACTTTTTCACACGTTCCCGCGCCAAATCCTCAACGATGTCCATGTTTTCGCATCCACCATAATAGCGCTTGCCGGGAAATCCTTCCGCATATTTGTTTGTCAACGGTGATCCCATCGCCTCCAAAACGGCGCGTGAGACCACGTTCTCGGATGCGATTAATTCAATGTTGTTGCTTAACCGCTTTATCTCCAATTGAGTGGCGTTAGCAATTTCAGGATCAACTTCCGCCAAAGTCATTGTTCGTTTAGATTGAGTTGCTTGCACCAGGCTCTCCTTGTTTCAAGAATATTTCGAATGAACGGCAAAAATTAGATGTGATTGCAAAAAACAGAGCTTATAGCAAATACCGTCCGCTATACTTTCGCAGATAAGCGAAAAACGAATTCCGCAATTGTCTGTGAAAGCGCAGGAATGTTTATTCCCCCTCCATTGCGGATATTTTCGCGATTCTGCGGTTATGACGCTCGCCATTGGAAAAATCGTTGTTCAAGAATGCGCGCAGGATATCCTCCGCTAGTTCCGGCCCCACTACTCTCGCCCCCATGCAGACAATATTGGCGTTGTTGTGTTGACGGCTAAGTCTTGCAGAGGAGGGCTCGGACACCGCCGCCGCACGAACTCCTTTAACCTTGTTCGCCGCTATGGACATCCCCACGCCAGTGCCGCATACCAACAGACCCAAATTCGCTTTGCCATCGGCTATCTCTTTTGCCACCAGCAAGGCGTAATCCGGATAATCCGTTGAGGTGGAATCGTAGGTTCCGAAATCCCGGACATCATACTGGAGATTTAAAAGAAATTCCTTTAGGTGGGTTTTTAATAAAAATCCGGCATGGTCGGAACCTATGGCGATAATCATGACTTCACTCACTTTCGGCACGGATATTTGCATCCGTCATTGGCGGTTGGAACCGCATTCGATAGGGTAACATTCCCTCGTTAATACTTATTTTACTCTATTTTGCCTTCTCACTACAAAGGCGCATCATAAGTAAAGGCTATGATAGAAGTCACATCATTTGACACCCATGGCAGGCTCACAACCTCATTTTTTGCCTCCTTGACCCCGATTAAGTAGAAAACCGAGGATGGAATGAGAAATATTTTTGTCGGCTTAAGTTTCCCAGTACAGAAATACAAGGTATTTTCCGATAAGAATGGAGTATAACTACAGGTAACAATACGTTCCGCCGTTCGAAGTGTGAGCGAATCCGTGCGGAATTTCACCATCGCAAAGCATTATTGCGTATATACTTTAACCCTGTGAGAACCATTAAACGATTATCACGTACACAGGGATGAATAGCCTGAAAATAAACATGGAGGATATTGGAATGCGGGGAATCATTCCTGTTCTTTTGGCCACGGTCATGATACCGATGAGTGCGGTCGCGAAACCACTCAATACTCGACACAATGAAAAACCAGCGTATTGCTACTACAATTCAAACAATCTCACTTGGAAAATCGGAAATGATGCACTTGAGGCTGTAATTCATTTTAAGAAGCTGTCCAATTCCCTTACTCCAATACTATTGCGCGCCAAACGAGGACCCATACGACTGGAAACGCCCGTGCAAAGTGCCGCCGTCATTCAGTTGGAACCTGGAGACCAAACTCTCTCACTGAACAAAGACTGGGCTTTTTCCTGGCAAACAGTTTTGGACACCACTGATGGCGGGCGAATTCTCACGGTGCATCTTGAAGGGATCGCTTCGAATGACGGATGGGCGATTGAGGAAAAGTATGAAGTCGGGCCTGGGGCATCCCCTCGGATCGCAAACTATTTCACCCTTATCAACCATTCCGATAAGAACGCCACTGTGAATAGTGTCACTTTTTCGGGGTGGAAAGTCATACCGCAAAAGAAATCCAAAATGGAGCAACGGACAAGCGCTTTGTACATATCGGACACAGGCTTGATCCGTCAAGGGGATTTCGACATGTCGAAGATGATTGCATGCAAGATCAACCCCCTAACGGAACTCAGCCGACATGGCGGACGCTATTACTCTCCATACGCCATGCTCACTTTCACCGACAAGGGAAAGTCCGCAACACTCGCTCTAACTCAGCATATGGATCGAATTGCGGACGGAGACTGAAGCGTATCTTTGAGTTGAGACAAGAAAAATAACCGATCCTCCTTGCGGAGTTGCCGGTTTTCATTTTTCGCTTAAGCCACCGGGCTTAAATGGATGTTATCGATATAAAAGACGGTATGGGCATCAGCGTTAGAGGAAAAACCGAACCAGTTTAACGTTTTGAATTTCGGATCGCAAGAGAGATTCTCATACCGGTAAGTCTGTTTGTCCGGCAAAGTGATGATGAGATTCCATTTCGCATCCGCTTTTGAACCTAAGCCGCACGTGATATCGATATGCGAGAACTCGTTCATTGGGAGTTGAACGAGTCTCTTTTCATTGGCATATACCCAGCCGTTTTCGTCGAAGTGAACGGAAGGTCCCACTTTATAGGGGTTATCATCGTTACGCCATTCATGGTTCAAGATGGCACCGGGTTCGGGACAATAGTCGAAACTCCCCTCCAACACTCCGTTTGTAAAATCGGGGGAGTAATACATGAATGGGTCGTAGCGATGGATCTGCCCCGGTGCGTCGGTGAATTTCAGGGAATGGGATCCGGTCGCCGCTTTATCATCCGATACTCGTATGGTGGCTTGACTGTTTTCCTCGTACACGTTGGCCCCAGCCTTGGGCAAACTACCCACCGGTAGATCCTCGAACCCTTGAGATATGGACTGAGGAGGCCTTGGAGCAGGGAAAGTTGGGAAAGCTGGTTGCAAGACTTTTTCCGGAACCGGATGTCCCAACCTTCCAGCCTTACTTATATCGAAAGGCTTAAATCCCAAACTTAGGGCGGGGGAATCGGGTTTTAGACGAAAGTCATCCTTATTTGGATTGACAAACTCAGGATCGGCGATCAAGGAATGGATATCCTCTCCCTGAGCCCGCCACTGCTCCAATGTCTTGCCGGCAAAGGTAACCGAAGCGCCGGATTCATCCCAATAGTCGTTATAATCCAATTTATATTCATCCCCGCTCCAGTTCGATCCCAGAAGAGGTCCTTTGTTCCAATAGATAATGTTGTGGTCCAATGTAAAGGAAAGATGGTCCTCCGCTCTGGTTCGAATAAGTTGCGCTGTTGTTGCAAAAGCGAAAATGTTGTTCGTCACGCGATTGTTCATCCCGTAGTGCTGATGCAACCCTCCGGAATAGGCGTTGTAAACAAGATTGTCCTTTGCCAGGATGTTCGTCGTGCCTTCGTCGAAATAGATGCCCCATCCGCCATAACCGCTTACATAGCAGTTGATATCATGGAAGATATTGTTACGGATAACCGTTCCGGTTTGCAAACCGAGGGTGTAAATTCCGCCCATATCGCTAAGCACCCCCTGCCCAATGTCATGAATCAGGTTATATTCGATGAGGTTGCCAGTAGCCATTGCATGGGTGTCGTATCCCCAGGTCCACCCTACGGAGATGCCAGTGTAGTAAAAATCCTCGATTTCGTTATGACTGAGGATATTATCCGGGGACTGACCAATCCAGATTCCGCATCCGGCGGGATGAAGTCGTCCCCCGTGAGCAATCAGACAGTCATACACCTTATTGTGCGATGCAATTTCGTTCGGGTTGCTTAGGATGTCCGTCACCCCGAGTTTCACACCCCCCGCCCCTAAATCCAGCAATTGGCTTCTTTCCAAAACGCAGTCCTGGCAACCCATTCCGAACTCCACCCCATACCCGCCTATATGTTCCACCGTACAGTTCGACAGGGTGCAGTTTCTCGCGCCAATCGCGTAAACGGCTCCGGAAAGATTAATTTCCGACTGGCCGACACTCTGCCCGCCGCTGCCCATCACCCAATTGGAATGCTCGAAGGATAATCCTTGGACGGTTACGTCGCGTACAAATATGCCATTCGATGGGTCGCCTTGGAGAATCAGAAGTTTGTCAAGGACCGGAGCGATCACCTGGGTGTTTTCGGGCTTTTCACCGTGCATGGGGATGTAGGATAGAATGCCGCTCTCCTTGTCGAGGTACCACTGCCCTGGTTTCTTTAAAGCCTCCTTGACGTTCTCCACGATATACCTGTTGCCTGTTGGCATCTCCGCCCATCCGGAATTTCCTTGAGTGTGTCCATTCACCGTTACGATATCGGTGGCTGGGTCCAAGGACTTAATATCGAAACGACTCATAGTCCAATTTTGGAAAACAAGAACCTCCACATCATTAAGATGCTCCCAATTGGGATTGATGTCTCCATTATGATATTGAAAGCGATTGGATCCGAGGTTCGCCACATCCGGGGTGGATGGCTCCGAGCTTTTGATGTAATAATAACCATTCTCCGGCAAACGCGGCCGAAACCGGCGTTGGTTATTCACAAATAGTTGCCAAAAGTCCCATTTCCCCTCCCTCACCTTAGGAAGGGCAGCCTCCCAAACACCATCGGATGCAACCTTCCAATCACGAATAGGGGTTCCACCGGAGAATATCGGTTTTTCACGGTTGTAGTTAATAATCTCAAGACGGGAATCCTCTGGATACAGAGTGATGGGGGTTTTCAGAAAGTATTCTCCGCCTCGGACGGCTATAACGGTAGTGTGATTTTCCGTTCTAATCGATCGGCAAGCCAGGATCGCATGCTGTAATGTGGCGAACGGACCGTCATCTTTTCGAGCATTAGGAGTCGCCATCCGCCCTGACCAATGGTCGTTACCTTTTGGAGAGACGTAAAAATCGGGCTTCCCCGCCGAGGCGAATGAATTTAGTGCGAAATTCAAGGCTCCTATAACCATGAAAATTTTAAGAATCATTCTTTTCTCCTTTCATTTTCACTGTGAATGTGGAATAAACCCTTGGATCATTGAATTCAACTTATGAGGTTCGTATAAGCCATGTTTTCAATCCGTTCGCGGATTATGCTTGTTTTATCCTTCCAAGCCCTTGTATTAATACTAGGGATCACTTGCTTGCAACGGATTCACACCATCTATATCAACTCGATAAAAAAGAATCTCAACCGGGAGTCGGTTCAACTCATATATCATAGTCTGGACACACGATTTACATCCTTAAGCAATACCGTCGACGGCTATGTGCAGGATAATCAAATCGAGAAATCAATGGTTACCGGCCAATATGCCTTAGGCAATGGCAGATGGCGACATCTCATTGGAGACTATCACCTCTCATCCATCTGGTTGTTAAATGACAAATGTATCCCCATACACCATTGGGGTGGTCGTTACATGAATTATCCCTTAAGCGACGCATCTCCCTTAAGGCTTAAAGAGAAGTTTGCCGACTCGAATTCATGCTTCTTTTTCACAAACCACAAAGGTCGTATCCAGGAGATCATTGAAAAAAGAATCACCTTCTCCAATTCCCGCGATTATTTCAGTGCGAAGCCTCTGTATCTTCTAATGACTCGCCGATGCGATGACAGATATTTAAACGAATTGGCTCATTATACTTCGCGTTCCATGATCATGTCTCTTCAGCCGTTCCCTCCGCTGTCACTGCTCTCTAAGTCTTTAGGGGAAAATGACAGGATCGAACTGCCCCTTATGTCTTGGGATGGGCAAGCTGTTGGCGTCATAAACATCAAAAATGATGATGCTTTATTCAAAAACTATTTTACCTTTATCCATCTCGCGTGGACATGATCGTT
>JAJZOL010000035.1 GCA_021811565.1 bacterium | reverse complement strand
CAATATATTACTTAGCGGATATGAAATTGGGATGAAAAAGTTACCTGTTCGCATAACACACTTGGGATATAATGCAGTCATTCAACATATATCGATATATCTTCGGATTGACAACTTTAACACCTGTAGGCTAACATAAACCGAAAACTTACGGGTCCTGACAACTGCCGAGGGCTTGTTTTTAACCTTTCAATTCCATCATTTCTTTAAGGAGTCATCTCCATGTCCTCTGAGAAATATTCCATAGGATTGGATTACGGAACCAATTCCGTTCGAGCACTAGTTGTAAATGTCCGTACCGGAGAGGAGATAGCCACCGCCGTTCATGATTACCGATACGGGGATCATGGTGTTATCCTGGATGTTGACAACCCTCATGTGGCTCGTCAGCACCCCCTGGATTATCAGGAGGGGTTGCAAGCCTCGGTGACAGAGGCGTTTGGCATTGCGAAACATATACCCGGATTTTCCACCGATGACGTTATTGGGGTTGGCGTGGACACCACGGGGAGCACCCCGATGCCTATTGACAACCAGGGGACGCCGCTTTGCCTACGCGAGGATTTCAAGAATAATATTAACGCCATGGTGTGGCTTTGGAAAGATCATTCCTCCATGACGGAGGCGGAGCGAATCACGTCTCTTGCGGCGGAATATCGTCCGAACTATTTGCAGCGGTGCGGTGGAGCCTATTCCTCTGAATGGTTTTTCTCAAAAATTTGGCGTTGTTTGAAAACGGATCCCAAGGTCTTCGACGCGGCGTATAGCTGGGTTGAGCTTTGTGATTATATTCCCGCCTTGCTTGTGGGCGACCTACGACCATCCCATATTAAAAGGAGCGTATGCGCTGCGGGACATAAGGCGATGTACGCAAAGGATTGGGGCGGATTGCCTGACGAAGAGTTTCTCGGGTTGTTGAATCCAAAAATAGCAGCGTTGAGATCTCGCCTGTACGATCACGCCGATAGCTCCAATGTTCGAGCGGGCGGCTTATGCGAGGAGTGGGCTGGCAAACTCGGATTAAGACCCGGCATCGCGGTCGCCGTAGGAGCGTTTGATGCGCACCATGGAGGGGTGGGGGCGGGAGTCGCCGTTGGTAAGTTGGTGAAGATTATCGGCACATCCACTTGTGACATTACGGTGGCGCCATTGGATAGCCGCGCAACCAGTATCCCTGGAGTCTGCGGAATTGTGGATGGATCCGTGTTGCCCGGTCATTTTGGTATCGAGGCGGGGCAATCCGCTGTGGGTGATATTTTTAACTGGTTCGTATCGTATATTTGCGAAGGGAACGCGGCAATGCATGCTGAGCTAACCTGCCAAGCGGAATCTCAACGCCCCGGACAGCATGGTCTGATGGCATTGGACTGGAACAACGGCAACCGCACCGTTCTGGTGGACGCTCGTCTTACCGGATTGCTGCTTGGGCAAACCCTGCACACCACGCGAGCGGATATTTATCGCGCTCTCATCGAGGCGACCGCTTTTGGCGCACACACCATACACAATAGAATACGGGAGTATGGAGTTCCGGTGAATCAGATGATCGCTTGTGGAGGAATCGCCGAGAAAAATCCGCTTTTCATGCAGATTTATGCGGATGTGGATGGTCAGCCGATCAGCGTCACCCGTTCCAAGCAGACATGCGCGTTAGGCGCGGCGATATACGGGGCGGTTGCGGCGGGAAGTGCGAATGGCGGATACGATGACACCGCCTTGGCGCAAGCGGCAATGGCCAGCCCGATAGATAAAACCTACACCCCCGACCCCGAACGTCATGAGGTTTACTCCAGGCTTTATGAAATATACAAAAGGTTACACGATACGTTCGGGGTAAAGGACCATTCCGAGAGCTTATATGATATCATGAAATCACTGCTTGACATTCAACAGTGTACGAATTAGAGAGAGACAATTCCATGCTTGAGGATTTGAAACGAGAAGTCTGTGCTGCCAACCTGCTTCTTAAGGAATCCGGTCTGGTCATTCTCACCTGGGGGAATGTCAGCGGATTGGATCGAGACAAGGGATTGATGGTCATAAAACCAAGCGGTGTGAGTTACTCGGAGATGACTCCCGATAAGATGGTGGTGGTGGATATGGAGGGTGAGATCGTAGAGGGGGATTTACGGCCATCTTCCGACACTCCCACGCATCTGCATCTGTATCGCTCATTTCCGCGCATTGGAGGCGTGGCGCATACTCACTCCACCTACGCCACCGCATGGTCTCAGGCTCGCCGCAGTTTGCCTTGTTACGGAACCACCCATGCCGACAGCTTTCGCGGAGCAATACCTGTAACCTTGCCGCTTAGCGAAAAGGCGATCGCGGGGAATTACGAATTGGAAACGGGGATCGCGATTACGGAGACGTTTCAGGATATTGACCCTTTGAAAATCCCCGCCGTGCTGGTGGCTAACCATGGACCGTTCACATGGGGCGAAGATGCTGGGCACGCAGTGGAGAACAGTATCGTATTGGAACAGGTGGCGCTTACCGCAATCTGGTCTGAGACCATATGTCCCGGTTTAGCCGAGATAAGCGAGGTTTTAAGGGATAAGCATTTCTTGCGCAAACATGGCAGCGGCGCATACTATGGACAATCGCAACATTAGTCGGATATTACACACTGGGCGCAATGCCCGCATGGAGGAACGATATGAATGGGAACAAACTGACTTTGGGAGTGATTGTTGGAAACCGGGGATTCTTCCCCGATCACCTCTGCGAAGAGGGACGTGTTGAAATGATCTCCGTGCTGGAATCTGAAGGGTTCAATGCGGTGGTTTTGACCCCGCAGGACACTCCGTTTGGCTCCGTGGAGACGCGAGAGGACGCTAAAAAGTGCGCAAATCTTTTCAAAGAGCATGCAAGCGATATTGACGGAATCATTGTGACCCTGCCGAACTTCGGAGACGAGCGAGCGGTGGCCGAAACGCTCAGAATGTCCGGATTGGATGTGCCCGTGTTGATACAGGCCACGCCGGATGATGCCGGTAAGATGAGCCTGAAGGATCGCCGAGATAGTTTCTGCGGTAAATTATCCGTTTGCAATAATCTCAACCAATACGGCATTCCGTATTCCCTCACCACTCTCCACACCGTGAAACCTGATACCCCCTCATTCCGAGAGGACTTGAAATGGTTCGGAACGGTTTGTAAGGTCGTGAAGGCGCTGAAGAACGCTCGTATTGGGGCCATCGGAGCGCGTCCCGCTGCGTTCAACACCGTTCGATACAGCGAGAAGATTCTTGAATCCTACGGCATCTCGGTTGAAACGGTGGATCTGTCAGAGATACTTGGCAAGGTTGGGCGCGTGGAGGAATCCTCCGAACCGGTTAAGGCGAAATTGCAGGAGATAAAGAACTATATCAGCGTGAAGGGGGTCCCTGAGGCGTCGTTAATTAAGATGGCGAAGCTGTCCGTGGTAATCGATCAATGGATAGCGGATAACGATCTTGTATCCACCGCCGTACAATGCTGGACAGCCATCGAGGACTTTTTCGGTGTGGTTCCTTGCACGGTGATGAGCATGCTGAGCAACAAGCTTCTTCCAAGCGCATGCGAGGTGGATATCACCGGAGCCGTGGGGATGTACGCTTTGGCGGTTGCAACCGGCGTACCGGCGGCTTTGCTGGATTGGAACAACAACTACGGAGACGATCCGGATAAGTGCGTCCTTTTTCACTGCAGCAATTTGCCAAAGGGATGTTTGTCCAGTTGCCGTATGGATAAGCAGGATATTCTCAGCGGTTCTCTGGGTGTGGAGAAAACCTACGGAACGGTGGTGGGAAGAATTAAGAGCGGAGGGTTCACCTATCTGAGAGTTGCAACGGATGATCTGAACGGAACCTTGCGCGCTTATGTGGGCGAAGGGGAGTTCCTGGATGATCCGTTGGACACGTTCGGCGGAGCGGGAGTGGCTAAAATCCCCAATCTCCAAGAGTTATTGCGCTATATCTGCCAGACTGGATTTGAGCATCACGTAGCCGCTTCGCATGAGCGAGTTGCGAAAGCTTTGGTGGAGGCTTTGGGAAATTATCTGGGCTGGGAAGTGTATCATCACGTCGGATGATATCGGATGAAAGCAGGGGTCGGAGCGAAAGTTCCGACCCCGTTGTTCGTAATAGTCGAGTGGAATGATTTACTTTAGACGTGAAACGCTTGGAATTGCAGGTTGGATTATCATCTTTATCGTTGCTCCTTCATACTCAGGCAACTTAATGGCTGCCTAAGCAAACCATAGGTACAATATGGAATGAAATAAGTTCGTACGGAACGGTTAAATGGAATATTATAATAACCACTCAGACCAATTGTCCGCCCTATCTTTTACAGAGGCACTGCTCCATCTTCTCGAAGAATCCCCCTTCCCGATATTTTGTCTCAATTCGGATGTCGAGGTTACTCACTATAATTCCACTGCTGCTTCGCTGCTCCAAATAACAAAAGAATCCGATCAACCCATGCCTCATCAGCATGTCATTTCTCTTTTGCAAAGCGATGCATTTCAAACCAAGATACGAAACGCCGCTATGGAGATGCGACCGGCGGTTTTCGAATTCCAGTTCCATGAGTCTCAACCTTCATATCAACTGAATATCCATCCGATCCCCGACGGTTTCGGCGTGATTTGTCTGCACGCAAAAGCGAACAGCCCAGTGAATTCGGAGCAGGGCGCAGCATTGTATGATAGGGAGGTGTCCGCCAGTTCCTTCATGATGCATGCGGATTCGATCATCGGCATCGTTAATCTACGAGGGGATTACATCATGGTGAATGATGCGATGGCTAAGTTCATGGGATGCTCGCGAGAGGAGATGCAATCACGAAACATAACCGATTTTCTGCATCCCGATGACGTTCTAGACATACGACGGAATATGGAATGGATTCAAAACGGGGAGAATAACGGATATCATGCCGAGCGACGTTATGTAAGGAGTGATGGGCGGGTTGTGTGGGTGCTCTCCAATACTTCCATTTATCGCGATAAGAATGAGAAACCTCTTGGAATGATTGTGCAATTAACCGATATCACAGAACGCAAGCAAGTGGAGGAGGAATTGAATTACCGGAATCATCTCTTTCATGTGATTACTGAGCTGGCGAAAATCGGGGTGTGGAATTACGATATCGCAACCGACACCGCGAGTTGCTCGCCTGAGACGTATGAAATAATCGGTATTGAATACGGTACGTCTATCAATCGTGAGCGATTTACCGCATGTCTCGCACCTGAAGAGCGGGAGCCTTCTCTGCAGATGATCATGAAAGCGGTGTCAAATCGCACTGCTTTCGAGGATGAGCGTAGAATCATTCAGCCAAGCGGGGAAGTGCGATGGATTACAGGTCGCGGATGGGCAATCTATTCAGATGATGGAGAACCCATGCGCTTGGAAGGGGTGGTGATGGATATCACGGACAGAAAAAAACTTGAGTTTCAGTTGCGTGAATCCCAGAAGATGGAGGGAATAGGAAGACTCGCTGGAGGTATCGCGCATGATTTCAACAATCTTCTCACAGTGATTTTAGGTCATGCGGAGTTGATGAAGAGGGACACGGATTCCAATCACCCCTTATACGGGAGCATGCAGACGATTGAAACCGCCGCTTTGCGCGCGGCGGATTTAACGCGCCAACTTCTAACCTTCGCCCGCAGACAGAATACCAATCCTAGGCTCTTCAACCTCAATGATCTGTTGAACAACATGACAAGCATGATGTATCCTCTCCTAGGCGAGAAGATCATGTTCGTTTTTCATCCGGCTCCAAACCTTTGGAAGGTTATGGCCGACGAGAACCAAATAGAGCAGGTAATGGTGAACATGGCGGTTAATGCACGCGATGCGATGCCGCATGGGGGCAAATTTATTGTGGAGACGCAAAACGTAACCTTGGATCCCCTTCTGTTCGAGGAAAAAGGCGACATCGCACCTGGGGATTACGTGATGGTTTCCATCACGGACACCGGCATTGGAATGTCGCAGGAGGTGAAACAGCACGTATTTGAGCCGTTCTTCACCACGAAGGATGTGGGTAAGGGCACGGGTTTAGGGCTCGCCTCATGCTATGGCATACTGCAACAGCATGGAGGGTACATCCATGTTTACAGTGAACTCGGAGTTGGCACCACCTTCAAGCTATTTCTGCCTCGCGCCCGCGGCGTCATGAAGAAGATGAGTGAAAGTGGCGGCCATGTAACAATTAATCACCGTAGAAGTGATACAATCTTGGTGGTTGAGGACGAGGATATGGTTCGAAAATTGATGTGCAGTCAGCTAAAGGAATGCGGATACCGAGTGCTTGAGGCAAGTAACGGCGAGGAGGCACTGCACGCCGCCCAGGAGTATGTCGATGAGATTAATCTAATGGTTTCCGATATTCAGATGCCATTTATGGATGGACATGAGTTGGCGGAGCGTATACGCTCGATAAAACCCGAAATTCGCATCGTATTCGTTTCGGGGTATAACGAGGAATCTGTGAAATCGGATGCGGAATTTTTGTCGCCATATCCACTACTATCAAAACCCTATAATGCGTCCGATTTGCTCCGGGTTGTGGAGGATACATTAGACGAGGCGAAAAAGAAATAGGTTTGCAATCCAGAATGAAGGCGTTGTTGGAATTGGCTGCGGGGGAAGGATTCGAACCCTCGGTCTTCTGGGCCAGAACCAGACGTGCTGCCACTGCACCACCCCGCAAAGACGATGGAAGTATACCAGCATTGAATCTCCGGCGTCAAGTATTGTTTGAAATGGGGGCGGGGTGGAGGATGGATTCCCATGGAATTTATCGCCCGCGAAACAATATAGGTCGTGTCA
This sequence comes from bacterium, assembly GCA_021811565.1. Taxonomy (GTDB): domain Bacteria; phylum Armatimonadota; class Chthonomonadetes; order Chthonomonadales; family CAJBBX01; genus DTKV01. The sequence goes on along the minus strand of JAJZOL010000035.1, from coordinate 24,654 downwards.
TGCTTTGCCCCTCCGTATTCTCGGAACGGCAGCGCTTTAAAACACGTAATTGCCACGAGGGGAATCAATGCATCGATTATCAAGCAAGCTCGTCACTCTTGGTATTGCTCTATCGCTCATTATGTTTGTTCCGCTTTCGGCATTTGCGGGGCCGCCGTTCCTCACCGACGACCCCGAACCTGTTCCGTACCATCACTGGGAACTCTATTCTTTCTTCGCCTCGGATAAAACCGCGGAGTCGAACTCCTACATAGGTCCTGCCATCGAACTCAATAACGGCGTGGCTCCGAACACCCAGGCGCATCTTATCATTCCCTATGCCTATTCCGCTCAAGACGGAGTCAGTTTCAGCGGGATGGGGGATATTGAGATGGGAATAAAGTTTCGTTTCCAACCTGAAACGAGAAGAATGCCTGAAATTGGTGTTTTTCCGCTCATGGAAATCTCGACAGGGGACTCAGCCAAGGGATTGGGAAACGGAAGGACCTGGTTCAAAGTCCCCATATGGTTTCAAAAGAGCTGGGGGGATTGGACTTCCTACGGCGGGTTCGGCTACGCTTTTAATTCCGCCCCCGGGCAACGCGATTACCCATACGCAGGGATACTGATTCAGCGTACCCTTAGTCAACAGTGGACATTAGGCGGGGAGATATTCGCCCAAGGGGCGACGGCGCAGTCCCCCCCGCCTCAAAACCCTCCCATTTCGGTCCCAGGAGAGACCTCCACCATGATATGGAATGTTGGAGGGCAGTATAACTTCACACCGGATTTCAGCTTCCTGTTCACTACCGGACATAGTTTTGCGGGTGACGGTAATTCCGTAATGTATTTCGGCCTTTACAGGACATGGGGGCCCGGTTCCCCATAATATGATTTTTTCGAAAATATAGGATTTCGGGAAGGATTTTCCGGTTCGATGAATAACAAGTAATCAAGCTGTCTGCGATATTGGACTGTTGGTATGCCATACTATTCATCAAGGACTGGAAATGGATATGAAATCTCGGGGCTCCGCCCCCTCCCAACGATGGTTCCAGGGTATTCCTCGTTATGCTTGGGTGGTGTTGCTGATCTGCAGCCTAGGCTGGCTTTTTGACTGCATGGATCAGAACATGTTCAATTTGGTTCGTTCCAACTCAGTCAAGCAGTTATTATCCCCTTATATCTCCTCTCCCGCGCTTTTGGATGCGAGCGTCAAACAGGTTGGAGGATATCTCACGGCGACGTTCCTGTTCGGATGGGCTGCGGGAGGCTTTTTATTTGGCGTTATCGGCGATCGGATTGGTCGGGTTCGCACCATGATCTATACGATACTGATATACGCCGTTTTTACGGGAATGAACGCACTAGTGCGCACGCCTTGGGAATACGGACTCTGCAGGTTTCTAACGGCGTTGGGAGTTGGCGGAGAGTTCGCCGCCGGCACCGCCTTGGTTGCCGAAGTATGGCCCGATAGATCCCGGGCGATGGCTTTGGGCACTCTGCAAGCCCTCTCCGCTGTTGGCAATATCCTTGCGGCGTTTATTGCGTTGTTGTTGAGCGCCTATAGTTGGCGTTGGATCTATGTGATCGGCGCTGTTCCCGCAGCACTGGTGGCATGGATACAGACGACCGTACATGAACCCGAGAAATGGACCGCCGTACGCGATCAGCTCGCCAAGAAAGGTTCCGGCGAACTGGGAAATATGTCCCTCTTATTCATCCGTCCTGAGATTCGCAGAAATACCCTCGCTGGGATGTGTCTAGCGATCGCCGGGGTGGGAGGATTTTGGGGGGTTGCAGTTTGGTTGCCTGACTTGGTGGGGTCGGCGTTTCGACCTTTCGTGGAGCACTCGGCGCATATCCTCGCCCTCTCGCCTGAGTTGAGGAAGAGTTCGATCAATGCCACTTTGCAAGCATACAAGAGCAAGGCATTCCTGATGCAGATGACAGGGGGATTGCTGGGGATGTTCGGCTACGCAGTGCTAAGCCAGAAGATGGGGAGGAAACCATCCCTGCTGATTTTTCTGATCGCCGCATTCATTTCCGTGCAGTGCGCTTTTCGCTTTGTGCACAATCCCTTGACTGCGTATCTTTGGGCGTTTCCTCTTGGCTTTTGCGTGATGGCGCCGTTTTCGGCATTTTCAGTATATTTTCCTGAGCTTTTCCCAACGAGTTTGCGATCCACCGGCATCGGCTTCTGTTATAATTGCGCGCGTGTATTGGCGGCGTTTGCGGCTATTTCCCTCGGCGATCTCGCCAGCCGTTTCTCCGTGCCCGGGGATGAATCGGCTGGGCTTCGAAAAGCTGCCATCCTTGTCTCTTGCGTTTACGTGGTGGGACTGATCGGCATCATCATGGGTCCGGAGACGAAGGGCAAGCCCTTGCCGGACTGAGGTAATATTAAAGACCAATACGCGCATGGCTACTATGGGGAACATTCACATTTTGATTCAAAGGTGAAGGTGAAATCGAAAAATCCGCTTCATTTCAATAACTCACTGATCGTGAAAAATATGATAAACAATGATTGAGGTCAATTTAATCGGAATAGGAAAGGTTTCATGGCTATCATTCGTCCATTCAAGGGAATACATTATAATACCAACTTAGTGGGATCGCTTGATCAGGTGATTTCCCCGCCCTATGATATAATAACCCCTATGCAGAGGGATGCACTTTACGCAAGAGGTGAATTCAACTTCGTGAGGATTATCCTTAATCGTCCCGAACCGGGGGATAATTCCGTTGAAGTACCCTATCTGCGTGCGGCGCATTATCTCGAAACTTGGCTGGAAACAGGCGTTTTCGTCTTGGACGATGAGAATTCGTTTTACGTGTACGAGCAGGAGTTCACAAATCCATTGGATGGAGAACGGATTTCACGCATCGGACTGTTTTGCGTTCTGAAGTTATCCCCATACGAGGATGGAGTGGTTTTACCGCACGAGGAGACACGTAAGAAAGCCAAGGAGGATCGCTTGCAACTGATGCGTGCCACTTCGGCAAACACCGAACCGATTTTCGGACTATACGAGGATGAGAAGAACTCCGTTCGCTCCGAGTTGATGCAAGCCATGCAGGCTTCCAATCCGATGCTTACGGCGACAGTGGGGGATGAGATTGAGCGCGTATGGAGGATATCGGACTCCGTCATCCTCTCTCGCATCAGCAAAATGTTTGAGGACGCTCCGATATGGATTGCCGATGGACACCATCGTTACGAGACTGGGCTGAGTTATCGTGATGAGAGACGCAATGCGTTGTCCACGCCTCCCGCTGATATGGCTTGCGACTATATTCTCATCATTCTTTCCGCGTTCAACGATCCCGGTCTTGTGGTTTTGCCTACGCATCGTTTGGTGAGGAACATTCCGTCGAATACGCTAGCGGAATTGGCGAATAACCTTCGTGAGTCGTTCGATGTGGAACGGATGAAGAGCGAGGAGATGTTAACAAGGCTTGCTGCATCGGATGATACGCATCGCTTCGGGATGGTTCTCGCACAGGGAAGTTATCTGTTAACATTAAGGGACTTGGACGTCGCCATAGGAAGGATTACCGGACATGCGGATGTGTGGAAAAAACTGGATGTAACTCTCCTTCAGGAGTTGATCCTATGCGGGCACCTGGGAATCTCCGCTGAACAGTTGACGACAACCCCTGACATCGCCTATACACGCGATACCCATGAGGCATTGAACAAAGTCACGGGAGGCGAGTTCCAAGTCGCCTTCATTCTATCTCCTCCGCATGCGGATGACGTACGTCGCGTGGCGTTGTCGCATGAGAAGATGCCGCCTAAATCCACCTATTTCTATCCCAAGCAATGGAGTGGTTTGTTGTTACGAAAATTGTGACAAGCATGACTTTCTCAGTAAGCTGGGAAGGTCATGCGCCTATCTTCTCCGCCAGTTCTCTCGCCACTTTGAGGGCTTCCGCAAGTCGTTCCGGTGATTTCCCGCCCGCTTGGGCGAAATCGGGTCTTCCGCCTCCGCCTCCGCCTGCGACTTTGGCAACCTCGCGCACTATCATTCCTGCGTGCACTCCCTTTTGGACAAGATCCTGAGTGGCAAGAGCCGTGAGGAATACCTTGCCATCCTGAACTGAGCCAAGCAGCACCGCGATAGATGTGTGCTTTTTCGCCAATCGGTTAGCCATTGCCGCCAATGTGGGCTGATCCGCGTTTGGAATCTGCGCGATGATCCATTTGACGCCATGGATCTCTTCCGCATTCAGGGAATCCTGATCGCCTCCTGTTTCGCGCATTTGTTTCAACTGCTTCTCCAGCACGCTTTTTTGAGCCACCATCTTCTCCACGGCAATCTCGAGATCTCGCGGGTTAGTTTTTAGGGTGTGGGCAAGGGTCATAATCGTCTCCTCTTTCGCCTTGAGATACCGGCATACACTTTCGCCTGTGATCGCTTCGATACGGCGCACCCCTGCGGCGACTCCTGTTTCCGAGAGAATCTTGAAGAGAACGGCTTGGGAAGTGCGGGAGAGATGCGTTCCGCCGCACAGTTCCAAGCTGCAATTTGGAATCTCCACCATCCGCACACGATCACCGTATTTTTCGCCGAAGAGCGCCATGGCACCCTTCGCTCTTGCTAGATCCAAGGGGACATCCGTGTGGATATCCACTTCTCTATCTTCGAGTATCCACTCGTTGACCATGTCCTCCACCTGATCCAACTCCGCCTCCGTAACCGGCTGAGTGTGAGTGAAGTCAAATCTCAAACGATCCGGAGCCACCATGGAGCCCTTCTGATGAACGTGCGCACCGAGCGTGTGGCGCAAAGCCGCCTGTAATAGGTGTGTGGATGTGTGATTGCGCATGATGGCGCGGCGTCGCTTGACGTCGACTTGAGCGTGAACTTGGCGGTCCGTGCTCGCCTCGCCCTCAAGAACCTTCACTCGGTGCAGATAAACCCCGCCAGCCTTGCGAGTGTCAAGAACCTTGAGTTTTAATTGACAGGTTACATCCGACGCAATCCCTGTGATCCATCCCGTATCCCCCACCTGTCCTCCGCTTTCGGCATAGAAGGGGCTACGGTCCAGAACCAGATCGGCTTCATCCCCGGAACGAATGAAATCCACCAGTTCTCCGTCTTTTATGATTGCGAGTATCACGGAGTCCGTCACCGTGTCGTGATAGCCATGGAAGATGGTGGGCGGTAGTGAACGCTGCACCTCGCTGATGACATCCCCCATGTCGCGAAAGACGTCCTTGTCGATTTCCGTCGCTTCACGGGAACGCTCCCGTTGAGCCTGCATGGCGTTTTCAAACCCCTTAATGTCCATGGAGACATTTCGTTCGGCGCATATTTCGCGAGTGAGTTCCACGGGAAAACCGTATGTGTCGTAAAGGGTGAAGACATCCTCCCCACTGAGAGTATCCCCTGAGTTGGCGAGCATCTCTTCGGCTATTTGCATCCCCTTGTCCAATGTATGCCTGAAACGCACCTCCTCCGCATGTACTGTGCGTAGGATATGATCCTTCCGTTCGTTCAATTCCGGGTAGAAGTCTCCCATATTCTCAATGATGCAGGGAGCCAGTTGGTCGATAAATGGTGTGTCGAAGCCGAGAACAGTCTTTCCGTAACGGATTGCGCGGCGCATGATACGCCTGAGTACGTAACCTCTTCCCTCGTTGGATGGCAGGATGCCGTCAGCGATACAGAACACCATTGAACGAGTGTGCTCGGCAACCACGCGGAAAGCGAAATCCTTTTGGGAAGTGGAGCCTTCGTATTTCAAACCTGAAATTTCCTCGATCTTCGCTATGGTGGGGGCAAAGAGATCGGTCTCAAAGACGCTCTTCTTGCCTTGCAACACCATGACGATACGATCAAGCCCCGCGCCGGTGTCGTTATTCTTGCGTGGCAGAGGAGTTAACGTGGGAGTACCGTTTTCGTCCTCGTTGCGGTTGAACTGGGTAAAGACGTTGTTCCAAATCTCCAGCCATCTACCGGCAGCATCGTCTTTTTTGAATCGCTCCGTAGGGGTTAGGTTTGGATCGTTAGTCATCTCCTCCAGAGGAGCGGTGCGATAGAATATCTCAGAGCATGGCCCGCATGGTCCGTTCGGTCCCTCGCTAATGGCGTTCGCTGGCCAGTAGTTTTTGTCCTCGCCTAGGCGGTGAATTCGATCATCCGGTAGTCCCACTACTTTGTTCCAGATATCATACGCCTCATCGTCATCCATGTACACGGTTACACAAAGCCGGTCAGGATCCAAATCGATTTCTTTTGTAAGGAATTCCCACGTCCAAGGGATTACCTCCGCCTTGAAATAGTCCCCAAAACTAAAATTGCCAAGCATTTCGAAAAAGGTGCAGTGCGAGAAGTCTCCCACGCTATCGATATCCCCTGTACGCACGCACTTCTGCACGGTGACGACGCGAGTGGAGGGGGGAGTGGCGGCGCCGATAAAGTACGGCTTGAACTGTTGCATTCCAGCGCTGGTGAAAAGCGTCGAGTTATCAGGCACCCCTAAGGCATCCATGGGGGTGAGCGGAGACCCTGGAAGGTGAAGGTGGTCTTTGCTTTGGAAGAAAGCGATATATTTACTGCGCAGTTCATGGGCGAGCATGTATGATGACACTCCATTGCATGTAGATGAAAACGATAAACTCAATTTTATATTATAGCATGCGAAAGGAATGCCCAGCCTGCCCGAACGGAATTTGCGACTCCGCATACGCCTTGCGGATATAACTATTCATCGCAGGAAAGGGGTTCCTCTCCTTTTGATACGATGAGAGCGGCTTTTGGAAGAATTGACAAGCATTCGCACCTCTTTCGTGTGAATCGATTCTTGTGGATTTACATACGTCTGCATAAATATACTTAATAAACAGGTAATTGCAAAATTCGATTTCCAAGTATTTCGCCGAACGTGAAATGAGCGATAATAGTCACAGTTCCTGAATTTTGCAATTACCTCTAAATTATGCGCGAAATATTCCACATTCCTGCAGGAAAACATAAGTCTCCCGTCGAAATGGATGTTATCCATAACACCCTGTGCCAATATAAAGTGAGACAACCCTCATGTCAAAATTACACAACGGGAGAAGGAGATTGAAAGTATGAAACACTAATAGTGGTTGAACATGAATCCCCCCGCACCGCATCCCCCCGCCCCCCCCGCCACTAAAAGCTTATTAAATATATCTATACGGCGACAATCGGAAGGGCGAAAATGGTACAGGTCAATGCGAATATGGGTGGTACAAGTGAAGCGAATATTGACACGTACAATGTCGCGTACCCGGTACCCGTCACGTCATAAATGGCGAGGCTGATGGTAAGGAATACCATGAATGGCATGGGGTGATCACACGGATGTCCGGCGTCGCGAGGGCGTTCACGCCCTTTGTTTGGTTAGCCTCGGGATTTATCCCGTGGCACGTGCCAATGGCACATGTCTTCCCAAAATGACACATTCTTCGGAATGAAAGGGCTGCTGCCATACCTCAACAAGATGGGGAGGAGACATCACGGCTCTCACACTGAAGACGAGAATACTCGCGTGACGGCGAATCGGCCCTTGAGGACAATAAGCGGCATCGTCATTCAGGTTTCACCATGATGACGCCGTAGAATGAATTTTAATCTCCTGACCTCACCTTTCGAAAAAACGATAGTAAAACGGGGTGCAACCGTACCTATATATGGAAAACGAATCTGATAAGATCGGTTTGCTCTTCCCGGGCATGCGAGGTCGCACTTCTTCGGATAATCCTTGGGTTCGTTTGGTAAAAAAAGAGAGTTTCCTTTTTTATTTGGCGCGAAGCCGATTTGCTGTTGAAATACACTCCTTTGACCAAAGTGGCGCAAAAAGGCGAGAGAGATGCTTCTTGGCGATGACGAGGCGAGAAACTTACTTAGTGTGTTGATAGAAATGAGGGAGCCGGGCATGATGTGGGGCGGGAACGGGGCTGCATCCATGCTTTGTTTACGCGCCGCTCATCTTGCATGTGAGCTGGGAGGCACAGTGGAGCGAATGAGGAGAAATCGCCTCATGAACGCACAAAAGTTTGAGAAATGCGAGTAAAGGTGTATGGCGTGAATTTCTCCACATGAATCGAATCACGCCAAGCCTCTTTGCGCGGGTGCGTTTTTCCCACATGCGGGTCATAATAATGCCGTATCCGGTTCGTAACTCCTGTGAAATTCCTTGGAAGGGAGTCGCCTCATGTTTTCCGTGCGCTTGGGATCGGCTGTTGTGTTCCTCGTTTGCATTCTCACGCCGAGGATGGCGATGGCGCAAAAGCTCGTTAATCTGTCCAATGAGACCTTCGTGGCATCTGTGGTCGCCACCGACCCGCCCTACGATGCCGACCGAACCGGATCATCCGACGCCACCGCCGCAATTCAAAACGCCCTGGATGCTGTAACGGCGATGGGGGGAGGGGTTGTGTATCTTCCTGCGGGACGCTACCTTGTGAATGGGACACTAAAGCTCGGTTATTGCGACACGCTTCTTGGAGAAGGGGAGGGTGCGGATGCCGTATCTCACGAGACCCTTCTTATCGCGAACGGAGCGCCTGGTGACACGCCGTTTATCGACGCCAACGCCACAGGGTGCGGACTGATTAATCTCGCGATATGGTACCCTAACCAGAACCCAAGCGATGTGGTGGCTTACCCGTGGACGATATCCGCGTCAGGTTCTCAATTGCGCAACATCACCCTTTACGATTCCTTCGATGGGATTGATCTTATGTCGGCGAATACATGTATCGTTCGGGATATACACGGAACGGTATTGAACAGGGGATTATACGCACTGGAGAGTACGGAATTCTCATGGATGTCTAACGTGGACTTTTCGAACCGCTACTGGCGTGAATCCTATCCGAGGCTGAACGGGCGGAGTATGACATCGGCGGAGTACGCTGCGTTGGAGAGGTTCACCCGAGCGCACCTGATCGGATTGAGACTGGGCCGTATAGACGGAATGGCGATTAGTAATTACGACTCGCCGGATGCGCGCATTCCCATCCTGATCGAGAAGGACACCCTGGCGAATCAGAATCGCGTGTTCGGCTTTGGCGGGGTGGTGTCGGGATTTCACGGGAAGAGGACCGAGTTTGGCTGGGATCCCTTGTATTACGGCATGCATTACGCCGATCTTGACAACGTGCCTGAAGCGAGGGGTATGACTTACAAGTTCCTGCGGCTTCCCTCTCCTTCTCGAAGGGATGCGGACTCCCTCTATGACGTGAGGAAAGCCCCATTCAATGCTGCGGGTGACGGAGTGAAGGATGACACCAAGGCGATCCAGGAAGCCTTGAACACCGCAAAAGAGAACGGAGGAGGCACAGTCTATCTTCCTCAAGGGGTCTATCGAGTATCCAGCCCTTTGACGGTGCCTTCGGGAGTCGAATTGCGCGGATGTTTGGGTGTTGGCAAGGCGCGCGCATGGAAGGAGACATGCACCATTGCCGCGTACTGCGATCCCAATCCGGCGAATCCGCTAACCGCTCCCGCCTTGATAACCCTCAGTGCGCATTCGGGAATACGCGGATTGGAGATCGTCTATCCGGATCAGCCATACGATATCGACAAGATAATCCGTTACCCATTTACAATTCGCGGCGAAGGAGAAGGAGTATGGATAGGGGATTTGTTGCTGATCAACTCCTACCTTGGCATAGATTTGGCTTCGTATCGGTGCGACTTCCATCGTGTATCCGATGTATGGGGAACTGCATTCGATGAGGGATTGGCGGTGGGAGGAGGATCGAAGGGAGGCAAGTTGGAAAGGATCGCATTATCGTATGGTCCGTGGCTGGAATGGGGTGGTAACAATGCCGTCAGAACGCCGGAACTCACAGAAAAAATCATTAAATATTGGCATGAACACACAATCGAATATGTTTTCGGCGATTGCATTGGGGAGCGGACATGGGGGTTGGTGGGGTTTGATCCGCACATCCACATGCTGTTCCGCAAAGACCCCGGAGGGGATTGCAGGGATGCGAGATTTTGGCTTACGCTGCTTGACGTGGCGCACTCCTCCAATTTGAAAATCGAAGCAGGTGGCGACATCTCCTTCTATGGACTTTTCGCCACGGGCGGAGGAGGGGATAAAACTAAAAACTGGCTGGAGGTCTCTCCAAATTTCAAAGGCCGGGTGAGCGTATACGCCAAGACGATTCAGCAGTCCTTTCTCAACCATCCATATGATTTTCTGCCGGAACAAGTGCGTTTTTTCAACGAACTCTCCCTAATCGACGGTAAGGAGTGCGTGGAGGTGACCCCACAAAAATCACCTATGAAAAAGCTGATCACGAAGAGAGTTCAATTTCCGTGGCGGAGCTCTCATAATAAGTGCCTTCAGGTGGATTTGGGGCAAGTATACGCCATTAACCGTTTTGACGTGGTCAGCGATAGGGAGTATGACATCAAAGCTCCCAACATTCAGGAGGCGGATTTATGGACGAGCCTAAATGGCGTGACATACCAACTTGCGGGAAGATTGGATATGGAGTGGCATGGCATGGGGAAGCCGTCCCGTGGAGCCTATCAATGCCCGATATGTGCGTTTGCAGGTCAAGGGCGATGGTCGAAATGATTCTGCCCTTATATCCGCCTTTAGAGTGTACGGGGAAAATCAATAGAACCGATAGTTATTGAGGTTAGAATATTTTATGAGCCATTGTCAGCATGGAGTGAAGAGTGATCTCTCCAACCATACTGATGGTGCAATCAAAACCGTACCAGGAGAGGATACGATAACCGGATTTCTCAACTAACACTCCTCGTCGTCCATTCACACTCACGGGGATGACATCGTGTTTACGCGATTGCAGGTTGAATTTGCCGGGAACCTGTATCACGGAGAGGGTGCATATGCCGTCAAAATACTGGAGATGCAGGCTACGCAGTTTTTTGACTTCAACATACTGAGCGCTTTGAAACACAAATCCATCACCCAAAACCTGTGGAATATGAGCCCATTTTGGCGCGGTTTTAACCGTCTCATGGAAATTGTGTAACAGCTTTAGGGGGGCTTTGGTAATGACACGGGTGCCCTGAGGCGGCGTGAAGTGGAACAGAGCCATTTTCACCTTGGGATGATAGCGGATGGATGTGTAGGATGACGAGGAGATCATCTCCCCTGAGGTGTTGTATATGTCTCGTCGCAGCACAAATCCGTTCGCACCATCGACCCACCACACCCTTCGATAACGGTCTTTCAGTTTAGGATCTATTTCAAGAATCCAGCAGGCTCTCCCCACCACATTCACCGGTCGAGGGTGCACCTTTAGGAAATAGTTGAGCTTGATGAGATGCAGAATATAGGCAATCTGTGACGGGGCAGGCTTTTCCCGTTCACTAAAATGACGGATCGCCAAATGTAACTTGGGGTCGTATTCCCAATGTAGATTTCCCTCATTAATGATCACTCGATTGGCAACGCGGGCGGGCATAACATATCTTATATAATCATAATTGTATCGGGGATGAATCTCCTGGGTGATGGTGGCTTCCGTATGTCTGCCGGAAGATAACTCCACCATCTGCCGCCCCTCGTATGGAACCATACTGTCATTAACCAGCACCTTGCGCAGGAGATTCAGACCATTTGGTGGAGTCTTTTTTGGAGACGCTCCATGCGCAATCATAGGGCAGATACATAACAGTATGGCTATGAATGATTTTACCGACAATCTATTTTCCAGAATATTGTTTTTATTCTTCACGGTTGAGAAGTCTGATTGATTTGGTTCCAATCATTCGTATCCATGAATATCGTTCTTAGCTCCCCGGAATCCGCAAGCGGGGTAACCACTCGTGATGTGGCGTGCAATGTAATCAAAGTATCCGGATCCAATGTGGGAACAGGGTTGTTCGCTATGTTTATTCTGCTGGGAGTGAATGTGACGAATCCGACAAGCAGAATCGCCACCAAAGTGCTCCATGCCACATGTGGTGCAATCAAATGAGCGACAGGCTTATAGTGATTCCTGACTCTGTGTTGCCGCACTCTCGAATAGACACTTGGCCAGAAGAAGGCGTCAGCTTCCGGCTCCGGAAGGGTTCTGAGAAGCGCCTTAACCTTCTGAAGCTCCTGTAAATCCTTCGCGCAACGATGACAATGCCGCACATGCATCTCCACGCGAGATGACTCTTTTGCATTTAATAAGCCGTCCGCATATGCGGATAATTGATTGTTAAAATGTTCACATTCCATTATAATCACCCTAAATAATCCAAAGGGTCGAAACTAATCAAAATCTAACGTAATCCTTTAATTTCTCTTTTAATATTGCGCGTCCTCTATGCAATCTCGATCGAACCGTTCCTATGGGGCATCCCAATATGGAACTGACCTCCTCATAACTGTATTCCTCTATGTCTGAAAGGATCACCACTATGCGAAACTCTTCGGGTAAATCCATCAAGGCGTTTTGGATTGGCCCATCCAAAGTATTCGCCATAAGTCGTGCGTCCGCTCCGCCGGACATGTCCACCAATTCGATCGGACTTGATTCACCGTCATCTCCTAGTTTTCCCGTATCAAGCGATTCAATCGTCGTCTTGGATTTTTTACGCTTAATGTCTATGAAGGTGTTCTTCATAATGCGAAAAATCCAACGATCAAAATGAGTGCCTGGGGTGAAGCGCGAGAAGCTTTCAAACGCTTCTATAAGCGTATCCTGCATCAAATCCAACGCCTCATCCCTGTTGCCGCATAATCTCCATGCAACACGATATAGAGCTCGTTCATGTTCGCGAACCAGCTCATCGAATTGAGATGATATGTCCTTATTCCGAAAACTCAACGGATGACCCTTGCGAATTATCGCGTAATGGAGGATAACTTCGCCGCACAAATAGGTCGTTCCGCAGTCCATCACTTATAGAAGCGATTCCTTGCGGAATGAAGTTCCTCATTGTTGCAGGATATGGAAACAATATTTCGTATGGACTGAAATCGCCCATTGCACGAGGCGTTACATAGAGTGTATCGTCCATGGAATTATCAGAGGCGATCGCCAATTTCGTAAATATGTCGAATGATTTCATTTTTTTGTCGATGATATCCAATTAAGCGATTTTCGCCGCTTATCATGGATTAGAGAAGTTTTTTCTTCACCGTTGTTCCAGTTGGCGAATCCCCGACCTCATATCCCATATCGATCAGTTTGTTGCGTATGTCATCGGACAAAGCCCAGTTTTTGGATTTCCTCGCTTGATTTCGCTCATCAACCAGTGCTTGCACCTCGACGGGCAACTCGCCGTCGTCGCGACGACTTCTCGCTTCAATATTCAAACCCAGTATGGGATCGAATTCACGCCATAATTTGAAACTGTTGTGACGATTCAAAAGTCCCACCATCTGTGGAGTATTGAGGTCGTCGTTAAGCGCCGAAAGCACTTCATCCCTTGCAGCTTTGAAACTCTCTTCGTCGCTCAACGGGTCCGAATCAGCCGTCAAGGTGTATATACGGCGCAGTCCGTTTTGCGCACTCTGCAGGGTGTCCCAGGAGAATCGCAATTCCGAGCGGTAATGCGCTTGCAGGCAGAGATATCGATACGCCAGAGGATCGAACCCTTTGTCTATTAAAACTTGGAGAGTTAGGAAGTTTTCCGATGATTTGGACATCTTAGCCGCCTCTTCCTGAGTGTTTTTGTCGGTTTTCTTATCGTCATCGGTCTTGGATACAAGTAAAAACTCCCCATGCATCCAATATTTTACGAACGGCTTTCCGCTGGCGGCCTCGCTTTGAGCGATTTCATTGGTGTGGTGAACGGGAATGTGATCCACTCCGCCGCAATGAATGTCGAACTGATCTCCAAGATACTGCATGCTCATGGCGGAGCACTCGATATGCCATCCCGGATATCCCGGTCCCCATGGGCTGTCCCATTGCATGATGTGGCGAGGCTTGTTGAGAAACCAAAGAGCGAAATCGTTGGGATGCTTCTTCTCGCCCAAAAGCTGTACTCTTCCACCGGCACCCGCTTGCAACCCGCTGAGGTCTAGATGGGCGAAGTCGGCGTATTTAGGGAATTTAGTCGTATCGAAATACACCGCTCCCGGAGCGATATAACCGTAACCATTATCCAGAATTTTTTGAACCAGGTTTATCATTGAGGTTATGTGCTCCGTCGCCCGGCAGATGACTTCGGGGCGCTCGATATTCAACCTGTTCATATCCTCCATCCAAGCGGATTCGTACTTGCGCGCCAATTCCCAGACGGTGAGACCTTCTCGCATGGCGCCTTTTTCCATCTTATCCTCGCCCTCGTCGGCATCGGATTCCAGATGGCCCACATCCGTGATGTTCATGCAGTGCGTGATTTTATATCCATTGAACAGCAGGGCTCTCCGAAGGATATCCTCGAAGATGTATGTGCGCAGATTTCCAATATGGGCGTAGTTGTAAACTGTCGGACCGCAACAATACATGCGGACATGATTGTCTTCAATCGGTTCAAACTCCTCTTTCGTTCGTGTAAGAGTGTTGTAAATTTGCATTCCTTGTCCTCGCAATTAAGATAAGGCGCTTGGCTTGTTCAAGCGAATATGATGAGAAATCGACTCAGCATCATGCAACATTCAATGATTGCAGTAATATGTTATTATCTGTGCCGAAAAGGGTGTCTGTTGCAATGATACATTTGATCTTACAAGATTTTCGGGTAACTCCATTTTTTTAACGCGATGGAGGAAACAGTAAGATGAGGTTGCCAAAGTCCATCAGTCGTTTGGTGAAATTATAGAGACGCGAATTACGCAGACACCTGTATTAGAATACCCAACACTCGCCCTTGGAATACGCGTGAATAGGAAAGATGTTAGTCTCGTCTATGGTCGGAGCGGAAACATGCATTTTCCCCCTTCATATTTGCAATTACGTTCTCGTGGCCTTATCGTGTTTACTGAATTCCAACCTTAAGATATTCTAAACGTGAACATGAAACAAATATATCCAGGTTTCGTCTATAAAGGTGTGTGGAAATGATGCATGGATGCAAATGACAATCGGCACATGCAATAACGAAAAAAAATGAAATGAATGGATTGTCACACTAACGGTCATTTTACGTAACATAAATCATGCGGTTATTCAGACTCATTGAATGAGCATCGTGATGATCTCAAGCGAGAGATACAGTGATGGCAAACGACCTTAAAACTCAAGAGAGCATACAAAAAGATATCAAGGTAAACAACCTATCGATATTGCAGGAGCCAGATACCGTCGAAGCCGCATCCATCATATTCCGACGATACGGCGCACGATCCATCACCTTCCTGACCGGTTACGCCTCCGACGACCCCGGACGAGACAAAGCCAATCATATCAGCCCGAATGACTGTTATGCGGCTATGGATATGGCAGTACGGAAGATGGCACGGGTGGCATTGCACAAATATCATTCGGATTTTCTGCCGGATGGCATCCCATTCGAAACGGCTCTGACGCGCATTTTCCCGGACCCTGTGGCTTATCTTGCAAAGGCGATTAGATCCGTTATCGCCGATGCCGAGCGTCTAAATCGGAAAGAGATCAAAACCATATCCCTCAGCACCCCTTTGGGAAGCGATGACGGGGGCAAAACGCTCTACTTGGATGATGTTCTTGTCGAAGAGGATGCCTCAAAACTTCCGGAGCGATATCTTCTGGATTCGGAGGATTCGCTATCTTTTCAATTCGCTCTGAAAAAGGCGCTCGCTTCCATTCCGGCTCACTTTTTGCAAGCCATACGCCG
Organism: bacterium; assembly: GCA_021811565.1. Taxonomy (GTDB): domain Bacteria; phylum Armatimonadota; class Chthonomonadetes; order Chthonomonadales; family CAJBBX01; genus DTKV01. The sequence continues at coordinate 8,938 of JAJZOL010000035.1, read as the reverse complement.
AGATATGGAGCGTGAAAAGAGCCGTGAAGAGGGGGTAAAATTAGGACCTGAAACCGATCGTGAAAGACAGATGGTTTGTCGAGCCAGAGCGGCGTTGGTGAACATCTTACGTTCCGAATGCGGCGAGGACAACCCGTATGTAATGATGCTCTCCAAACAGAGGAGCGGCCGCGTGCGTCACAGTGCAAAAACGGGCGGGTGGTCAGGCGTGCGGGAGGAAACTCTAATCCGAAAGCTGTTGCAGTCGGATTGGAGAAGCCACACAACGGCTGATTCTGAAGGCGTGGTTGACGAGGCGGTGGTGAACGAGGTAACCAATCCGTCGAATGTGGCTTCGCCCAGTCCCGATATGCGCCAAGCCATGAGGGTGCTGGATGTGTATACGGTAAGTTACCCGACGCCCAACACCGACATTGCAAAAGATATGTACGACCTTGCTCGCAGCGCACGAAAATCTGGTAGGCTCGAAGATGCGTATCAATTGTATCTGGATTGCTACGAAGCCGAGCCCGCATTTATTGAAGCGTTAAACAACGCCGGAAATGTTTTAAGCCAAATGGGTAGGTTACGTGAGGCTCTCAAGATATTCATGGATATTATCGCGATGAATCCTCCCGGAGACCATATGTATATCGCCGCCACAAACGCCGCCGACATCCATCTAACATGGTATGATTCGGGGCGCAATCGGGAACGCAATATAGAGAAAGCGATAGAACTCGCTACTCTCGCAATGCGCAAGCCCACGCCGATGCGTGCTTGCAATCTTATTTTAGCCTATGTCAAAGACCGATATTATTACGAAGCCAAAAACGTTCTCCAAACCATCATCAATGCGAACACGCCTGAATGCGGTGCGGAGAAGTTTTTGCAAACACTCTTCCAAATCCGAGATAAGGACCTAATCTCCTGGTGGAATTGGCTGGAAGAGGAATTGAACAAGGAGTGATTATAATGAAGAGTTGGATTAAAACTTTGTATGGAGCCGTGCTTACTCTTTTCCTTGCAACGTTTATTTTGATGTCGTTGCCACCCAAGGCGCAAGCCTCTTCTCCGGGAATTCATTCTCGGCAAATCCAGACAATGGATTCCGGCACGAGAAATTCTGATAACGGACAGGAAACGCACGGATAAAACTTTCCACATAACTTTTTTACGGCTGCGGTGATTTCTCACCGCGGCTTTCACCTGTGTCATTGATTTCCATCCTTCCACTCTTGTGTCCTTGGACGGATAAAAGGTATAATGTACGCGGTTTTGGGTTGTTAGCTCAGTTGGTAGAGCAGCTGACTCTTAATCAGCGGGCCATAGGTTCGAGTCCTATACAACCCATATGCAAGGTTGTCGCGATCGCGACAACCTTTTCGTTTTTTCGAGGGGTGAATTTTCATACGCCACCCATTGCGAGGAGCATGCGTTGGAAAAATGCGGCTGAAATTGCATGCTTCAGAAATAGTGTTGGTACTGTAAATCCAGGATATCATGATCCTTTCCCGCCAAACTCTGGCTTTTCATGACGTAACCCAACTGTATTTTTTCTCTCTCTCCACGCATATAGTAATTAATCCCAAAAGTTGTCCATCGCGTATCGAAACGCCCGGTCGCTCCGGTGTTTGGATTAAACTCTTCGAATTTCATTACGGAATCCCAACGTCTAGCCCATCGATCGGATAACTGTGCATACCAGCCTTCCGCATACAGGACGTTTTTTCTTGCTGTATTATGGAATCTGGCGCCGATATATTCGCTCCGGAGCGCCCAATCTCCCAGATTTACATCGCCCGCCGCATCCCATCTGGTATCCGAACCTTGGAAATCGGAGATTCCGAATGGTTTGTCACCGGTTAACGCCCCGCTAAAATTGATATTATGATCCTGTCGGTAGGAGAGACCCCCTTCACAAGACGTCCAATCCGTTCGCCCAAGCGACCATTTTTTCGTCATGCTTCCGGCTACCAAAGGTCCATTGCCGGTGAAGGTTTCCGTCCATGCTCCATTCCCTGTGAATATTCCGACATCCGTCTTCAGACCTCTTCCCAAAGCGTATGTTTCCCATTGAAAACCGATATCGCGTGTGAAGGAATGAGGCAGCCCGGCGTTCGGCACTAAGTGATCGCTCGCCATGGAGCGATCCATCGTTTCCAACTCCGTGTCGGGGGTGAACCTCTCCATTCCGAAAGGAGGCTTGAATTGACCCGCCTGCAGCCACCCCTCTCGCACCTCTTTGCGTATCCAAAACTCTTGAAACCAAAGACGAGCATCGCTGCTGGACACGTTCCCATCCTTGTATAAGGCTTGAGCGTAAACTGTCCAGCCGGGAGATGGGGTCCAGGTAATCATCCCTTTGAGGCGTCGCATGGCGATGTAGCTGGTGGAGTCGATGTTATCCATCATTCGAATCTGTTCGTAACTGTCGAATTTAAAATGGGACGAACCCAGAGATGCCGTGGTTTCAGCATATGTGGGAAAGTATGCAAATATAAGAGAGGCTAAAACCATTAGTACGATCCAATGCTTCATTATGATCTCCAAAAACTTAGATTTTAGGTCGAAATATTAATAAGTATGTTTTTCCGCGAACCGCTTTGAATTTTATTTGATGATCATCCGTTTTTTTCCAGGTTACTTTACGCCCGCCGCATTGAATTGATAACAGCGATTGACCCGATGGCGCCAGGACGATTTTCGTACCGGAAAGCGTAGCTTTGATGGTTGCTTGGGTTATGTTTCCTTGTTTCCATGCTACACTTACGGTAGTTCCTCCTCTGGCTCTTAATCCGCTGAACTCCCCTGATGACCAAGCCTTGGGCAATGCAGGCAGCAGGGTAATAATACCGTTATGGCTTTGAAGCAGCATTTCCGCGATTCCCGCAGCGCCTCCGAAGTTTCCGTCGATTTGAAAAGGCGGGCAGGTGTCAAACATATCGGGCAATGTGCTCTCAGATATGAGGTTTCGGACCATGCGGTAGGCGTGATCACCGTTAAGAAATCGCGCCCAAAGAGATATTTTCCAAGCCATCGACCATCCCGTGCCTCCATCCCCACGCACGATAAGCGATTTTTCCGCCGCTTGGCATATTTTCGGAGTGAGACCGGGGGTGAATTCATCGCTGGGGTAGACCGCGTAAAGGTGAGACAAATGGCGATGATGGATGTCCGTCTCCCCGAAATCGTGAATCCATTCCATCAGTCTGCCGTCCGGTCCGATCCTTGGAATAAGGAGGTTTTTTCGCGCCAATGCAATTTGATGAACGATTCCGCTTTTATCATTCAATACCTTCGCCGCTTTTAGAAAATGGGTGAAAATATCCCAGGTGATCTCCTGATTTACGGATGCCCCCATGCTCAAGCTAGCCGTTTTGCCATTGTCATAGGAGAAAGCGTTTTCGGGAGATATCCCTGGACCGGAAATCCATTTTCCCGTATTGGGATCCTTGATAAGATAATCCAGGCAAAACCGTGCGGATCCTTTCAATATCGGATAGTATCGCTGTAAGAATTTTTTGTCTCCGTTGAAAGCGTAATGCTCCCATATTTGCCTGCATACCCACGGGCCGCCCATGGGAAAAAGTCCCCATCCGATCGATTCCCCAGGAGAAGTGTAGCCCCAAGGATTCGTGATGGTATTCAGAGTCCATCCTTTGCAATGGAAATAGTCCCATGCGGTTTGTTGTCCCGGCTTTACTAACATGCGCAAAAGCTCGAATAGCGGCATGGAACACTCGGAAAGGTTCGTCGTTTCAGACGGCCAATAGTTCATCTGTAAGTTGATGTCCGTGTGATAGTCACAGTTCCATGGGGTTTGTATCTGATTTGCCCATACGCCTTGCAGGTTAGCAGGAAGATCGCCTGGGCGTGAGCTGGAGATGAGCAGGTACCGTCCAAACTGAAAATACAGAGCGATCAACGCTGGGTCGTCGGATTTTGCAAAGTCGCGGATCCTTTTATCGGTAGACTGATAGATGGCGTCGGTTTTGCCAAGGTTGAGAGCGACACGGTTAAAGAGACTTTGATAATCCTTCAGATGGTTTTTTTTCATTTGCGCGTAGGTTTTTTGCGCAGCCTTGTCAATCTGCCTTTTGGTGACACTGATGTATGGAAAACCTTTGAAATCGGGCGGTTTGGGCAAGTAATCAGTGTTTGCGGCAAGGATGAGCGTTACGGAATTCGCATTGGAAACCTGAATGGATTGATCAATTGCAATCACCTTCCCTCCATCGGACTTTACAAACAAGCAAGCCTCATATCCCATACCCTCGCCTCCATGTCCATTATCTAGGTGTCCGGACATAATCAATGTATCGTTACCGGACGTTTGGGTTGAGTAGGCTTCAGGTCTGTTCATCCGGACTGTAAAGCTTATATGTCGCGGAAGGTTGCATGCGATATGATACACCATCACATGATCGGGATAACTGCAGAACGCCTCTCGCGAATAGCTCGCATCCCCTATGCGGTAATGCACTCCGGCGATGGCGGTGGATAAGTCTAAAAAGCGTTCATAATCGTAAGGTTCGCTTGACGCCGGAAAGGAGAGATGGATATCTCCGAGAGTTTGGTAACAACCGTAAGGTTTTGTGGCGGAGGCTCCGCTCCATGATCCTCCCCCTACGCACGTCATCGACTGTTGCGCCAAGTTATCCGCTTGATTGTATTTCCCTTGTTCGATAAGACTTTCTATTTGAGGCAGAGATTTCCATGCGCCAGGTCGGTCCGAGTCTTGAGGACCTCCCGACCATAGGCTTTTCACGTTAATTTGAATATCCTCATCATCGATTCCGCCGAAAATCATTCCACCTAGATGGCCGTTCCCGATCGGAAGAGCCTGCACCCATTCCTTCGCCGGAGAGTTGTAGTGCAGAGAGAGCATGTAGTTGAACGCTTTCGCGGTTGTCATAATCGTAATCACGGCGATTCCCATAAGGATGAAGACAATGGAAGTTCGTTGATAATTTTTCATCGTAAATCCTCCAACTCCACCTTCGCCATTAAATGGTTGGCATTAATATTTATCGCCGCCTTTAACTCCTTTCTTGCGTTGTCCTGTTCGCCCAGACCAAGAAACCCCAATGCGCAAAGGTAATGCAAATGAGATCGGCGTTTGGAATCCGATTCCTTCTGTCCGAATTTCTCAAAGAAAGTGTCTTGCTCTTCGCTTTTCATGCCATTTTGCGCAAATGAGACCAGTTCCGCTAAAATCTCCGAGGCTTTTTTCTCCTCTCCAAGCTCTCTCCAAGAGAGTGCCTGGTAGTAAGCTATAGCGGATTCCTTTCTTTCGTTTGTTATGGATTTTTGGAAAGCCTTCAGCGCGTTATCCTCGTCGTGCATCGACTTGTATGCGCAACCCATCCAGTGTGAAATCTCCGCGACTCTTCCGCCATCGGAAGGTTCGCCCATTTCCAAGTTCTGAGGGTAAAGGGATGCAAGGTGAAATTGTTCCAATGCATTTTTCGGGTCGCTAGTGCGGAGAAAAGTCCGCCCTTTTAAGAGATGGGCATCCGTGTAAAGAGAGTGCACAAACCCCTCATTCCCCTCCCATACATGGAAACGACGGTTATGCAATATTTCCAAAGCGTCATCGTATTTGCCGTTGAGGAGGTGGAGGCTAATCATTCGCGCTGTCACGTCGTCACGTTTTAACACCACATTCTTGCTTTCCTCAAGAGTCTTTAATCTTTCCACCGACGTGACGCCTGCGGCTTCATGGACGATATCAAGTTCCAATGGAAATCTCGGATCGTTAGGATCGCTTTCAATCGCCTTGCGTAATAGGGAGGCGGCGCGAGCGGTGTCGTTTTTACGTTTGGCGTAACCCTCCGCTAAACATCGCAGGGTTTGAGGATGGTTTTCATCCAATCGCATCGCTTGCTCCCAAAGATCGATGGCGCGATCGGGCTGGTGATCGTATAAAAGACAGCCGAGGTAATACGGGGCGCGTGCGTCGTTGGGATTCGCCTCTCGTGCGGCTTCAAGGATGGAAATCAGGAGCATATTGGTCGGGAAACAGAGATGGCTTGAGGCTTTGGCGCCTAAAGCGTAATATCGCGAATCCAATTTGGTTCTACCCCTCGATAGCTTTTCTTGATAATAACCGATTGCGTACCAAACTAGTGGCGAGGTTGCCTCTTTTGTGTTCTCCGCCAAGCGGACGAGGATATCCATCGCATCCCGCCATTGCCCGCAATTTCCATAATCCAGCGACAAGTCAAGATAGGTGTTGGGTTTGTCCGACATGAGATTCGATAACTCATGACGCAATGTCCTTTCATCGCCGCCTAATTCACGAATTGTGAGAAGCTTTTCATTCAACGCCCTATAATCGACAGGATCCAGTTCCAGAGCTCTTTCCGTGGCGACAAGAGCCTCTCGTAGGTATCCGAGTTTGCGCATGATGGCGGATTGCAAGCAGTGAGCCTCGGTATTGTAGCCGTTCATCATTAGGGATTTGTCAATCAGGTCGAAAGCTTCATGGTAATTCCCTTCGGTCATCACGATCTCCGCCAGTACAAAGTATGCCGCAGCCCGCCAAGCCTGACATAACGCAGCACGATGCAAAATCTCCTTGGCGTCTTCGATATTACCGAGCAAACGCAACGTCAAACCCAAGTAAAACAGCGGTTCGCCATTTTGAGGGCGAGTGTAATTTTTGGAGAGTCGCGAGACTGCTTTCATTAACGCCTCTCGAGCCTTATCGTATTCACCATGTTTGAGTTGCAGAATACCCATGCGCGTGTTAGTGCGGATGTCTTCTGGATCCCTTGAAAGAGCCTCCGAGTAATAGTCTTCCGCGTTGAGGGGTGGGTTATGAAATAGTTCGAGCCTTAATCCCGTAAGGTAGAGTTCCTCGATTGAGGAGATATCCTTGGGAGAGGGTGGAGACACCACAGGCTCTGGCATCTCGCTCGGAGGTAATGAGACCGGACGATAATCGATTACGAGATTTCCGTCATTATCTATAAGCATGAGATTGAGTTGCTCTATGGCACCGGAATACGCAGTGGTATCCCTGAAAGGCGCATCGGGTGCGATGTATATCCTCTTTTCATAGAGCGTCATATCCCCACCTGCAAGTTTTATGGTCGCGTTATCAATCGCTCGTGTGGCGTATATGCCGAACGAGACTTCTTCGTTCTCTGACTTCAGGAATATCGCGGCATCCTTGTTGGCGTTGTGAAATCCACCGATGTCTCGGATCGGATACCAATACTCCGTCGCCTCTCTTGTTTCGTAAGGCTCAATCCATGAGTAATCCGGTTGATTATCCGAGTAGGATCCCGACATCAACTCCACATAAGGACCATCTTTATCCGTGAGGATAGTGTCCCACATTCTCCCGATATTGCCGTTTCCAAACTCGAAAAATTTCATACCTGATGTGACATGGCTGTCCGCCACCCTGATCACTCCAGCCTGTTTGCCATGGTCATATCCTCCGAAAAAGCTGTCACGATCATTCCAAGCGAATATGGAGACTGGGTTGGGGTGGTTCTTCCACCAGCTTACGTCCACTCCATTGTAATCCAATCCCGCATATTTGCCCTGTCCGATAGGCCAGGAGATAAACTCACATTTGGCGTGCTGGGTTCCCCATTGAGTGTGAGGTGGGAAGATGACTTGGTAGTTGTCGTTCGCATGCACCGCTGCGTTCGTAAAATAGAGGAAGGATTGTGAGAGTGGGGTGCGATTGAATATCTTCACCTTCACCTCGAAGTAGGAGCGACTGGGATATAATGTGATACCCAACGTCCATTTCATGTGATGCCGTTGTTCAATTTCTGTGATCCAGAGGGTTTTCGAGCCGTCTTCGTTATCGTCAAGCCGATGGTCTATGGGCATGAAAACGCTGACTCGATGGTGATGAGGGATATTCCACTCCGCTCCTCCGGAGATCCATGCGCCAACCATCCCGATTAAAACAGGCTTAATGACATGCTGGCGGTATAAGAAGTGATAACCGTTCGATTTATCCTTTGCCGAAAACAGCCTCCCTCCGATTTCAGGAAGGATCATTAGTTCAATATAGGAGTTCTCCAGGATAATTGCGCGGTAATCCTTTGGAACGGCTTTATCCGAAAGTCTGTCCAAAAGCGGATAAGGGTATATCCGCCCGCGAGCCCCTTGATAATGCCTGCCATAATAAAATATGGGATTGGGATCAGGCTCCCCCACGGGATAGGTGGGGATGGATACCATCTCCTCTCTTGCGGATACGATGTCATGAGTGTGTTCGGCATCAGCGGACATATCTCTCGACTCCTTTGCGTCGCGACACTGCGGCGCTTTCGTAATGAACAAGCATTTTGTAAGAGAATACCAGAAAAATGCATCATGAGATAGCCCCCCCATGAGACATTGTTGCGTCCAATTCCTATTCATGGAGATTGATTTCGGAGTGACTCGGAAATGACACGTGAGAGGCGAAAATCCGTCTGTTCCGCTCTGCACGAAAGGATACGTCGTATGGCAACGGAGGAGATAACGCGATCCCTAGGTGCGGATAACGCGGAAACGATTTATATGCGCACGCTTTGGAAGGTTATGAATTCGCATGAAGTCCCATTCGATCGGGAGATGATCTCGTCCTGTTTGGAAACCATGCTCGAATGGATACCCGCCATTGATCCCGAAAGCGGGGAGTTCCATTTGACGGAAAATCCATCGGATCAGCGTAAACGCAATGGGAGCTATTATACTCCTCGTCCGATGATTGAGAGATTGCTTGATTACACCTTGGAGCCTCTACTCGACTCCAAGAATAGTTCTCTGGAAGTTTTAAACGTGCGCGTGTGCGATCCCTCCTGCGGAGCGGGGGATTTCCTCATCGCCTCCGCTGAGAGGATCGCAAAAAGAGTGGAAAAGCTGGATACAAATCATAATTTCACATCATATGAAGATATCTTGACGATTGTGATCCTAAGATGCATTTACGGTGTGGACA
>JAJZOL010000102.1 GCA_021811565.1 bacterium | reverse complement strand
TATTCGCCACGTCGCACCATCTTTGCATCGGTGTTTATTCCGAACTTGTGAAACAGGGGTTCCATCACCAATTTCACGATTCAAAGCCCGGATGAGCGTTTGCGCATTTTTTCGGACAAACGGTGTTTTCAAAAGGCTCAGTATCATATACCTGCTATTGTCGGTGTCTGTCACAGAAACAGCCGAATATACGATTTTAAAAGCCCGTTCCGGATTGGACTGGCGGATTCTCCGTCCCGGCTCCTTGCGAATTGGTTTGCTTGGGGGAAGGCGCAATGCCCAAGGTGCGCGGATGCCTCCTGCGCAAACGATGTATCCGCCTTCTCACATGACGCACTGTCGGTTGTGATCTCTCCTGCCAACGTCTGGAGGCGCGTGTGTCCAGTGAGGAAGGGCTCTGCACCTCTCCGCGCGAAGACGGAGACGAGGAGGTCGATGTGGATCCACTATCAACTGGGGAAACGCTTAAAACCAATGGTTTCGTGTCGCTCCCGGAGCTAACATTCTGCTGAGGAGGCGGAGACGTTTGCGATGGCGGAGCCGGTTGCTGAGCACTTTGAGCTGGGCTTGGAACGGTGACCGCAGGGGCTGGAGCGGCATTCAGGCTCTTTGATTTGCCGAAAGAGTAGAACAACGGAGAGATGATAAACATCCCCACTACAAAGGACGCCCCCAAAAGAAATGTCCATAGAAATAATCCCTTTACAATGCTCATTCCCCTTCGCTTCTTGCCCGGTCTCTTCCTCTTCAAGTCACACCTTCCTCTATCTCTCCCAAAACTTCGCGTTTGAAAAGTTATCATTTCAGTTTACCAATAGGAGGGATAAAAGTCAAATGAAAGGCTTGAATTGCGATAAAAGCCTAGCATGAAAGTGAAATAACTTGCCATATGTGTTTCATCGAATGAACAATAAAACCATCCTATCCCTTGTCGATTTCCTCGTAGGCTGACTTATATTCAACTCGACGTCATTCTAAAATCAATTCTCCGGGGAGGCGGATACTCCCTCATAACCCTCTCACGGAGCATGTCATCCGGAGGGACATCCTCCTCTTGGGAGAGCTTGCGCACATGATAGGCGAACCAGAGATCCGTCAAGGTGACCTCCCCCTCCCGGATCGTTGCGAAATCGTGATCGAATATCCGCTCCATCCCATCGATATCGCCGATTTCCAAAGCCGCCTTCGCCCAAATTAACATGATTCGTTCATGGGATCGGATATCCTCCGGCAGTTCCTGGATGAAATTCAGCATCTCCGCCGGATGATGCGCATCCAATAAAGCATGGGCGTACTCAATCGCAATGGGCGCAATTCGCGGGCCAATCTTCCACGCTTTCCGCATGAAGTAGCAAGACTTCTCCATATCATTCCGCCTCCGTGCGACAACGGCAATATTTCGATACGCCCATCCATTGGATTTTCGATGCAAGGATTCCTCCCATGCCTTGTTGGCACCATCCATGTCTCGATCCTCCATGCACATGTTGCCCAAATGCCACCACGCCAACCAATGATCCCCCTTCGGGTTATGAACGCTTTTCTCCAAAATATCCCGCCATTCCCGTTGGATCATTAGAGAGCCAGGCTCATCCAAAGGATTCGTTTCTGGCATGAATCCGTTTTCCAAGAGAGATATCCATGGCTCTTGTTCCTTTTCAAGGCATGAATCGTCGAAGATGAACCCCGATGGAGCGTTATCCTTGCAACCGGATGCGATACGCCTGCGCCTTTCCAACACCCCCCATCCGGAACCGTGACTCAAAACTCTCTTCGGAGCTTCATCCGCAATCCCGGAAAACATATGATTCCACTCTTCCAATCGCCGGAGTGGAATCACCTGATCGATCTCCCGCTCAACGCTTCGCCAAGCCCTCCCCCAATACGATGTGTGAACCTGTTCAAAATCGGCGTGCAACATGCCGAACGCCTCCGTCCATTCCCATTGAGCACGAGAGGGCATCGGCACGCACTCCATTTGGGTTCGAGCCAAACCCGCTTGAATTTCGATGTACGATTCGCCGGGAACCGACAAAAACTCCTGCCATACTCTACCTCCCTGACCGCTCCCCCAGCAGAAAAGCTTGCGCCCGATTAATTCACGCGTGGAGGCTTCGAAAAAACCCTCCCCGTTCCGATCCAATGCCGCGATCCATTTGCGATTCTCCGAGGGGATTCTGGAAAAAAAGTCGAAGGAATGGGGGATTTGAGCGCTATAGGAATAATCGACGCCGTCGATCATGGGAAGATCAACAACCGTCAGGCTTTTCCAATACGGATTGGCTAACGCAGTGTCCGCAGGAACCAGCACGCGCACGTCGGGTCTCTCATTGACCGCGATATTGGTCCACCAATACATGGGGATTTCGTGCTCATGAGGGTTCGTAATGCGTGTATGAGCGAATAGCAGAGGTGAATGCTCCGGCAAATGAAAATCAATCATCCAATAATAGCCCTGAACCCGATCCCATTCGTAAATGCGCAACCCGGGGCATTCGGCCATGGTTTCGATTTCGGCGGCGAAGACAGGGGAGCAGGTCAAATAATGATGCCCGGTTATACCCGAATTCCATTCAATGCCTCCGCTGAACCAGGCATTTCTCAGCGCAAGATTCGCAGGCTGAAAAACAGGATTGCGACATAATAACTCCCTGCCGGCGAGTTTGTGATAAAGAGATACAAGCCGACCGCCAAGATGGGGCAAAAATACCGCCCGTAGGTGGCTATTTTCCAACACAATGGATTGAAACTCCCGCTCCCTTCTGTTTCTAGTGTAACTATCCTGCATCCGATACGGCAATACTCTCCAAGCCGTGCGCCACCCTAGGAGACTACGATCCTCTTCCATCACGGATTCATCCGTCCCAACCGAAACGTCATCCTTTTCCCCGCGAAACGCCGGCAACGGATTTTCCGGTCCGATTTCCGCTGCGGGTATTCGATAAGGTTCGATTACGAGGGTCGTCATTTCGCTCTCCGATCCTATTCGTCTCAATCGTGGCATCGCGCATTCATGATTAGCGCTCAGCGATTTTAATTCAACAAGCAGATTCACTGCTACGCCGCGCTCGTCTGAGATTTCCCGAAAAGAAAGATCGCCGTTAACCTCAGGTATCTCCGTTACGTTGGAATAGACGTTTAAAAATGATTTTCAGGACATATCAGATCATTCGTTAACAATCACCTATTTTCACCAAACATACTGCATTAAGAAGGTTATAGCACATATCTTATCAATCCCCCCATAGGTTTGAGAATAACGCACATTCATGTTAGATGGGGCAATCTCTCTTGCATCCAATCCTAAAAATAGCGTATTCTGAACCGGAATATAATGACGGACAGATCATTGCAACGCCGTTTGGCGCATGAAACACCGTATCATGTGCCTCCTCCAGACTTTGCAATTGCTTCAAGGAGAGAGATTGAATACTGAAATTCACCCCATGCATAAGATCCGCATCGCGATTATGGTAAGCGGCCATGGGAGAGGATCAAACATGCAGGCGCTTATAAACGGATGCCATACAGGAATGATCAATGGCGAGGTGGCATTGGTAATCGGTACGCGATCCGACGCTCCTGCCATCCAACGCGCCAAGGAGAGTTCCGTTGATACGCGCATCATCTCGCCGAACAGACATCCCGATGACAACTCTTACGGCCAGGCGATTATGGAGGCGCTCGATTCAAAAAAGATCGATCTCGTTTGCCTTGCAGGCTTCATGCGTTATCTCCCCTCTTGCGTGGTGCGTAAATACGCGGGCAAGATCATGAATGTTCATCCCGCATTGCTTCCGTTTTTCGGCGGAAAGGGAATGTACGGAGAGCACGTCCACCAGGCTGTGGTGGCAAGCGGCATGAGGGTTTCCGGATGCACGGTGCATTTCGTGGATGAGGATTACGATAACGGTCCCATTATTCTGCAAACGCCTGTTCCCGTATATCCCGAAGATACTCCCGAAACTTTGGCGGCAAGGGTTCTGGAGAAAGAGCACAGCTCCTATGTGGAAGCGGTAAGGCTATACTCGCTTGGCATGCTGAAAATAAAAAATGGCAAAGTGTTCCTATGCAATGACAACTCCGAGGAATAAGAGAGTTGAAACTGAATACATCTAAAGGAGATCGCTATGACTTCGCGTGAAAGAGTGTTCGCCCTCCTGAATCACGAAATACCCGATCATATGGGATTGTTCGAACATTTCTGGCCGGAAACCCTATGTCAATATTGGGTACACCAGGGATACCCAATGGATACCGCCCCGGAGGATCTCTTTGATTACGATATCCGTTTCTGCGCCGGTTGGCTGAATACGGAACCTTTCATGAACTCCTCCGAGGTTTTGGAGGAATCGGAGGAATGGCGAATCACACGTGACGGTCGCGGGGCGTCGTTGAAATACTGGAAGAACAAATCCGGCACCCCCGAGCATATTGGATTCGACTGCGTCACGCCGGAGATATGGGCGAATAAATATCGAGAACCCCTTCTCGAAACCAAAAGAGAGAGAATGGGGGATCCCCTTGAAGCGAAAAGACAGGTCGAAGAGGTGCGCAAGCGCGGCAAATTCGCGATGTTCGGCAACCTATTCGTGTTCGAATTGATGCGCGCCACGATCGGAGACGTTAACTTTCTTCCCGCATTGCTTTTGGAACCGGATTGGATTCGAGATTTCTGCCAGGTCTATTTGGACTTTTATCGCAATCACTATGCGCTTTTATTCTCGGAGGCGGGAACGCCGGATGGCATCTTCCTCTACGAAGATTGGGGATATACCAATGGTCTCTTCTGCTCGCCCAAGGTGCTGGCGGACCTGGTTATCCCTTACGAAAAGGCGCTGGTCTCCTTCTTTAAGGATTACAACCTGCCGGTGATTCTGCACTCCTGCGGGGATATTCGCAAAGCGGTTCCTTTCATTATCGAAGCGGGCTTCGATTGCCTGCAGCCCATGGAGGCGAAAGCCGGATGTGATGTAGTCGAGTTTGGAAAGACTTACGGCAATCGCTTGGCGTATATGGGCAACATCAACGTGGTGGAGTTGGGAACGGGGGACAAGGAACGTATAAAAGAGGAGGTTGTCGGCAAAGTCAAGGCGTTAAATGAGATGCGCATCCCATACTTTTTCCATAGCGACCACTCCATCCCGCCCACCGTCACGTATGATTCCTACCGGTATGCGCTGGACCTGTTTCATGAAAACAAATGGTATGGGAAATAACTTTTTGGTGTAAGATAAAACGATATCGGGTTTGCAAAAAGGATATTTGCTACACGTAGTCGGATGCTCTCATGAAAATAGAAACGATTCATATCAAAAATTACAAAGTGTTTCGAGACATAACCCTCAAAGACCTGCCGAATATGTGCGTTGTCCTAGGTGCGAATGGGACCGGTAAGACAACTCTTTTTGATGTTTTCGCCTTCCTGCAGGACGCGCTCAATCAAAATGTGCGGCAAGCTCTTGAGAAACGAGGCGGGTTTAAGGAGGTGGTTTCGCGCAACCGTCTTGGACCAATTGTGATTGAGATCAAGTACAGAGAGAAGTCGCAATCCCCTCTAATAACATACTCGATTTCTTTAAACCTGATAAACAAGCAACCCATCGTGGAATCGGAACGACTCCAATATCGACTATGTCAACGGGGAAAAACCTGCAAGCTCATTGATTTTCACGAAGGGTATGGCAGGGTGCTATCGTATGAGCATGATAAGAATACCTCAAAAGAGGAGATGAGAACTGAGGATAAGGAGCTTGAGTCTCCGGATATCCTCGCCATCAAGGGTCTGGGGCAGTTTCAGCAATTCAGGGAAATCGCTCAACTTCGACGTATGATTGAAAATTGGCACGTTTCCGACTTTCGTATTAACGATGCACGGGAAAGTCATCAGGCGGGCTACGCCGAACATCTTTCCTTGCATGGAGAGAATATCCCCCTCGTAGCGAGATATATTTTTGATAAGCATCCTGATGTGTTTAATGATGTGCTTGAAAAGATGAAACGAAGCATCCCTGGCGTGAAACAGTTCGCGGCGGATATCACTCTGGATGAACGAATCGTTTTAAAGTTCCAGGATGGGGCTTTTAAAGATCCCTTCATAGCTAAAAACACTTCCGATGGAACTATTAAAATGTTCGCCTACCTTCTTCTCCTTCATGATCCTCATCCCCATCCCCTGTTAGCGGTGGAGGAACCCGAAAACCAATTGTACCCCGATCTTTTGATGGAACTTGCAGAAGAGTTCCGAACCTATTCGCGAAGAGGGGGTCAGGTGTTCATCACGACTCATTCCCCGGATTTCGTGAATGGAGTTGAATTGGATGAGCTTTACTATCTTACAAAAAAAGAAGGGTTTTCTCAAATCCATCATGCTACTGAAATCCCGCAACTGAAGAACTTAGTCAAGGAGGGTGATACTCCAGGTTATTTGTGGAGGCAGGGATTATTCGAGGGGGCGGAGCTGAATTGAGAAAGATCGTCTTTTTAGTGGAAGAGGAATCCATGAAGGTTCTTTTAGATGAATTATTACCTCGACTATTACCGCAGAACATACGTTTTCAAATTATTCCTCACCAAGGAAAAAGTGACTTGGAAAAATCTATTCCACATAAGCTAAAAGGCTGGCGTGAACCGGGGGTGTCGTTTATTATCCTGCTAGACAACGATAACGCAAACTGTCGAGAGGTAAAGCGTAAATTAGCCGATCTCTGTGTTCAAAACGATCGTCAGGATACATTAATCCGCATAGTCTGCCAGGAATTGGAATCATGGTATTTAGGTGACCTTACCGCAATTGGGATAGCCTACCAAAATAATACGCTGCACGGAAAACAATCGCGAAATCCTTATCGAACTCCCGATCATATAAGCAATCCCAAGCAGATATTACGACGCTTGGTTCCGGCATACGATCCAATTACAGGTGCTGAAAAAATAGCGGAACATATGGATATCGTTAACAACCGATCCCATAGTTTCCATGTGTTCGTTGATGCCGTTCGCAATCTCGCCAGTGATTTATAGCTGCTACAAAAGTTCCGGCAATCATCCTTGCTTAGCAGTCAATCCTGTTCATAAACTCTAGCAAAGGCGGTATCATCTTCTCTTGCTCCACAAGAAAGGCGTCATGCCCGTAATCGGAATCCATCTCCCAATAGCTTACATCAATGCCTAACTCAAGCATTTGTCGATGCATCTCCTGAATGTGGTGGGGATAAAAAAGGATATCCGAACGAATGCCAATGAGCAGAGCCTTGGCTTTGATGCGCATTAACGCTTTCTCCACGGAGCCGTAACCGCGACTGATATCATGCAGATCTATGGCACGAGTGATATACAGGTATGAGTTCGCATCGAACCGCCTTACGAGCAAGTCTCCCTCTTCATGTAGATACCTCTCCACATCGAAACGCGCATGCAGATCATGCTCATACGGGCTTTCCTGCATCGCGGGCTTTCTTCCGAACATCTTTTGCATGATCGGATCGGAGAGGTAGGTGATCGTTCCTATCATCCGCGCCAGAGCCAATCCCCCGGCGGGTGCTTCCCCGTTGTGATATTCCCCTTTATTCCACTTGGGATCAAGCATAATGGCTCTTCTCATGCACTCATCAAAAGCGATGCACTGCGCGGATGTACGTGCGGCGGATGCTATCGGGCATATGGCGTCGACCATATCCGGATAGATCACTCCCCACTCCAAAGCCTGCATTCCGCCCATAGATCCGCCGACAACAAGCTTGAGGCGGTTTACGCCAAGTTCTTCCAAAACCCTCTTCTGAACCCTCACCATGTCGCGGATGGTGATAATGGGAAAGCTCAATCCATATGGGGAGCCGGTTAAAGGATTGATGCTGGAGGGCCCTGTGGTCCCTCGGCATCCCCCCAAGACGTTTGGTGCAATGACGCAATAACGATTGGTATCGAAAACCTTTCCAGGCCCGATAAGCGATTCCCAGTACCCCGTATACTTGCTGTCGGGTTTGAACTTGCCTGCGGCGTGAGAACTGCCGGTTAAGCCGTGAGTTACAAGGATCACATTATCCGCACTGGGGTTCATTTCGCCATACATCTCGTAACAGGTCGTGACCTCCGGAAGAGTTTGACGATTTTCGAGAATGAAGGGATCTTCCGCAGTGCCAAACGTGATGTACTTACGCTCAACTAATCCCACGGAGTCGGGCATAGCGGTATTGATGTCCTCCTTCCGGTTTATATCGCCCATTCTTGTGCGCCATCCAATCCAATAGCGTTCACAGACACTCCTTGCTCCTCCAACCAGAGAAGTCCGTTCTCGACATCCTCCTTTTTGCCCGAAAGATCCAAGTATATGAAACCACCCGTCTTGAAATCTATATTTGCGGAACGGATGCTAGGTATCAAGTTGAATTTGGTCACCAGTCTATAGAGTATGGGTTCTTTCACCTGCTCAATAGGGTAGTTCAATTGCACTCTTATGGTTTCCATTTCCGGTAACATGGCAGGCTCCTTTCGTAAACCGACGGAAATATTATACCGTCGAACGCCTTGGCGGCTGCGCCTTCCCAGTTCACTCGTGCGATCACCAACCCATATTTGAGATTTGTGTTCTCTCGAATGCGGGATCATTTGGATCTAAACTCGAAGGCCAGGAGAGTGGAACCCCGCGTTGAATCAGTGCTCGCTGCCACTCCAGCAGATTCGATGGATCGGAGTATAGCTCGGCGGGCGTTTTACGCTTTTTGGAACACCACGCCGCCAACAATCCCGCCGACTCCCCGATATTCCATTCAATCGGATGCAGACGGTACGCCCCGTTGGTTAGGTGGGTCATCCCAATGTTCTTGCACGCCGCAAGCAGATTCTCGGTGGTTCGAGGGATGAGCAATCCGACAGGAATTTGAAACGGCGCGGTGGTTAAAAAACGTCCCGGCTCCGAACTCCCCCCGGAGTGAATATCCAGCCAATAATGCCCGATCCCGCATGAATCCGTTTGATGCTCCGCATACTCTCCGCGTTGCCACGTGACGCCTGAACTATCCGTTCTCACAATATCCTGCTCTCGAATCGTTTTCAACGCCTTGATGCGACGCGATTCCCGTATGTATGGCGCCGGTGCAAGCCCATCCGGAGTGTTGAAGAGTTCCGTTACGAGCCTCAATTCAGGATAGCCGCATGCCGATCCGTCATCCTCTCGAGGGCATTCGGTTTGCAGCCAATACACGTATCCGAGGGATGCCAACCGCCCTCGAATGAATACATCCCTGTCCCTCCTGGAATTCCCCGACGGCAAAACACCGCCCTTGAAATCGTTTGAACCTGTGTTGATCATCGAGATATCGCAGGGAATGGCGGGATCATTGAAATTCCTAGCAGCAAGAATCCTTCGATAATTCCACCAACTCAACTCCCCGAACATCCCGCGCATCGCCCCATCCAAAATATGATATTTTTGCAGAGCTTTCAGTCTTTCATAATAGGGAGGCTTCGGGATCACATGGTTTTCACCCTTGGGACGCAACTCCAAACCAAAGGGAAAGGTAAAAGGCTGCACCCATTCAGGATGCGCCTGTTCGGGAGCGTCCGGTTCCCCGGTCTCATCTCGGCTTTCCGCTCCAATCCCATATTCCGTATCGGTCAATGGAAGGAGTTCGCCTGTTTCAGTTGCGTCCAGAACGATATGCGGACGGAGACGCACTGTTTCATGATTATCCAGCCGTATAAGAACCGAATCTATTCGTGAGCCGATCATGGAGAACTCCGGGATTTTTACATCCCGGATCAACCTGATGTTTTTGCGAGAGGAGATATCCGTTTGCAGGAGCGCGTGAAACACTTTGGGATCCCCGGATATCCTGCTCACCCAGCAGTTACCGGGATTTAGAAGGGGGTTTTGAATCGCCTGCGAAGAAAGACGGTAGTTTGAACGATAATATTGCCGAACCAGAGCCCTCAGTCTCAAATAGGAGCGGGTTCCTCCTCCCGACTCTATCCATTCGTTTTCGTCCGGTGTGCACACGCCTTGCGAGGTTAGTTGTCCGCCCACCCATGCGCCAGTATCCGCCAAGGTAACGCTGACACCCAAATCCGCCGCGCTTAATGCGGCGGACACCCCGCCCAGACTGGCGCCAATGATCAACACGTCGCAATCAAAAGTCAATGATGTCACACCTTGCTTTTTTTCAGCGGGCTGCGGCGATCATGGAGTTTGTATCACCGATGTTGTATCGCACCAGTGTCTCCTCGTCACCGGTTGTGGAGTTCACTTTTTTCACCAAGCCAATGTTCTTTACAAACCATAAGTCCGTTGTTCCTTGCGCGTTCCGTTTCCTAATATGCAGAGCTTCCGAGAAGGTGCCGCAGGGGGTGGCAACGGATTCCACCCCCACAGTGGAGTATTGATCGCCGCCGGAATTCTCAACGGAGCCTGCAGCGTCTTTGATATCATACGCCAGGTTCCAACCTTCCCCATTCTCAAGCGGGAAACTGCGGGTCCAGACGGAGGAGCCATCAGATACGTATTGGTATTCCATCGGAGTCATCTGATCAAACAAAACTCTTACCCGATAAAGATATCCTCTCCCAGCTTGAATACCGCTTCTCACATCCATGGTGAAATTGGTTGATCCGTCCTTGGTCTTCACATGATACACCCATTTCCGTCCTGGATTTAACGGAAAGTAAGGATTAGGTGACGGATTCGGCGTTGGGACTGGCGATGTCATTATCGCTAAGGTCTGATTCTCCGAGTTCTCTCCGGGAAAATCAATTTTGGGACGCGGCTCCTTCTCCAATTGGCTGATCAGTTCCGTGACGTGCTGCATCCTCTCCTCGGACGTGGGGTGATCGCTGAGATAAGGATCCTGTGCGTGCCCTTTCTCCATGTCCATCATCACTTGAATCGCCTGCTTGGCGCCGTTAAGATCGTATCCGGCGCGCCAAATAAGTTGCAACCCTCCCGCATCCGCTTCATTTTCCTCTTTGCGGGAATAGGATGCGGAGATCAGCGCCTGCGTAAGGTTCACAATATCCGTTTGCCCTGTGGCGGTGCCGAGTAAAATGGCGGCGAGGTTGATTCCCTTCATCTTTTCCACCTTTTTCGCCCAATGCCTCTCCGCTGCGTGAGTTAACTCGTGCCCCATCACCCATGCCACGGAATCGTCGCTGGGCAACCGCGATAACAAGCCTTGATAGACATACATAAATCCGCCAGGGAGACAGAATGCGTTGAACTCGGGGCTGGCAAGCACCTTGAATTGATAGGGATAAGCCCTGTATGGCATGCTATCAACAAGTGAGGCTCCCAGACGCTCCACCCTCCGAATCATCACCTTGTCCCGGCATGGGGGAACCATTTTCTCGACCTCCAACGCCGCCTCCCGACCCAGCTTCACCTCTTCGGAGGGATTGGTTGGGCCAAACGCCTCGTTGATCCCTTGAGCCTTTGAGGAGATCGCGGCGAATAGAAGAGCGACGTACATGAAGGCGCTCAAAACAAGATGCAATCGTTTGCGCCATGAGGATCGAGGTATTTGAAATCTGTTCAATATCCCGTATGCGTTCATTTAACACCACCCTGTTTCTACATCGCACTCGTTATTGAATTGGTATTGGATGCGCCATATATTTTTTCATGTTCCGCGATGCAGGCGGCGGCGGAGTCCAGATCGCCATCCTCAGCGTATATCTTGCCTAAGATGATAAGTGCGCGTGGTTGATAGGGGTTCACTTTCGTGACCTCGATTAGGGTTTTTCGGGCATCCTCCAGATCTCCCTTGGCAAAAGCCAGAAGCCCTGATTCATATTTTGCCTCAATGGAGTTTGGATTGAGCGAAAGCGCCTTGTTAATGGGAATCGCAGCGGATGCAGGTTCGTTCAAAAGGAGAAGAGCCTCACCCATGTCCAGGAGAGAAAGACGATCGTTCGGATGCGAGATCAAAGAGCGAATGCAGCGCAAGATGATAAAATCATCGGTCGCCTCCGGATAGGCGAAACCCGCAATGGACGTCACTTGGGCGCCGAGATAACCAAGGAACGGCATAGCGCCGCCTGAATTAATATCGGAACCGCTGCGCGCGGTCCTCAAAGCCATCAACAAAGTATCCACGCATTCCGCTAGCTCATTATGCGACGAGGGTATGTTATCCTGAAGTTGCAGCAACCATTTTTGCAGCCTGAGCATCGCCAAACGATGCCACGCGTGAAAATCCATGGTGGGTATCATCTTCCCCTTTTCACCCGGGATCATCACTGCGCTCTCAGCCTCCTTCAAGGCTTCGTCTAAGGGAACGGGGATTTTTTTGGCCTCATCGTTTTTAAAGTGAAGCAAAGCGTAACTCAAATCCGCCTGCATTCCCGGAAGCGAGGGATCCTCCTTTTTGGCGATGAGCAACTGATCAATCCCCTCCTCCCATCTGCCTTTGTCCAATAGCATGCGGGCGTAGAGTTGGTGGTTGCGAGGAGTGGGATCACGTTGCAAATCATTCAAGGATTGCTGAAAATTCAGTTCGTCCGTGAAATGAAGTGCGCGAAGATCGTATTGATAATCCTTCCAGTGTATCATCTCCTTGGAGACACGCGCCGCCTCTTCCAGTTTTCCCTCCTGAAGATAGGCTTTGCCCAACGCCACCATCAGATCAAGTTGAACTTTCTTTGACTGATCCCGAGGTTGAAAGGAGTTCACGACAGCCTCCACCGCCGATTGGGCCTTGGAGGCGTCGCCATTTTTCGTCAAGGCGATGCCGTAATCCGCCAGTGCCAGTTGATGCTCGGGCTCCTGATTCTCGGGAGTCTTCTTGTACACCTCTCCGAGCGCGTAAGCCATCGTGGCGGTGTCATGCATAATGGAACTGGTGACAGCCAACTCAGCGTCATCCCAAATATCCGAAAGCGGGTCGGACGCCAACCGCTTTAACTCCGCCTGAGCCTCGGTTGTTTCATCACGTTGCAAATGTCTGAAGGCGTCTGAGCGCAATTCCGCAAGCTTTTGCTCGGAATCCGTCGTAACGTACTGCAGAATGCAGCGTGCGGTGTCATGCCCCGTTAATATATCCAGAGGGCTCTTGTCGATATGCACCGTCAAGGGCAGCACGTACCCTTTTTTACCTCCCGGCGGAGAAAACTCAACGGTGTATTTCACGTCGCCTTCTCCATCGTCCCCTTCCGAGAGCGGTTGCATGGCTTTCTTTTGGACTTTATCCTGATAGATATAGTAGAGTTGAATTTTCACCTTCGAAGCTCCCGTCTTTGCGGGATAATGCACCAAAGCCGTGATTAACGTCTTTTGCCCTGGATTTACAATATCCGGCTCCGCGAAGCACTGCTTCACGCTCACAATCCCCCAACCCTCCGTTGCCGATGAGACCGTTGGGGCGGATACCGGCGCAAGCAGTATCGGCTGCATCCACACCTGATATTTCGTGGCTTCCACGCGGCTGCACAGCACCGTACCCTCGAATGGTTTGTATCCGTCGCAGGTCACTCGAATATGCAGCGAGGAGATATCCACTCGGCGAGTCTCATTCCTTTCGGCACCCACGATCAAACCGAACCAGCCTCCGGTCAGCAGCCTGCCGACATCCAGATTATCGGATTTTCTGCCGATCAGAGCGTTGCAGTGATACACGCCGAGATCATCCGTTTTGGAGATCGTGTCGCCTTTGTCGGCGAAACTGTTATCATAGCGTACGGTCACCAGGGCGTTCCGTATGGGGGAACCGTCTGTTTCATCATACACCTGTCCGTACACCGAGCCTTTCGATGTCGGTTCCACGGAGGTGTCCTGCTTCAAAACCGTATTCGTATCCGCATGCAGACGCGCAACGGGCAAAGTCAACGCGAAAAAAACGAGAATCCCTGCGAGACACAAGGTTTTTCGAGGGGGAAGATATCGAGATAGTCGAGGAGGATTAATCATTTCATCCGTCCCATGGCGGTATGCGCCGGCATTTATCGAAATATGATGAGTTTTCCGAGGATAGAGGCGATTCGCAACGCATTGGCGATCCTTTAAAAACAGGGATTGTAACAATGCACTCAGTCGATATGATTACCTTCATCCATAGGAGTACTATACCGTAAAAGAGGCATCTTTCTCCATTGCGAGGGAAATACCGATGGCACATTGCATAACGAAGTGGATGCCCCAAGTCACAAAGCTTAATTCAAAAAGCATCCTTTTACATGGAAGGGCGTTTTAGCAACCATTACCGAATGAAACCGGATTCGCCGAATTTTACAACCGCGCCGTAGCCATTGGGATTCGTATCCTCATCGGCGTCACCAAGGCTCCGAATCCTCTCCCACCGCTCCAGGGGAATGGATAGGAAAGCCTCCACGATTTGAGGATCGAACTGTTTGCCCGCAGATGTTATGATCTCCTGAAAAGCCTGTTCTGTGGACTGAGCCGGGGCGTAGGGGCGATCCGTCATCATGGCGTCCAGAGCGTCGGCAACGGAAAATATCCGCGCCCCCAAAGGAATCTCATATTCCTTCAGACCATCCGGATAGCCGGTTCCGTCCCATCTTTCATGATGATGCAAGACGATTTGCGCCGGGAGTTTGAGAAAGTCGATGCGGTTGCACAAGCGGAATCCAATCTCCGGGTGCTTGCGCATCTCCACCCACTCCTCCTCCGTAAGAGGACCGGGTTTTAAAAGAATGCGATCCGGCACGCCGATTTTACCGATATCATGCAACAACGCCCCCCTCTCAATGTGATGCATCTGCTCTTTTGGCACCCCAAGGATATCCGCCAGTATGAGGGCGATTGCAGTCACTCGTTCGGAATGCCCTTCCGTTTCCATGTCCCTCATATTCAAAGCGGATAGAAGAGCGTTGAGGATCGATTCACAGGAGGTGCGTATCTCCTGCTCATACTGCACCTGTGCGTGATGCGCCAACTGGTGCCGGATGATGTTTCGCTCGATCATCACGGGCAACTCGGTATATGTGGAGGGTTTTAAAACCACATCCGCAATTCCGGCGTCCAACATGCTTTTCATGACAATGCTGTTGTGATGAGAGGCGAGTAATATAACCGGAAGGGATGGGGCGAGGGAACGAAGGTCGTTTAGAATTAGATTGTCGTCAACTTCCGATTGGTCGAAATCCGTAATAAGCAGATCGATGTGAGTGTTTCCCAAGGTTCTCCGCGCCTCGTTCATATCACGGGCGCAAGACACATGATACCCGTGAAGCTCCAAAAGAGCATGAAGGTCATCGGTGGCGGCTGGGGCATGCTGGACAAGCAACAATCTCGCCTTGGCGGCGTGTTCGGACGAATGAATATTAAAATTCATCTTACGGGAGTACATATATTACTTCTTTCTGCACTCTTGATGAAGGTTACCGGACGTTCATGTTTCGTTGTTTTTAACTATCAACAGGATGATCCATCCCCTGCCCTATTCTGAAAACACCCTCATATGACGGAAGAACCATTGATGGGTTAAGCGAAACCTGTAAAGGAATGCATCGTTGCATAACATGACGTCAGTGATGGAAAAAATGGAATGAATTGTGCATGCCTGCAATATTACTTCTTGAAAATCCGTATTTGTGAACTCTCCGCATACCTTCATACAACAGATGATAATGGATTCAATAAAGCAACAATAGGATGCGTAAACCAATCGGAGCCTCTCCATATAAGTACGATGCGGAGCACGCTCCAATAAGGTGGATATAGCGATATCCTTATCCCTCATAACTATGTCATAAAAACAGGAAAAAAATCCAGTCTTTTTCTATTTTATTTCATGGAAGAAAAAAATATCGATCAATTAAAACCGAAAAGGATAGAGAATGCCATCGCATCCGACGGATTGCTGTCGGGGAGATAATGTGACACCCTGAGACATATGAAAATATCCTCAGGCAGCGTACTGTGAGGCGGTTCGCGTAATACTTCCCCGGTTTCGCACTGTTAAAATTGCGGTCACCTCCTTTTCCTCATTTGATCGTACTTTTAGGTGAATCCAATCTTTTCAGGATTCCCATCTCCGTCCGGTTATTAATCGAATGGGGAAATTCTCGAAAGGCGGTATGCAGTATGATTCGCAATTTGGTTCGTTTGGCTTTTTGCATTGGTGCGCTCTCTTTACTTGGTTTATTTAGCGGCGCAAAGGCGGCAACGCTTCAACCGATCGCAGACGTTTCCGGTGTGATTAGCTCTCAAAACGGAACGGAGTATTTCAACGGATGGGTGGTGAGCTACAATGGTTACGTATACGCGCGGTGCTCGTACCAAAACACAGCCAACGGCGTGACCATGCTGGTGGGCGGTTGCCGTTACGCCACCACTGCGAACAGCGTCACTTTCTATGGTGAAACCTATTTTCAGAACCAGTGGTGCTCCTTTACTTACGTGTTCCAGAAAACTTCCACTGGAGCGGTGGGCGTCTCGATAAATGTGCGGAACCCATCGGGGTCCCTTCTGCTCAATCGATCCGGCGTCCTTGATCCCGGAGCCTCCTTCTGGACGGTGGGATAATTAATCCTCTCATTCCTCAAACAACCGGTTGCATCTCACAACCGGTTGTTTATTCCGTTTAATCCGATTAGAGTGGTTGCAATATTAGATGCGGATGTCATATCCCTCGCATATCATACTTGATTGTGTTTTAGGAGAACGAATTTGGCGACTATCGATTCTCCAAAGAACGGGGTCTAACCTCAATCACCTTTTTTTCCGTATTGAAAATAGTGTCCTATTGTATTAAATGCGACGTATCATCGTTTGATTCATCATATAACAAGCTTTGATCCGCAGCCATATCCAATCAAGCCTTCTAATTAGCCGTTTCATTCGATTCGCTTGACACGCGCATTTTATTATGGGATACAATCAACACAGTAAATGAAAAGAGGGATATTCGTCATGCAGGTACTTTCCGTAAAACCAAGACACAAGTTCATTACATTATTTGGAAGTTTTCTTTTATGTTTCATTTTACCGACCCTCTTATCTCATCCCTGCGCGGGAAAGCCGTTGCGTCGTCAATCCAAGGAGGTTGCCACTCGTCACCCCATCTGGGCCGTGCAACTGAACTGGGCACCATCCAGCGCTTCTCTGCACTTGGATTACGATTCCTCTGCGAGCGGAGCCTATAAGTCCACGCCCACGATCTTTCCCGCAGGCAAGGGAACCTGGGAAACCAACACGTGGAAGCTGGTCAACACGGATTTCAGAGGACAGGAGAATTTCGGATCCGACCTGCGTATCGCCGGAGCCCCAGGCATCGCGATCCATCAGGTCACCATAAGCTCGACACTTCCTTCTCAAACCTCCAAGGGGAACGTAGCGGATATCATTTTCAACTCCAATCACGAAGGAGGAAACACGGAGAAGGGATTGCAACAGGTCGGGGCCGGTGGAAATCAGGGAGATAGCCTCTACTCCAATGGGGTTGTCGCCAATCGCACCGCCGAGATATGCGCAAAAAACGCAACCGTCAGCTACATCTACCTACGGCTCGATCGTCAAAGCGCACTGTTCCAAGCGAACCCCTCCACGGTTTACGTCACAGTCACTTACGCCGAAACGATTCCCGCATCCGCATGGTCGAAAAGCGTATTCACGGGTATCGCCAAGAATGGAATCCATTACGCCGAAGTCAATCTGGAGTGGGGGGCGATAGAACCAAAGCCGAATGTTTTCAACTTCGAGGTTCTCGATCAAATGCTTCGAAACGCCGCCAAGGCGCATGTGCGTCTCATCCCGATTTTCTGGGAAGCGGTATGGAGCGGCAATCCCGCGCCTTGGATCACACGTTACGACACGGATGACGAGGGGAACTCATCGGCGGTACCAGTCTGGTGGAACCATTTCAACCGTCAATCCTATTTCCATTACGTTACCTCAACCATAGCGCACATCAAAAACAGCCCGGGATTTGGAGGGGCTTTCCTGGACTACGGGTGGCTGGATTACATGTGGGGTCCGAAACCTGCGGGACGGGGCGTGAACGGATACGCACCGGAGGATATCGCCAAATTCCATGCCTGGCTGCCGGTTCGCTTCCGTTCCCTAAGCGCTTTCAATCGCCTTTACGGCACAAACTACTCCTCCTGGCAATCCGTGCCCGCCGCAGCCGAAGGGCAGCCGCTCTTCCCCGTTTACCAGGAGTTCCGTAGTTGGAGCGTAGAGGAGACATATGGCAGATTAACGGAGTTGGTGCGGAAGGAGACCTCAGCTCCGATCTATTATTATTGGGGAGGAGGGTATAACGGCATTGGGGTGGCGTTCAACCTTCCGGACATCTTCTTCCGTTTGGCGAGAAAGTATCACGCACGAGTGGTGTTCGACTGCGCCGACCGCACGGGTTTGGGGTTGCTCTTTAACTCTTTGGCTCGGGTTTACGATGTGCCGATGTTATTGGAATGGACTCCAAGACCCACAGGACTGACTGCGGAAATCGCAGAGTATATGGGGCATTACGGCTTCGGAATGCCGAACATGGTGGGTATGGACTTTTTCCTCTACAAGGGTGGACGGGAATACGAAGTCGGATATCCCAAATATGTTAAGTGGCTGCCGTATCTCAGCCGCATCAATGGAGAGTATCCGATCCAACCGGTGGCGATCTATCTTTCCTACAAGCCGGTTCTCACCAAATCCACCGCTTTGGCCGGAACCTCTGGACGACTAGCCGGCATATGGCGAAACTTGCCATTAGGTTTCGCCGTTGTGACCAATCAGGAGGTGGAATCCGGTCTGGTTCATTTGAACCATTATCGAGCGATTTACTCCCTCAATGGCGATAATGACCCGAACATCGTCGAATATCGCGCCCATGGAGGAAATGTGGTGGACAGCCCTGAGCAGCTTGAGCAATACGCCGCTCCATATCTCACCTATTCCGGAAACGGCGATATGGTGGAGGCCAACCCCACAGTGGATCGTGCCGCTCGAACCGCCTGGCTCACACTAAGCGGATGGAGCCCCGGTGGATCATATAACGGGGATATCACGATTAATCCGGCGGGATTGGATCTGCCGAATGGGAGATACCGCATCATTGATGCAATGACGAATAAGTCGATCCCCTGCAAGGAAAGCGACGGAAAATTGCATGCAACCTTGAACATCTTCTCCGGAGACCTGTATATCTGGAAGATCGCACCGGTTCGGTAGCTCTTTTCAGATAGGATGCTTGCATCATTAATGGCAATATGGATTCATCCCAGACTACCGAGGGATGAATCCACATACTAATACTCAAGCCCTCATCCGTGACGAGTGGATGACTCCTTTGGCGCCCGGTGATCAATCCAGACCTACCGGAATCGTTATGCCATGTGATGACGGCATCCCGCATCCGAAGATGGATCTCCGGGTTGAGGACAGCGTTTGCCACCGCTCCCCCATTCATTCTCGCTTCATTCACAACCAGATAGATCCACATCCAACGCCCCCTCCGCCTGATCCGGTTGCAACCGAAGAGTGAATCAATGAGGTAACACGCAACAAATAATCGAATTGTGAAAAAACCCTCGTTCGCAAGGCGAATATCATAGTGACAGGATGACTTAATTTACGGAAACTCGAAATAAAATATGTATTGACAACATTTCTATCGAGCCGTATAATTTGCTCAATCGCTGGCTAATTATAATCGATTGTTGGAGATTACCCAACATATGCGTCAGGTTGGAATAACCTCACGCCCTTGTCCGTTTTCGCTCGCCACAAACCACGCAATAGCCGAAGGAGAAGAGGACATGCGATGAAAGACGAATATCCCTAGCGACTTCTGCAAGCGGTGCCTTGAGAACGCGATAAAACCCTACATCAAATTCTCCAAGCTTACGCCGGAGGAAAAAGAGGATTGTATTCAAAAATTCGTCTCCGATATGATTCGGGAGAACGGTTGCGTTTTGGGACCACCGAGCGAAGATTGCCCTCGTAAGAATCAACTTCATCCGCGCGCCGAACACGACTTTTTGGATTTCAAACGAACACTGGATCGAATCCAAAAGCATGAAACTTCTCTTTCGGAACGGGATGGGGACTCGGACGGAGGAAACTCCCGGGAACCGGCGAATCCCGCCCCGACGCCTGAGGAATGCCTGATGCAAAAGGTGTCATGGGAGGCGATCGTTACGGCGTCGAAGGAGTTGAATCCCCGGCAGCAACTGTTATTCCGCCTGAAATACCTCGAAAAGAGATCAGTCCGCGAAATCGCCGATGCCATGAATCTCAGAGAAAACGTTGCGAGTCACGCGATCCGGCGCATGGAGGCGCATCTGCATAAGATATTAGTGCAAAGAGGCGTAAGAGAGTAGCCTCCGGAATTTCACAGGTCGCCCCCCCCCCCCGCAGGCGCTTACCGGTATCTCAATCCAAGTAAAATCCCAATGACCATGACACGCCCGCAAAAAATTTATGAATTTTTTTTGCTGACCCGTCCTATTTTGCCTAGATGAATCGCTTTATATAGTAAGAGAGAAAAAGCGAGGCGTCCCGCAGGGCTGCGCCGAGAAAGGGTGGAAGCGTGAGAGGAACGAAGACAAAAGAGGAGCAAGTCGAACCGGTCACTGAGAGCAATGGCGCAGGCTCCGATGAATCCGGCATGGATGACGCCGACGCATTCATCGTGGAGAGGATCGCGGAGGCGGTGGTGCGGAAACTGGAAGAACAACGGAAGATTGATTTGATTGCACAGGCGGTCCTTCTTAAAATGAATGATTATTCAAATCAAAAGGATGAAAAAACGAAAACGGAGGATAACTTAGAATGAGTGATGACATGAAGGGCGAAGAGATGAAGCGTCGAGAATTCTTGCTTAAGGCTGCGGAGACCGCTGCACTGGCATTATTCGGGAGCATTGGGTTAAGTGGTGTTGCGAAAGCTGTGGAATCTCGTTATGCGGAACGACAAGCAACAAATGAAATGGCAATAGACATTGCCAACAAAATATACTCCATCATGCCGGATTCCGTAAATTGTTGGGGAGTAGGATCCAATCAATATGATTGTAATACTACACTTTTCTTCTGCAATCCAAACGATTCCGCTTATTTATGTGGTGATTTTGTATGTGATTTGGATTTCCAATGCGGTAAAACCCAAGCATTTAATTGTCAAAATTTATATAGTTGTGATAATGTTGTATATTGTGCGAGTTTTAGATGCTGGGGGCACTATTGCTGATAGTATCCAGCCAGATTCCTGTAAATTGAATTTTGTATTACATAAATATTGCGTAAGTTTAGGAATATAGTTCATGAAAATGAATTGGAAAGCATTCACATTGATTGAATTAGTTGTGGTGGTGGTTATAATAATTCTTTTAATGGGACTGCTCATGGCGGTATTCTCACGAGCAAGAGCAAAAGCCAGAGAGGCTGCTTGCGCATCCAATTTGCGTCAATTAGGGGCAGCGTTTCTATTATACGCTCAGGATTATGATGGGCATTTTCCTATTTATACAAGTGAAACAGGATGGCTGAATGGGTGCATTGGTTACCACGCAATCGCGTATAATAAGGAAGGCCCGCATCTTCTTCACACTACAATGAAGCCCTATGTGAGAAATAATGATATATGGTTTTGCCCAAGTGATCCGTATTTCAATACAAAAACTTTTTTTTGGTGTGTGTCCCATGAATATACGAGCTACGCTATATTTTTTTCAAACGGAACCACCGTTTACGGACACCAAGACACGGGATTTCAATATATGTCCCCAAGCGATTGGGCAATAGCATCTGATCCAAATCATTATTGTGCTCTCACTTCCTCTCCATGTGGCGATGCGAATTATACCAATTACATTGATTGCATGTTTCTTCACCCCATTAATGGAGGAAATCATTTTAAAGGATGTAATGAATTGTATGCGGATGATCATGTCAAGCTAACATATCCACAGCATAATTAACGAAAACCCAATTTTATATAATTTAAGGCATAAATTATGAATTCAGTAGATATAATGAATGGAAAACAAGATATCATTGCCACGCGAATTGCAAATTCGATTATTTCAAAAACATGGCTCCTCGCTATTTGGTGTGGGTAATAATATTATCACTTCTTGCCTGTTTCATCCGGACAACTCGAAATTCAACTTTCCCGCTATAAGGTGGATGATTGTCTTGAGATAGCCCGTGTTTCTATACCCCCTCGCCTTGGCCTTTGCCGCCTGGATGAGGGAGTTTATCCCCTCCATTAGCCCGTTTATCATTCGATCCGGAAGGTAATTGAGAATCCGGGAAACGTAAGCCTTTATGGCTTTCGCCAGTCTTTTCATGCTCAGACCTATATTGCTTCGCGTCACCCATTCATACCATGCATCAAGGTGAGCGGAGGCAGTTAACGCGCGGAACGGGGGTGTGAAGATACATGCGATGTTCGAAGAAGTTCAGATGACGCCTTTGTCGGACATTGCTGTCATACACCTTGGAGGAACCGTTGCATTCGGGACAGGGAAACTCACTTCCCTTTGGGTTATCGAGATGGATGTGAAGCCCGCCTGTTTCAATATCAAAATCGACATCGGACACCTGATAGGGTGGTTGCAATCTAAGCGCAGCGGCGAAAAGTGCGATCTCGTGGTTTATTTTGTTGTCTTTCATTGGGTGAAATGAGTTTGGAGATAGGATACCATATCAACGTCCACCCACACAAAACAGCGAGGAACCATTTTCATTTTATTTATAATGATGATATTCATCTTATGAGTGATTTGGCGTGTTTGCAATTCCACTCACACAAAACTCAACACCACCGCCTCATTGCGAACCCAGCTTAACGAGATACGATATCCCGCTTTCATCGCCACGCCTCGCCTCTCATCTCTTAGGTCCTTCACGGGAGAAGCGAAGCACAGCGTGATCTCCGTCTTCCCGGTTTTTAAACCAACAGAGTTGCCTCCGCCCAACTCCCCACCGGTGGTATCCGGATTCATGCACACGTAAAGCAAGGTTCGTCCGTTTGGCATGTGAAATCGGGTGATTTCGTAACCGAAGTCATCCTCGCCGGCATTCTCGATCCACGCCTTCGGCTTACATTGCGGATTCAGATGGCGCATGAAAATGGAACGTTTTTTCGCTGTCTCCATTCCCTCGGAACGATATGCGTTGTACCACTGAGGGGAGAGGTTCATTAAAACGGCTGCCCCATTCCCGAAGCGATTTACGTTATCGACAGGCATATTTCGCACCGCCTTGTTATAGCCGCTTGCGTCCATGATGCAGCTGTTGCCGTTGGTGAGCATTCCGCGGTAGGTTTTCCAATCGTAATTGGCGTCCTGATCCACCTCGCACCACAAACGGGTTCCGAAAATATCCCCCTCGCGCATTTTCGGATCGTGTCTTACTCCGAACAGTTTATCCAATGCGCCGCCTTCTTTCCGTCCGCGTCCATGCTGATCCCACACTCCCGGAAGATAATCCGCTATCACCGTGCCGCCTCTTTTACAGAAAGCTTCAATTATCCGCGCTTCGGCGTCGGAAAGGCAGAGACAAGCGGGAAGGATCAACGTGTGATATTCCTCGGAAATGCCATTTCGAATTAAATCCGCATAGCTTAGAAAACTGTACTGCACTCCCGAATCGCGCAGCATGTTCTCCCACGCTTGCCGCACAAGAAATGATGCTCCCAAGCGTGAATCCGTCTCTCGATGAACCCATGTTTTTCCATGCGCCTCGGCGTCAAGAATCCATCCGAGTTGAATAGAGGGATGACTGTAATAAATCGCCACGCCATCGTGAAGCCACTTGGAACCGAGCATCAATGGTCCGATTTTACTGCCAGCCTCCAAAAGATGCGGAGCCAATTGATCCAGCCAAGGCTCGGCCTTGTCTCCATCGAACCAACCCTCCACCCATCCGATATGTCCGCGATTCCCATGCGCCAGGTAGTACCACACCTGCCAGATGTCATCCTCCACAGACTGATGAAAGAGACTTGTCACCGACGGAATGGAGTTTTCCGGATTGAAGGATCTGATGATAGCTTGAGTGGAGCCAATGTTATATGCCTCGATGTATTGCACCTTGCGCATCACTTTGGCGTAGTCGTATCCGCCAAAGGCGTCCGGAGGCTGCCCGCCCACAAAGCCGCATGGCGTATGCGGATCCACTGAATTAGCGTACTCCACCAGATCGCCGATGAAATTGCACCAGTAGGAATCATTGAAACTCCATTGGTCCATCAAAGGACTGGCGTCGAACTCCCCAACGCTCCACTCCGCAAGATGTGGTCGAATATCCTCGTAGGTGATCCATTTATCACGGCGGGGGGCGTTCACCTCGCCGTATATCTCCGTCAGCCATGCGGGGTAAGCGGTGGAATCATCCGTGATGCGCCACATCGTGGGATGCACGAAAGTCCCCCAGGATATCTCGTCATCGAGAGCGTAAGCGGCACGATAGGGCGAGGAGATCACCTGACTGATATTCAGCTTGATAAATCCCCGCAGCTTCTCCGTCAATGAGGCGTTCACCGGTTTGACACGTATTCCATTTCCAGATAAATCGGAGAGATAAGGTTGTTGCTTCCCTCCGTCCCAAAGATGGAGATATCCTTTAAAAGCCGTATGATCCAAGTAAAATCGTAATCCAAACTCATTGATCCATTCCAGCTTGCCTGGGGGATTGTCCGGCGCACCGCCATTGCCATCTAGGAAAGCGCCGTTAAAACCGTGCGCTTTGCTCCACTCTCCGGAGGCGTGGTTGTAACCGATAGTCCACTGGTACGTCCAAGGCATGAAGAGCCATCCTGGAAAATTGGCTTGACATAAGGTCTTGGATTGGTTCACGGATTGGAAATCGCGAGAGGTACGGATGTAATGAGCGTAGGGGTCCTCCTTGGAGGGGGGTACGTCAAGTGCGAAGGTCTGTTCGTCGGTAAAAACGCTTTTAACACCCAATATCGCACCGACCAATGTAAAAAGAAAACGGCGTCTGCTTCCCTTTCCAAAAGTGGAAAGATCACCATTGTCGGGCTTCATCCTTGTTCGTCCTTTCTCATCTTCAGACGCATTCATCCCCGCAGGTTCCCTTCTCAGTCAAGGGATAATAGGAGATCACAAATATATCGTCGCTTTTTAAATCTCATTCAGTCACATCCCCTCCAATGACTTGGCGTCCAGCACGCGGTCCGCCAGTTCATCCAAGGCCTCAGCATTATCCACATTCCAGAGACTTATAACAACATTCTCAGGCAAAACCCCGAATTTGCATCTCAACAGGCGAAGCAAGGTTTCCTTTTACCACGGGGCAGCCCCTGCTCGATGCACTGTATTTTTTTTGGACAAACCTTGAGATATGCCCTTGTATACGCCTTTTTCATCGCCTCCTCCTCCCATTCCGTTAGCAACACCATAGCCTCCTTTGATTCCGTTTGTTTCATCCTACGTATCAACTTCGTTTTCTCCAGTGGTGCAAGTGGTATCTATTGGTTCACCACGTTAAAAAGCAAGGAGCGTTTCGCTTCATCTATTCTAAAGCCCGCCAATCGCTCATACGCTTTCAGCTTGCGTGTGACACGATCCGCCTCGTTGCTACGCATAAGCGCACTCAATGCAGGAGCCAAAACATTATCGCGATCAATATAATCCTCCGCTGACAGATCGGGTAGCGCAATCGCAGTATATTCGAATGTCAAACCCCTCGCCAAATCGAGATTCCGAATAACGCTCATTCACAACGCCGCCCGTTCCGTAAGCATATATACCACAATGGGAAGCACGGGATGTCTTTTGCGCAAACGAAGCAAGCTGTAATAATCCCACATCCGGAAAGGCACATCACGATCGCGTTTCGCCTGAACCTCAATGTGTACCAGCAACAATTCAACCTCTCCTGTTTTTGCACACGCCTCGACCAGTATAACCGACTCCCGCCTCAACCCATGCGGTATATTTGTGAATAGCTCCTTCTACAACAAACGCAAGTGTTCAGAATCGATATGATCTGCAACTTATGGAAAGAAAAGCTCCAGAAATTCACGGAAAAATGTCCATAGCACATCCTTCCACAACGGATCATGCTTTATGGCATGCCTCCCGGTAAAGCGCCTTCCATCGTCGCTCCCCTCGTATTGTACCATAGCAGGGCTTTGCAAATGCGTTAAAAAAATGGAAAGGAGGGGAGCGTCATTCCGGAAAATGCGGGAAGGACCTGCTCACGAGGCGTGATAAAAGAACGATGGTCTATAAATCAGAGGAGGGTTACTATCCGGTCGGTTTCCAGCACATCCCGGGAGATTTGATCTTTCAGTGCGTCCAAATTGTCATAGCGACGCTCTTCGCGCAGACGCTCGACAAATTCTACTTCGATTAACTCGCCATACAAATTCCCGTTGAAACCCAGGAGGAAGGCCTCAATGGTTCGCTCAGCCCCATTGACAGTAGGGCGAAACCCAATGCTGACGGCGGCTTTCCAAACCCCATCCCTCCACCGCACCCTTCCGGCGTAGATTCCATCCTCGGGAAGAATTTGGCTTATGGCAAGAGAGATGTTAGCGGTCGGAAACCCCATGGTTCTTCCAAGGCGCTTGCCCTCCACCACGCTTCCCTCCAAGGAATAGGTTCGTCCCAGCATCTCCCGTGCCTTTCTCACCTCGCCGCTTTTCAGCAAATCACGAATCTCGCTGCTTCCCACTTTTTTCCCATCAACCAATTTAAGCGGGAGGGCGTGCGTTTCAAAACCGTATCGATTTTGGAGATGAGTCAGGTACCTCACATCCCCTTGGTGGTTCTTGCCGAATCGAAAATCCTCCCCCACAAATATGGCGGAGGCTCCAAGTTTCCGCAGCAGGATATGCGTTACGAACTGTTCCGCCGAGGTTTCCCGAAGCGACTTGTCGAAATGGGCTATTACGAGATGATCGCATCCTATTTTGTCGATCTCTCTTATCTTCTGATCGAGGGTGGCGAGATAACCATGAAAACGTTCCGGGGCGATGATCTCCAAGGGGTGATGGTCGAAAGTGAAGACAATCGATTCCACGCCGCGTTCCTTCGCAGCGTCAATGGTGGAGCGAATAAGCAGGCGATGTCCTATATGCACTCCGTCAAAGGTTCCCACCGCCACGCAAGGACGAAGAAACGTCGTATCAATCTGCTCCAAACCACGCCAAATTCGCATTCCTTGATATATCCCTCGTACCCATATTTGCGTTTTGGTATTACGGGCGCGAAATCACACTTATACCAGCACTTTGAAAGGCGAAAGCGCGCCATCTCGATAATGCGCCAAGCTCACGGCATTGCCCTCTTCGTCCAGTAGAAGCACCTTTTCCTCCGCATCAAAGGAGACGGGAGATTGAATTGATCGCCCATGCAATATGCGTTCCCGCATTACATGATCCAAAACCACGCTTCCCCATTCCTTCAACGCAATCGGGATAGGTGTGAGCGCCTCCGCCAAACTTCCGGATTCCTGCATAGCCTTGATATGTTCCAGAGTGAGCGCGTTACCAATATCGAATACGCCCACACGTATTCGACGCAAGTAGGACATGGCGGCGCCGCACCCAAGTTTTTCTCCGATATCCGCGCAAAGGGATCGAACGTACACTCCGCTTGAACACACCACACGCCATTTAGCCACTGGATGTTCTCCTGGATGGAACTGCAGCAACTCCATTTTGCTTATAGTGACCCTGCGCGGCTGTATTTCAATCCGCTTGCCTTCCCTGGCGAGTTCATACAGACGTTTCCCCTCGTGATGCACCGCCGACACCATGGGGGGTGCCTGGAGTATCTCCCCGACAAAGCACTGAGTTGCGGCAGAGACATCCTCCTCGTCAACCCCAGAGGCGTCAGAGCTGTTCAACACCCGTCCCGTAGTGTCCAAACTATCCGTCACGATGCCGAACATGGCTTCGGCAATATATTCCTTGTCATTCGAAGATAGATATTCAGCAATACGAGTTGCCTTGCCGATGCATATCCCAAGAACACCCGTCGCCATGGGGTCGAGTGTTCCGGTATGCCCCACGCGCTTCACGCCAATAAGCCTTCTTATTTTCGCCACCACATCATGCGAGGTTAGACCTTGGGGTTTATCGATGATAAGGATTCCGTTGATATCCATTATTCTCCGTACGAGGTATCGGAAGAAGATGAGACGGACTGGAGGTTCGTAGTATTGGTTGTGTTGGAAAAACCTTCGCGGATTCGTTTCAGCATTCGATTAATGGCATCATCCAGCGGAGGGTCCATCGAGCATCCCGCAGCCTGACGATGACCTCCTCCGTCAAAATCCTGCGCCACGAGATTAACATCGTACCCCTCGCGCGAACGAATGCTCACTCTTATTTTCATGCCGGGCACCTCACGAAACAGCACCCCCACCTGAGCCCCTCTCACGGCGCGAATATGGTTGACGATTCCCTCGGTCTCTTCGTCGTTAGCCTTCAACTCAATAAAATCGCTGGCTCTTAGAAACGACCAAGCGATTAATCCGTCATCGCTAACGTTTAAGGCGTCAAGGGCTCTGCCGAGCAATTTAATGCTCGCAAATGAACGACTTTCAAAAACGAGTTCGCTTATTACGGCGGGGCACGCGCCATATTGCATCAATGAGGCGGATATGCGGAAGGTGTGGGAGGTGACATTCATGAAACGAAACGATCCGGTGTCCGTAATCAACGCGCATAACAAATTCTCCGCGATGGCTCTGTTGAATGGTGCGCGCATCTCTTTTAACAGAGAGTAAACCAATTCGCCCGTGGCGGCGACGTGGGAATTCACCACACGTATGTCACCGAAATCCCCTTCTGCAAGGTGATGGTCGATCTTCATGGTGGTGCGAGCGGAATCGATAACGGGGGCGACATCTTTTCCGATGCGTTTCGTGCAACCTGTATCGCATATGATGCCCAGATCAAAATTCCGCTCATCCGTATTCGTCCTTATCCACTCCGCCCCTGGCAGCCAACGGTATATTTCCGGGACTCCATGCTGGGATAAGGGTACGACGATTTTATTCATGGAGCGTAACGCATGGGTCAGAGCCAGCATGCTGCCAAGCGTATCCCCGTCCGGGTTAATATGCGAAGCGAGCGCGATTCTATTCGCTCTGAAGATCGCCTCCGCCGCTTGCTTCAGGGTTGATTTCATTACTCATTGATTCCGTTTTGATTTCATTAAGCAATTCAAAAATTCTGGCGCCTTTGGCGATGCCCTCATCGAACCGGAAGATGATTTCAGGTGCGAAACGCAGATGAGCGCGACGCGCAAACTCCCCGCGTATTTTCCCAGTCGCTCTTTGCAACGCTGCCATGCTGTTCTTTCGTTGATCCTCATCACCAAATACGCTAACATAGACTTGAGCATTGCGCAAGTCACGGCTTATCTCCGCGCTCGTAACGGTGATGAAGCCCAGGCGAGGGTCTTTCAGATCACGCCTCAGCATTCCGCTGATCTCTTCAATCAGCCTGTTTTGAATCTGTTCCTGACGTATTGTTGACATCGCCCTCGCACCGCTTTCCATTTTGGCGAAAATCGCCCTGATTTACTCCAGCTTTCGCTCCAACTGCTTCATCTCGAAGGTTTCCAAGATATCCCCAACTTGGACATCCGTGAAATCAGCCACAACAATGCCGCACTCGAAGCCCTGAGCCATCTCCCTTACATCATCTTTTAGATGCTTCAGGGATTCGATTTTACCTGTAAACACCGTCTCCTTGCCGCGATTCACTCTCACCTCGGCGTTTCGCGTCACTTTTCCTTCGGTCACGAGGCAACCAGCGATGATGACGCCCTTCG
Organism: bacterium; assembly: GCA_021811565.1. Classification (GTDB taxonomy): domain Bacteria; phylum Armatimonadota; class Chthonomonadetes; order Chthonomonadales; family CAJBBX01; genus DTKV01. The sequence continues at coordinate 1,847 of JAJZOL010000102.1, read as the reverse complement.
GAGTGCGGAAGGTTTGTCGCACTTCTGCCTTACCCATCTGAATCTCTTCATAAATGGGCTCCAGCATCCCCTTCATCGCACGCTCGACGGATTCCGTCAGTTCATAGATGACCTGGTAGGTGCGAACATCGATCTTCTCCCTCTCCGCCGCATTCTGCGCGGGCTGATCGGAGCGTACATTGAACCCAAGAACAATTGCATCCGAAGCCGAGGCTAACGTGATATCATTCTCGGATATCGTCCCCACTCCGCTGTGGATTACGTTCAGCTTCACCTCGTTTTGGGGCAACTGCTGCAACTGACCGACAACCGCTTCGACGGAGCCCTGTACGTCCGCTTTCACTATAAGGTTCAGATCCTTCGCCTCGCCCTCGTGAATTCTCCGGTAAATATCCTCCAAAGTCACTCGGTGGCTTGCCGCCAAACGGTTCAAGCGTTGTTTCTGCTGACGCTGTTCCGCGATCTGGCGAGCGGTTCGCTCGTCCTTCACCTCTTCCAACTTGTCCCCCGCCTTGGGCACGAGCGACAATCCGATAATCTCGACGGGCATTGCGGGAGTGGCTTTGTTCAACCTTTCACCACGGTCGTTCATCATCGCGCGGACTTTGCCGTAAGCCAAGCCGCACACCACGTTGTCGCCCACTCGAAGCGTTCCTTGATTCATCAACACGGTGGCGACGGGTCCTCTGCCAACCTCCTGCTTCGCCTCCACGATCACTCCAGCAGGCTTCGCATGAGGATCGGCTTTGAGCTCCATCAAATCCGCCTGAAACAGAATATGCTCGAGCAAATCTTCCATGCCCTGCTTCTTCTTGGCGGAAATTAAAACGCATTCCGTCTCTCCGCCGTAATCACGCGGTACGATGTTGTATTCCGTCAATTGGGTTTTGATTCGATCCGGATTGGAGTCGGGTTTGTCGATTTTGTTAATCGCGACAATGATGGGAACTTCCGCAGCGCGCGCATGATCGATAGCCTCGACCGTTTGCGGCATGATGCCGTCGTCCGCCGCAACCACGAGAATGGCGATATCGGTGACGCTGGCTCCTCTGGCTCGCATCGCGGTGAACGCCGCGTGCCCAGGAGTGTCGAGGAAGGTGATTTTACGCTTCTCGCCGTCGTGGTCCACCTCCACTTGATAGGCGCCGATATGCTGAGTGATTCCTCCGAACTCCCCCTCAACCACGTTTGTGTGACGTATGGCGTCAAGCAGGGTGGTCTTGCCATGATCCACATGGCCCATAATGGTGACAACCGGCGGTCGGGGTTGCATGCCTCCCCCCGGGCTTTTATGCTTAGGCGCGTTCACCGGCGCTACGGGCTTATGCTCCAACTTCACCTTGACGTTAAAACCGTAGACGCCCGCCAGTTTCTGTGCCGCGCTGGCGCTTAAACGCTGGTTGATCGCCGCCAAAACCCCCATTTTCATCAAACGTTTCTGAACATCGGACGGGGGCACCCCCATTGCTGTGGCCAAATCCTTCACAGTGGCTCCTGCGGCTATCTCCACAGTCTTTCGTCCCTCCACGCCTTTGCCGAACATCTCCCGAATCGCCTGGGCGGTGTCCATATCAATAATGGATGCAACCCCCGTAGCGGGCACTCCCAAATCCTCAAGAGCGCTCAGCAACTCCGCGTTGGACATTTCAATCTCTTTCGCCAGTTCGCTGACACGAATTCCCATCATAATTACGATTTACCTCATTTCCGTATTCTCCCTGCGTTTAGGGCGATCTATGCGATTTCCAAAGCCATAAATCGCCATCCCACGCGTATAGGCATTCCCTTTAAACCCTGCGACATTATAGTAATCGTGTTAAAGGTCGCACCCGATTTGCCGCCTCTTT
>JAJZOL010000207.1 GCA_021811565.1 bacterium | reverse complement strand
TCTATGCGGTTCTTTACGCACCCGCATATCGCGAGAGGTATTCCCAATTCCTGCAGAGTGACTTCCCTCGCATTCCTTTCACGGCGGATGTCGAACTCTTTGAGGAGATTGCTGGGCTTGGCGAACGTTTGACGGCGCTGCACCTTCTGAAATCGCCGGAATTGGATACGCCAGCCTGCAAGTTCGAGGGGAAAGGGGATAACTGCGTCGACAAAGGATCAAAGGACGGCTTACGCTACGATCCGGATGAGCGGCGCGTAAGCATTAATACTACGCAATACTTTTCACCCGTGCCGCAAGAGGCGTGGGAATATAATGTCGGCGCCTATCAGGTTTGCGAGAAATGGCTGAAGGATCGGCGGGAGCGCCGACTTGAACTGGAGGATATCCGAACTTACCTTCGAATTGTAATCGCGATATCCCGAACCTTGGAAATCCAAAAGACTTTGGATATATTGTACGAACGGGTTGAGGGAGACACCATATATTTGTAATTAAAGTGTGCGATTCAGCATTGACAGAATGAAGATTTTCCGGTTTCTTATTCCGGGATTGATTGAATTTATATAACAGGTCCAAAGGGATTGGGGAAAATGAAAATGGATCGTATCCTCAAAGGAATGATCATTGTAATTGCGATTGCATTGTTAAGCGATTCTGCAATGGGTGCGGAAGGGGCGGATTAAATAAAGAGCAAAACGAAAATCCAACCCATTGCCGTACGAATGCTCTTGTCATATCCGTTCAACACATGGTTAATGTTCAATGATCAACGTCCGAAATCAAAGACACCAGATTATTTCAATGTACTACTACCAGAGGATATGAAGAATAGTGTCAAGGCGTAATCCTTATGGGGCAATGCGATAATTTTATCTCCGTCCGATTATGGACCCTATAGCAAGATGGGTGTCGATGGTTCTAAATCGTGCGTAATCTTTCCGCCGCTCGGTTCCAACCCATTTAAAATAATGGATGCTTATTCGTAACGATGATGACGGCGCATGCGCAGGATGTTCAGAGGATCACGCTTCGGAATATTTTCAGGATGTTCTCCCTATGGCTGGCAAACGACCCATTCCGTAATGGTATGACACATTCGATCACCACGTTCTTTTAGGAAGTCATTTGATGCTCTGCTTTGACATTAAGTGGAGTGAAACGCCTGGCGGTACGACGAAAACCGGACATCTTGGAATCATCTATTATAAGAACATTACGAAATCCTATCCCCCCAATTTTCAAAGACTGGTCATGGATTTCACTCCTTCATACGCGAAAAACGTTGGTGTCATCATGATTAACTACCTTAAGTCACTTGGGCTTAAGCCGAATCGGTTAAAACACGCCATAAAATCATTAAAACGTTAATGCATGCTTTCGTATGTGTCGATCTTATTCTGTCAGGATAGCTTGTGTGTGTGGGCAACTTTTCATTTATGCGATCTACAAACGGCGTTAGCCTACATAGGCCCCGGCAGCCTTATTATCTAAACTCTAAGCGGCAACTGAATCACCCCCGATGTATGGCACTCGAAGCTAAAAACGGCTAATCAGTTAGTGCTTAAAAATCTTGACGACGTGATAAATTCAATGAAGTGATAATCGCGTTTATGGACAGTTGGCAAAATCGCGCACGTTATACCGCATTCAGGGAAGATACCCCATTTGACAGAAACGAACGAAAAGGATATACTTCGTAAACCCAATCACGAAATTGCGCAAGTGAAAAGTGAAGGGATGTGTTCAGTATTCCGATCAAAGAAAAGTCAATATGCATATTCAGGATATATTTAAACAGCATACACCCACCTTTAGTTTCGAGTTTTTTCCACCAAAAACCGATGAAGCCGAGGACCAACTTATTCAAGCGGTGCACGAGTTAGAGGAGTTAATCCCCTCTTTCATCTCCGTCACATACGGTGCAGGCGGAGCCACGCGTCAGCGCACTCACGATTTAGTGTTGCGTATTCAGAGGGAAACCAGTTGCGATCCCATTCCCCATCTCACCTGTATCAGGCATACGGAACGGGAGATATCCGATATTCTTCAACGATACGCGGAAGCGGGGATTTCCAATATCTTGGCACTTGGCGGTGACGCCCCGAGAGATTTGGTCGATTACGATAGGAGCCGGGACCGATTCCGCCATGCCATTGATTTGGTTCGTTACATTAAGGATTTCAATGAGACAGGCGTCCATCCCGATCCGCGCGGATTCGGCATAGGCGTCGCGGGGTTCCCGGAAGGGCATCCAAGCACACCAAATCGTTTACTGGAAATAGATTATCTTAAAGCGAAGGTGGACACTGGAGCGGATTACATCGTCACCCAGCTTTTCTTCGACAATCACGATTTTTACGATTTCAGAGATCGGTGTCGTTTGGCGGGCATTCAGGTACCCATCATTGCCGGTATCATGCCGGTGACCTCAAGCAAGGGGTTGATGCGAATGGGGGAGTTGGCGTTAGGGGCGCATTTCCCCGCCAAGCTTTTGCGTGCGATCGCCCGTTGCCATGGGGACGAATCCTATGTGCGTAAAGTGGGGGTGCAATGGGCGACGGAGCAATGCCGAGACCTATTGGATAACGAAGTCCAGGGAATTCATTTCTATACGCTCAACCGTTCCACCGCCACGCGAGAAATATACGCGAATCTTGGGGTCAAAAACTCTAAGATGCTTGAAAAACAGAGTTGAGAACGATAGAAATTCTGTAAGCGAACTCACACGTCCGCGTTCCAAGGGTATTTCACAAGGGACACAATTTGCGCGGACGTCCATTCCTTAACTCAAATAAATCCATGCGAACACGTAGAGACAGGTTAATCCTACCGCTTCTCACACTGATATTCGCCGTAACTGCGGGATGGTTCGCCTATTATAACGACAGCAAGGTTTCCGATACGCAGCCTTCCACGTATAACACGGGAAGAAAAGGGGTGCGGGTCGCATTGCAACTGCTTCAGGCTGAGCAAATTCCCGCCGGAAGATTCGAGTCGCCTTTCACTGATCTCTCTTCTCAGGTCGGAACCCTCTTCGTCGCCGAACCCTTGGATCGCCCCATGACTTCTGCTGAGGGCGCGAGTTTAGCGAATTGGGTGCATGCCGGAGGAACATTGATCGTTCTCAAAGACGCCGTCGCTATGCCAAACCAAACCGTCAAGTTTTCAGAGTTGGATGCATATAAAACCCCGGTCAACACTTTTCAAATTCCTCCCGCTGTATCCGGCAAAAGATTATTTAACAATGTGCGGCGAATATACTACTCCGGCGATTGTGCGCTCAATCTATATAAAACGCGAAACATGAGCGTCCTTTTAAATCATAGCAAGGATGTCTATATGGTGGAATGGATGAGCCAGAAGGGTAAGGTCTATGTTCTTTCCAACGGAGTGGGTCTAACCAACGATTGCATCAATAAAGCGGATAATGCCATACTCATGGTCAATCTCTCTCACACAGGCATCGGTAAAGGAGAATTCGACTTTGATGAGTACCATCAAGGATACGGCGTAGACGGTACCGGTCAGTATTCCTTGTGGAAAGCGATTGGAGCTCCGGCGCGCACTATTTTCTGGTACGCTCTCGTAGTCCTTATACTGTACATATTCAATGCAAACAGGCGTTTTGGCACAGTGAAGGAGTTGGAGAAACCGGAGGAGCGCAACATCACCGATTATGTGTCATCCATCGCAAGCCTCTTCCAGCGAGCAAAAGCCGCCGAAATACCCGTGGAGATACTATATCACACTCTTATTCAGACAGCTCGGGAAAAGCTCGTCTCCGATCCGGAAGCCACTCCGGAATATTTGGCGCATACTGGAGGAATGCAGGGGTATTGGGACGAATCCGTGATGCTCGCCCTTTTGAAACGATGCAAAAATATCGCTGAGGGCGAAAGATCGAACGAACAGGAAATGCTGCAACTGACGAAAAGTATGGATGAATACCTTAACAAGTTGGAAAGGGGAACAGATGGATAACCAATTTGACGCCGACCCGAATTCCGCAGTTCCGATTGCAGATAAAATAGACAATAACTCCATCAATGGCGAGGCGGTTCCAATGGATACTCGATTGAGAACGGAAGAGGTTTTCAATCGAGTGTTCGAGGAAATGGGCAAGGCGATTGTCGGGCAAACGGAGATGGTTGAGATGCTCGCCGTCGCCATTCTCGCAGGAGGGCATGTGCTCTTGGAGGGAGTGCCTGGAACAGCGAAAACCCTCGCGGTGCGCGCCTTTTCCATCATTTGCCAGGTTCCATTCGCGCGTATTCAGTTCACTCCCGATCTCATGCCTTCGGATATTCTCGGAACAAGTGTATTCGATCCCAAGGCGGGAGTATTCAACATCATGAAAGGGCCGCTTTTCGCCGGTATCGTTCTGGCGGACGAAGTCAATCGAACTCCTCCGAAAACTCAAGCGGCGCTTCTCGAAGCGATGGAAGAAAGACAGGTGACCATCGACGGCAAGCCATATTCGCTTCCTTACCCCTTCATGGTGTGCGCGACTCAGAACCCTGTGGAGTTCGAAGGAACCTACCCCCTTCCCGAAGCTCAACTGGATCGTTTCATGATAAAGGTCAGCGTGGATTATCCGAGCGAAAACGAGGAATGCGATATTCTGGAGAGATATCAGAATGGATTTCGATCATCCGATCTTGAATCCTGCAACCTCTCACCGTTACTCTCTGCGGAAACGCTGCAAGAACTCCAAAAAGAGGCGGACTCAGTGAGGGTGGACGAAGGGGTGCGGAAATATATCGTGGAAATTATCAGGGCTGCACGCGGGAATCGTCATCTGACGCTTGGTCCGTCCCCTCGCGCCGCTATCACCATGCTTTTGACTTCGAAGGCCCTGGCGGCGATACGTGGGCGAAATTTTGTCACACCTGATGATGTGAAGAGCCTCACTCGGCCTGTATTGGGGCATCGGCTCATCCTGCGACCGGAGAGCGAGATCGAAGGTTATACGGCGGAACGAGTGTTGGAGATGACTCTGCAAAACGTGACCGTTCCGAGATAAGCGATCATGATTTTTTCGTTGTGAAGACAAAATATCCTGACATCGAAACGAGGGGGGGATGAATGGTTACGAGGCGAAGTGATCATAACCTCCTCTCACAGCCGCCACACTTCCTCCTTTTAGCAGATAGTATCCCTCCGATTTGGAGAGGATTTTTCCGACAACGGTGAAATCCGAAAACTCCTCTTTCAACTTAGCTATGTTCTCGGGCGGGATGGTGAATACCAGTTCGAAATCCTCTCCTCCGTACAGGGCGTATTCTTGCGGCTCCTCTTTGAGGATTTGCGCCGCCTGAAGCGTGTCGTTCGAAATAGGGATACGTTCCCAATCGATTCGAGCGCCCGTTCCGCTCTCTTCGCAGATGTGCCTCACTTCGCTTCCAAGACCATCGCTCACATCGATCATAGCGTGCGCATAGCGAGCGATCGCTATCGCCTCCTCGCGTGTTCGGCAATGCGGTTCCAAATGTCCCTGAACATAACCATCCTTGACGCCTCTCTTCAGAAGTCGCAAGCCTGCTTCACTCTTGCCCAAGGTCCCCGTGACGCAAATGAAATCCCCGGGAATGGCATCCGATCGGAGCCGCAGCATGCTCTTATCGATCTCGCCGATTACAGTTAGACTGAGCGTCATTTCGCTTCCATGCGTGGTATCCCCTCCTATCAGCGAGACTTCATGCCTGTCGGCTGAATCATAAATCCCTCGATAAAGTTCCTCCATGAACTCAACGGTGGTATCCGTTTTGAGCGACAGGGATAGAAACGCCCATTTTGGAGATCCCCCTGTGGCGAGGATATCGGACACATTGGATTCCATAAGCTTGCGCCCGACCTGGAACGGGGTGTGCCACGCCAACGAAAAGTGATCGTCCTCCACCATCATATCCACGGTGATCAGAAGATATTTGTCCTGTGTGTATTCGACAACTGCGCAATCGTCTCCGACCCCCTTTATCACCGCAGGGTCTCGGCTTTCACTTGTTAAACGCTTGATTAATGCGAATTCCCCGCCGAGTTCCGCTATTCTCATTGATGATATTTTCCTCGACACTCTCTGTTGATCTTCGCAGAGCAGAAATCTCCGCACATGGTGCATACTTCTATATCCTCTTCGCTGGTTTCTCGTCGAATCTCGCGCGCTCTTTCCGGATTAAACGCCAGCCGATACATTCCCTCCCAGTCCAGATTACTTCTCGCTTGTGACATAGCGTCATCGCGATCTCTTACATGAGGGATGCCCCTGGCGATGTCCGCCGCGTGCGCCGCAATCTTTGATGCGATCACTCCGTCGATGACATCATTCACATCCGGAAGCCCCAGATGCTCCTTCGGAGTGAGATAGCAGAGGAAATCCGCCCCGTAATATGCCGCCAACGCACCTCCAATGGCTCCGGTAAGATGATCGTACCCGGGAGAACAGTCGGTAACCAAGGGACCAAGCACGTAAAACGGGGCGTTATTGCAATATTGCTTTTGCAATTCCACGTTCCTTTGGATATGATTTAAAGGAAGATGCCCCGGCCCTTCGATCATCACCTGAACGCCTTTCTCCTTCGCCCGAGCGGCTAACTCTCCCAATGTTCTTAACTCGGCAAGTTGCGCTTCGTCGGTCGCGTCCGCGAGGCACCCGGGACGCAGACCATCTCCAAGGCTTAATACAACATCGTGTTTTCTTGCCATCTCCAAAATCTCGTCGAACCTGGTGTATAAGGGGTTCTCTTTGTTATGGTACATCATCCATTTGATCAGAAAACTTCCCCCGCGCGAAACGACCCCCATGATTCTGGAATTCAACAAAGGAATGCACTGTTTTGTGACTCCGCAATGAATGGTGATGAAATCCACTCCGTCCTCAATATGAGTGGCGATGGCGTCCAGAAAATCGTCCTCGCCAATGTCCGCCACGGAAGGATGGCGAACGATCGCTTCGTACACAGGCACCGTTCCGACGGGAATTCGGGATTTAAGCAACACCTTGAGTCTCATATCACGAATGTCACCTCCGGTTGAAAGGTCCATGATCGTATCTGCTCCGTATTTTACTGCCATGCGGAGTTTTTCCAACTCCATCTCCGGTGTGACGTTATAGTTTGATGTGCCGATATTTGCATTAATCTTTATTTTCAGATCCTTGCCGATCGCGACGGGTACGCAATCGTGGCTATGGCTTTTTAGAACCACAGTGTTGCCTGCGGCGATATTCTTTCGAATCTCCTCTTCGTCCAGCGGAGAGGATA
>JAJZOL010000189.1 GCA_021811565.1 bacterium | reverse complement strand
CGTGTTGTCTTCATGTTGCTGAAGTCGAGTTTGCGAGCCACGGTGATAATGTCCGGCTTCAGCGGCTTCTGATGGAAGTTAAAGCAATCCAGCATGTTATTCGAATCTCTGTCTCTTGAAGTGAGCGGTGGTAGACCGAACTTTGTCTCAATCAGCTTCAAAGGCGAGGTGAAGTCGAAATGGGTGTGGCAAATGAATCCCTGCTTGGCGAACGGTGAGATGATGATCGCAGGCACCCTGGGGCCGAAGCCGTACAGGTCCACGTTGGGTGGCGGCACGTGGTCGTAAAAACCCCCATAATCATCCCAAGTGAGAATGATTACGCAATCCTTCCAGTAGGAGCTTTCCATAACGGCGTTGATGAGATGGGTCACATGCCACATCCCTTGGTCGGAATACGCCGGCGGATGCTCACTATTCACGGCGGTAGGCACGACCCAGGAGACTTCTGGAAGCGTGTGATCGCGAAGGTCGCTGTAGAATCGCCCTAGATCCACAAGATCATTCATCAATTTTGGGTTTTTCTCGAAGCTGACAAACCCTGCAAGCGGATTCCATAGCGTATGTATTTTCGGGTTGTTTTCGTCGTAGTATCTCCAGCTCACGTGTGAATCGCCCAATAGCTCCGCCATGGTGGGAAAGTTGTACACGCCCTCTTGTCCCGCCACTCCCGGCGGCGGATTGTTCACCATTCCCCCCGATTGCGCCGCGACGGTGTAAAGATGGTTCGGCTCGCTTGGCCCCATCAGGGATGAGAAGAAGTCGTCGCAAAGGGTGAATCGACGCGCATACTCCCAGTAGTTGGGAATCTCGTGATAGTCGTAGTAGGAGAGGGTGTTCAGCACCCACGCAGGCGGCGGACCGGCAGGCGGATTCTTCAGCCGACCGTTGGGACCTTGCCCCGCGCGTATCGCCTCGTTCTCTCCGGCGGGCCTTCCCATGGGTCTGCGGATTCCTCTTCTCGGACGGAAGAAGGCACCTTGTTTCGGGATCACGAGATTAGGATTGGGCTGAGGAATAGGTTGATTCCAATAATAACGCAACGCCATGGGCCACTCGCCCCAGAGAAAGCCATCCATTTTCCCATTATCCCAGGAGGTGTGCGCCGCCTGCCAGCTATGATCCAAGTCGTGCGGAATGAAGGTCTGATGCAGATGAAACGGCGCAACCTCCGGAGTTCCGCCGGGACGATAGGGGAGCTTGACGTTCGGCGGAATGCCGTTGGCGCCGGGGTAGGTGCCGAAGTAGTGATCAAAGGAGATGTTCTCCTGGATGATGTAGATAAAATGCTTGATAGGCATTTTCACCGGCGTCACCGCCATCGAGGCAGAGGATGCAAAACACAAAATGACGCTGAGAATAGCCGTCGCAATCGTCTCTTTTCGCAAGATATTACTCCTTTCCTGTCGCAATAAAGTGGATTGATAGGTGAAACAGGGATTGGCATCCGGAAATCATGTGAAAATGGAAAAAGAGGCAATTGTTAATTACACCGCTTGGTCTTGTTTGTAAAAGCCGCATCGCTAACGAAGGTCCGTCAGAATGAATTTGCAATTACCTCGCATGTCATTTTGACGAAATAGAACTGTATGAGTTCATTTCTCATAGGAGCGAATACAGAACGGATATTCATGGTTCACCTGTTCATTGCGGTGTTTGTCTCTTTCGAGAAATCGACGGTGATGGGCGCTTGCGCGGTGATGAATCTTCTCCCGAACATCGCCATGGGAATTCCCTCCTTGTCGCAAGCGAAATTCACAACACCGTCTCGCACCGCGATCTCCCAATATCCGTCCGTCAAGTTCAGGGAGAGGATGATTTTGCCGTTTCGCTTCAGGATTAACGGGGAGGAGCTTTTACGCCCGAGAGTGATCACCGGGGCGTGTCCCCAATCTGCGATGTAGAGTTTTCCGGGGGAGCCTGGAGGAGCGGGGCTTAGCTTTTGGTCGGTGTTTTGCGCCATGGTGACCATCTTCAAAACGTACCTTTTCGATTTCGAGAGGGGCAGACCGTCAAGAGACACCGCCATGAAGGCGGCGATATGGCTTTGGGATATCAGCGCGAACGGACCTGCGTAAACCGGCTTTCCGATCGGCAATTCACCGCAAACGCCGGCAACGGTGGGGCTTGCGAAGGTGAGAACTCCCTCCTTCGTATTACGGATGATTTGCCGGGTGGGGGTTCGGAGGATGGGGGCTTGCGCCATATAGGGGTTCACCCGCACGCCCATCTTTTGCAACCTCTTCAGCACAGGAGCGATATCTCCATTATTCCGAGGTACCGCCAAAAAAGGTCGATGCGGGTCCGTGAGAATGTTGTTTGCGGCGGTGTTATTCAGTTTGGAGAACCAGGAGAGCCTAAGCTGACTGTTTATGTTGTTCGGCCATTTGAAAAGATCATTTGCGGAGTATCGAATCGTCACGTCGTCCTGGGCGGGAAGGAAGGCGTTGCGCAGAAAAGCGTAAGCCCCCATGGCGAAGAGCCCCCACACTGTCGGATCGCATTGGTGTGCAAAATCCTGCAGGATTTCCGGCTTGTCGGTGATACGATACCCGAAAAGCAAGACGGCATCGATATCCTGAAAGTCTGCGTAAGCCGCCATTTCCGGGATGGAGATGCAACGGTAGCGGTTCGGCCAAACCGTGGCGTATTCCCTCACGACCACCGGTTTATTCTCCCATCGCAAAGCGCTTACCCAGGGCATCAGTTGATAAATGGAACTGCCGCGAAGAGGATTTGTATCGTTGTAATAAAACTTACCCTTCCAATCATCGCCGTCCGCGAACTGAGGATGATCCGCGTAGTAGTTTTCCGCAGTGAAGTCCATCACTTGCGCAGCGGATGCGATATCCGGCACGATGTCGCTGGATACGACGGCTGTAATGGGTATCTTCACGCCTATTCCGCGCAAGTACTCCTTCATCTCCCGACAGTAATCCTGCTGCAAGTCATAAAGAAAATGAACGGTGTCGGCGATGCGGGCGGGCGCCCGACGCACATCCGTCACATTGGCATCGGAGGGTGGGGCGGGTGTCAGCAAACCAAGCATAACGGAGCCTTTGCTTGGATCCTCCTGATCCTGCAACACCGTATCCGCGCCCATCATCCCCCAAGCGGCTTTAAGAGCGGGGCGGTTGAGGTATTTTTTGAGCAGCCACGCCGACCAAAACTTATTCAGTTCGGTTTTGTAAGGCTCGGGGAGGGTGTCGAGATCGTCCGCGCTCATGAACATTCCGTTTTCATTGCACACCTCCAGCAGTGCGAGAGCGGGATCATCCACATAGCGCAATCCTGTGTATGGGTTTTTATGCAACAGCAGTTCCCGAGCGTACTCCTCCTGGAGATGGATCAGTCTCGGATCGAAGAAGACCTCGGGCTTGGCTGCTCTTCCCAATTTGTCCCACGCGGGGACGTCGTCGCCTTTTTTGAAAGTGCGAAAGTCGAGAAGGTCGAAGTAATAGTAGATGCCCAGCGCACGAAGGCGGCTAGTCCAGTAATCCAGAAGGTTCAGCTTGGCGGGGTCGAGATGGAGGCTATTGTCCTTTCCCGGAACATCCAGCAATCCCCCGTAGGAATCCAGCGCCTCGAAACGCACCATGTTCACGCCCGCCCGAGCGAACACCTGCGTCACCTTGTCGATCTCTGCCTTGGAGCAGAAGACGCTCTGATTGCTGACGTTCACCCCCCAGAATTTTGCGCGACGTCCGTTGCGCCAATGAAAATGACCGTCGGAGCCCACTTGAAGAAACCCGTTTCTTCCTGCAGGAGGCGAGAGCAGGAAGCTAAAGTCCACAAGGGATGAATCCGGGAAGAGTCCGGAATTAGGCGAGATACGCCCAAGGCGGTCGGACGCATTTGATACGCCGACCGCCTGGATAAGAACGATTATCGCCGTGATGAGAAAACCAAAACGGCATCCACTCTTCCGAAATTTCATTGCCGATACTGATTAGTTTAAGTTCGCCTTCGAATCCGAAAAATCCGTTGCGTGAAAAGCGTTATTCATTGGGTACGGGCTTGATGAAGCCCCCCTTCATTCCGACATCCATGAATTGATCGCAGTTGTACGGGATGGGGAGGTCCCAACCCCTCTCATTATTTACAAACTTAATGGCTTCCCATGCAAACTCTTCGGGGGTGAGCACTTGAATCATATACCCCATGTTGGAGGATCGCGAGGCGGTTGTTTTTTGGATTGAAGTTACAATCTCCTTGGCGTTCTCTCCTGCGAATACGTCGTCAAGATCGATATCACCGGTTTTATAGGTCACCCGAACCTTCATGTCTCAAAACTCCTTTCCCGAAAGATGCTAACTCCCTGCAATGCGAGGGGGCGACACGAAATCCAAATATCTTCCGCGCACGTCGGCTTCCGTGGTGTCTCCCTTATGAACCATTACGCGAAAAAGAAAGCGCATCGTTTGCCCTTTTTCCAATACATAGGCGCCGTTAAGCCTCCGGCGCGTAAAATCCGAGAGTGCGAAAGGATTAACCGTCATGAGCCCGTAGTTGCGCGCATGCCACCAGGCGGGATGCCGAAAGCTCTCGGGGTGATCCATTACGGCAATCCCCACGATTTCCCCGTGTGACTTGCCGTGGTAATCACACCAGTGCGCGGGGCGGCCCCATATCTCCGCCTCATCCCTTCCGCCGTAGCTATTCTCGAAGTGACCGCCGTGATCCGCATCCATGGAGGTCGCCACCCTCACTGCGATCACGCCGCCCTCCTTGGTGTCGCCGAAAGTTACATCCTTCTCCTCGGCGCACAACTCCAACTCCGCATCCATGAGGCGAAACTGCGGGCACCCATTCCAGAAGGTGAGTTTCAAGCGTTGCGTAAGCAGGTAGTCGCCGTTTCGACCCACCCATCGGGAGAGCGTGGATAAGCGTCCGTAGACCGGTCCGCTGGTTAATTCGGTGATCTCCGAATGGATAGTGGATGCGTGCCCCTTCTCCTCCGACCAGTTATCCTCGCCATTCACATTTCCGTGGGCGAAGTAGAGGGAGCGATGATGGGGGTGATCGGTCACCTCGCCGGGAATGTCCTTTACGATAGGCCAGGCGCGCGTTACTGGGATTCCTCCCGGAGCCAGTACGGGATAAATCCATGGTCGCGCGGGCGTGTCGGCGTAGCGATAAGCGGCGAACCTCTCTCCATCGATATTCACCTCCACCTCTCGCCCGGTATCCTTCAAGGTGACTGCGTCATCGAAATCGCTTTGAGCGGGTTCCAGATTTAATTCCGTATCGGGAGCGGAGGAGGGCAGGATGAGAGCGTATCCTTCGTCATACCGTTGAACGGGAACAATGTTTTCTTCGATGCGTACCGACTTCAAATTCTCGATGGTTTCCGTTTTGAAGCGAACCGGACAATGAATGCGGGAATGGGGCCTCGTTTTTAGAGTGAGTTGGTTTTCTGACATGCCGGATATCCTTGAATCGAAACTTGATATCTTAATAATACCGAACTTCGCCAAGGAAGGGGAAGGGTTCGGGAGTGCATTATGGCGTGAATGTCAACCATTCAGGTGTCCCGCGACCAAATCCCCTCCCATTCCTTCCCAGTACTTTTTCATAGGTTTGCCGCCGTTATCCACCTGGTCCAGGCCGACGCTGTAAAGATGAAAGCCCTTCCCGTTCGGCTTCAAACGATACTTTAGTGGCTTGTCATAGTTAAAAGGATCCTCGGGAACGGAGGGGAGATAATGGGGAACGAGGTCCCTCAGGGATTTGGGAAAGCGTCCTGTCTTCCTGCGAAACCAATAGATTGCCGTCTCCGTTTGTTCGAGTGTGTCGCAGGCGGTATTGAGAGTGTATTTTTGCCACGCCTGGCCGTATAGTTTGTTGGGATCCATCATTTGCAAATATGCATTCCCCGAAGATTTCGTGTAAAGTGGTTTATGGTATGGCAGGGTGGTTTCCCGAGCAAGCGTTTTGAAATATTCATGATCCTTCAATAGTATCACGTTCTTGTTCAGGAATAACTGGCGTATTGAATTTGTCACAGAGTGCAAATTCAGTCCCATGCCAATGCATGACATTACATATTGGATTTCTCCGCGGTTCTTTTCAAGATTTAATATTTGAATTGACCCGGATATGAAATTATTGCCCTCTTCCCTGATGATATCCGAGAAGAGGGGTTGATTTCGCTGGATTATTTGAAATTCTTTCTCCACTTTCGCGTATTGATTTGCGGTTAATTTGGGAATATCCTTCTCCATGTTTTGTCTGCAAATCGCCTCAACCGCCATGCTTACTAAATCGGGAAGAAGTCCTCCACCGTGCGCGGTCATCGCCGCCATCTTCATCCCCTCCAAACGCAGATTTATCGCTTCATAGGGATGACCCGTGAGAGAGATATATTCCGCATCGTCACCGACCACTCTGGCTAGATTACGTATATAGGCGAACCCGGTGGTAAGATTGAAGAATGAACGCCCCGATGGCGCGAGGCAAGGCTTGTTCAGCGCGGATTCCATCAACTTCAAGGCTGGAAGGGACTCCTTGTAGGCGAGGGCGTAATTCCGCAAAGGGGGAGGAAAGGTTTTGAGATTCGGATCGTTGCTGGGATTGGGATGTTTCATCCTCCACATCATTCGTCCCGCCTTTACGAAGATGGGATAGGCGTTATCCTTTACGGTCGGATAGGGAGGCACCGTGACGGTGATGGGGCGGGAATTGATGTAGACGATCACTCCAAACAGGTACGCCAAAACGATAACCCCGAAGGTCACACACCCACAGCACCCCCTTGCGGCTCTTCTCCCAATTCGTATCCTTGCCATGGAGCGCCTCCTGATATCGTGGTTCTAACCTAACGACGTTCCCCCCATTGCAAGGGTTTCGGTTAATTTCAAAAATAGCCCATTTCCGCCATATCCTGGGGAGAACCTCACTGACTTCTTTTCGCTTTCAGTTCGATGGACTTCACTCGCACCGTGTCCCCTTGCCGACCGCTATCCTCAGGGTCGATTCGCAGGCGTATGATATCCCCGCGATACTCCGGCGATTTGCTTAAATCCACGGAATACACATGGTATTCGCCATCGGGGATAACATCAAAACGCATGCTCTTGTCCTGGGTTATATCCGGACTATCGAATCGCGTCCAGAAAACCTGCGCCTGACGCTCCTTTGTTTTCCAGGCGCCCTCAATCCGCAGGATCGGATAATCCCTGGCTTTCCAGAAACCCTCCGGCCCAATCAGTTGCGGATCATTTTGATCAAGTTTGACATTCAACTCCCCCTCGATGGGCCGGAGGGTTTCTGGAA
>JAJZOL010000206.1 GCA_021811565.1 bacterium | reverse complement strand
CAATTTGGAAGATCAATTTGAATGCGGTCATAAAAAAGAGAGAAAAAAGAACAGCAGTTCCACGTTTCATAGCTTATCGTTCCATATTGGGATTTTCATATCCGCTTGGGATGCTCTACTTCACAATGAATTCGTAATCCCCCGATTGCAAATAGAGGGCGACATACCCCGAATCCTTCCTGAGCAATTTGACTCCGTCCGAGTGCGCAACAGATTTCCCATCCAGGGTGATATCCCGCGTGCTTGCTGCGGGGAGACGGAGCGTTGCAGTGGAGTTAGGCGGCACGCGCACATGAAACCTCTTCTCGCCTTTGGATATCGACCAATCGCTAATTATCCTGCCGTAAGGGGATAGGTACTCCGCCCTCACCCATTTGATATCTCCCGTTAATGCAGGTGATATCAGAAAATGCTGAAATCCGGGATGATCCGGATCCGGTCGAATGCCCGCCAATCCCTTTTGAAACCAGGCTCCTATCCCATTGTAACATCCATGCATGCGAGAATCCGCCCCCTGCCACTCCTCGGGCCAAGTGGTATAGCCCTGTTTAATGAGATAACCATAGGAGGGAAAGGTCGTTTGCGAGGCGTAATCGTACACCAGGTTGTCATATCCGTTCTCCGTCAAAAACTTGGTCATGAAATAGGTGCCATGCAATCCGGTGTCAAGATGCTTGTCCTTGACATCTATGAGTTCATGTTCAAAAAGGCTGATGATTTTCGGGATCCGTCTTTTCGGGACCGCTCCGGAAATCAACGGCATGATCTCGGAATCCTCCAAATCATCCAGGTAACACTTCTTCTCGGGATCGTAGAACCGCTCATTGATCGCAGTTTTCAACCTCTCGATCAGAGCATCGTACTTTTTAACATCCTCCGGATGTTTTAGGAGTCCTGCGATTTTCGCCATAATCCGAATCACATAGAGATAATAACAGTTATTGAAAAGAAGGGCGCTCTGGGAATCGCTCAATTCGGAGCCGTGCGGTGTGAGCCAGTCGCCAAGGAAAAACCAATACCCTCCTGGAAGAGGATGCATCAGACCATCCGGATCGGAGTTCTCCCCGAAATAATCCAACAGCCGCTTCATGAAGGGATAGGTCTCGCTCAGAATTCTCGTATCTCCATAGGTCATGTATGTCTCCCATGGCATTGTGATGATGAAGCCGCTCCAAGCAGGTCCGCCTCCTCCTCCCATCTGAGGCGCTGTGTGCGCCACGGAACCGTCGGGTTTCTGGATGTCTCTCCAATCCCTCGCCCATTTAGTGAAAAACGCATCCGTGTCGTAATTCATCAGTGCCGCTTCCATGCTCGTGTGTCCGTCACCGCCATACCCTAGGCGTTCTCTATGCGGGCAATCGACCGTGATTCCTCCGGTGCTCAGGTTCACGTAGTTATATAGTGTGATATCATATATCTTCTTGAGTAACTTGTCGGAGCAATCGAAAAATCCAACCCTTTTCCGGTCATTATTTATCCGAAATCCGGTTATATCCTTAAGCCGAGGCGTGTATTTCAATCCTTCAATGGTGATGTATTGACACTCATGATAGGTGAATCGATTGCAAAAAACACCTTTGCCCGTAGGACCGATAACATACTCATCCTTTTGGTTGTACTCGCACTCCTTGTTCGGCAGGGAGGAAACAAGAAAAGTAATTTTATCACCCTCGTTTCCATGAAAACGAACATGAATCCAACCTGTATAAAGCTTTTTCATGACAACACGGTATTGGTCTGGGCCCTCTTGCGTTACGCTTTGAGCGGGAATCACGTCGCAAATTCGATTTGGTTGGACGTTATCCGGGGATAGCATCAACGATAGTGGGTATTCCGATGCATTCTCCCACCCCGTCTCATCCATTCCCGGTTTTGACCAGTTCGGGATATATGCGCGCGCATCCACATAATCCCCGCCGTAATCGCTGTTCTGCCATTTCCCTATGTGTCTGCCATTGCTCAGATGGCATTTCCAAGTGTCGTCGCTTGCAAGAAGAACCTTTTGGTTATTGTCATTAAGGACGTTTACCTGACAGATACAGAGAGGCGACTTATCGAAATGAAACTCAACAAACGGGTTGAAGTCCTTAAATATCGACCATCCAGGCGCCAGCCACACCCCGATGACGTTATCCCCTTTTCTGAGGTACTTGGTGATGTCGTAAGTAAGGTAAAGAGCGCGTTTCTGAAGGTCGCTTACGGATGGGGTCAATACCTGATCCCCTACCTTCCTGCCGTTTACATAAAGCTCATGGAATCCAACAGACCCGACGTAAGCGAAAACGATTTTCGGAATCTTTTTTAGCGTGAAGCTTTTACGAAACCAGATCCAGTCGAGATCGGTGGCGTTTTCCATCCCGATCCAATGGGCTTTCCAATCCGATTTACTCAGCAAGCCTATGGAGAATCGCGACGGTACGCTCCAATTCGTGGGACTGCCGTGCATGTCCCATATCTTCACCTTCCAGAAGTAGTTCATTCCCGGCTTGAATCTCTTACCAGAACAAACGACGTTCACGGATCTATCGCTATAAACTTTACCTGAATCCCACACATCCCCTTTGTCTCGCTTCAGAGCGTTCAGGGAGACTGACACAAGGATGCGGTAGGCTGTCTGTCTTTGACCTCTAGTTCGCGCAGTGTCGGTCATTCGCCAACTGAATCGCGGCTGAAGTGTGTCGATTCCCAGGGGGTTATTCAGAAACTCGCATTTAAGATGGTTCACGCTAACTTCACTCATGGCTCCTTCGCATGATAATAGTATTAAACCGAAGACCGCAAAAATGATTTTAAACACTCCCGATACTTTAGGCATATGTCGATACCCCCGTGCATGCGTGTAAGTTTCCCTATGATATTGATGCATATCCTTAAACTATCTCGAAATTCGTGGTGAACGCCACTTCGCCGTTTTCATTCGCGAGGAAAAGAACCTCGGCTCGGTATAACGAATGACTACCGAACGAATGTAAACGATGATCCTCAGGATTGATCTCCTCCATGATCTGACTCCGCACATCTCCTTCAACATGGCAAACCATTTTCCCCAGGACAAAGCTCAATCGTCCATCTTCGACGCTTATCACAGGTTTTTCCGTGAACCACACCACATGCGCGATTTTCCCATTGGGATTGACGCTGAAATCGTCACTGATGATAACGGAGCTTTCAAACCCCTCCATGGTCCTCCGCCAGCTTTGAATTCCACACTCGATAGGATAAGCGGCGGAAAGTTGCAGGCTTAGAAGCGGATGTGACCTGTCATTCGACCACGACAATATCTCCCCTGCAGCATCCTTTCCGTCCCTTTGCGGATATCCGTTAATGATGGGGCAGTTATGCCCTAAGCTCGATGCCGGCAAAGACTGATAACGGTTCGGACCGAAGAAATCCGCAGTGTAGCGCGGGGCGCCCAAATCCGGAACAAGTATCTTCTCGTTCACTGCGACAAGGAAATGCCCCAAGTCGTTGTGATTGTGCCTCTCCGCGTTATTTCCCCCGCTTAAACAGGCGATGATCGCACCCTTGGTAGTTTCAACCTTGAAAAATCCAGTTTGCTGATCCTGAAGCAATCGAGGAAACTCCTCCTCAATCGCCTGTCCGCTAATCGAGGATGGCGACGCCAGCGCCCGGATAAGACGGTTTATCGGCGCGAACCCTCTTGCACCGGGAACTCCCGATTTGGCTGCCCACGCCGCAAGCCAACCGGATTCGCACACCCGCGCAAGCCATGGAACGAAAAATAGCGGGGCGGAGGAATGCAGTGAGGAATCGTTGCCCGCGAAAAATGTGTCTCCAAACAGATGCACCCTCCGAGGATAATCCGCTACACGCTTCAACCGGTCCAGATTCACCATCTCACCGAGCGCTGCATCGGATAGTCGCTGCAAACCGTTGCATGCATATCCCACACCGTAATTCCAATAACCGATCCCCTCATCACACTCCCCGTCAGGAGTGAAGCCATTCTCCAAAAATATTTTCAGCCCATCCAAAGCCCTCGTTCGCGCCTTCGGTCTTTCAAACCCCTGAGCCGCCAGCGATTCGCATGCGGCAAGGATGCTACCCGCGCAGACACCCGCCCAATTATTCACCTCTCTGCGTTGAGCGTCATCCCACCACACATACGCTCCATTGGCGTAAGGCTCCAATACACGGCGATCAATCTCCCTGTCAATCGATTCCGATAGAGTTCGAGAGATCGAATCCATCCATGGCAGCAAAGCCTCGCGCATCTCCGCAATCTCCATCGCCATCTCGCAGGCTGCGAGATCCAATTGGGGGTCGCCGGAGGTGGGAAGATCATTGCCAGGCAGATGCGCCGAGACCACCCAGGAAGGCTGCGTTACGAACTCCCAAAGCCAATCCAAAAGACGATCGTCCGGATCATCCTCCTCAACACCGCGAAGGCATCTGTTCAAAGCCAGCGCCGCCAGCCTGCTTCGTTCCTCCTGCCACACGCGATCAACCCTGCCTCTGTCGTTCGAACGCTTCGCGGCAAGGTAATCGGTGGCGCGAGGCATGGAAGGATAACGAGCGGTGTTTTCAAGGATATTTCGCATAGGGGTGCGCACAGGTTCGTAAATCGGCGATACAGCCACCTCCCCCCAAAAATCACGATCCGTCAAAGGAGGAATTCGGAATTGCGTCTTCATCTCTCACGATCCTTTCCGCTGATGAATGACTTTCCGCTTCATATAGGGCGATGAAAACAGTTTGCAAAAGATTACCCGAGGAGAGTGGAAAAAGCCTTGTCATTGTGGTAAAGAAGTAAATTCGGATATCGCAAAAACCAATCCATGCAAGGCGCGAAGCGAGCGGGAATCTGCATGGCTCGAGTTTCAGCATCTTTATCCGAATATTAAAAACTAATTGCGCTCACCTTAGCTTATAACACCGCAACTCCCCTTTGTCCGTTTTGAAGAAGAGCTTTCCCTCCGCAAGTATCGGCATAATCCAGCCGGTGGGAATATTCTGCACTGTTGAAAGCGTCTTGCCCTGCAAATTCACCAACTCCACCTTGTCATTCCCGGACACGATAAGCTTGTCGTCTCCAGTTAGAATGACATACCCAGCCGTCCCAAACATATCCCCTCTCCACTCCATCTTCATGGGTTGTGGAACAAGTCTCCAGCACTCCAGCCAGCCACTCGCTTTATATAGCAATCCGTTGTGAAACACAGGGATCCCTTCGTCCGTGTGCGGCATCGTACCGATCTTCTCCGCGCCTGATGACGTAACTTTGATAACGATATCCGCCGGGGAGTGTGCAGTCGAGAGAGTCACATAATCTTCCCATACGGAAGGCGTAACCACATTGCCACTCCACCCCGCCGCATAAGGGTACTCCGCCATCGTTTCCCCTTCATGTCCTTGGTCCAGACGTACGACGTTATAATCTCGCAGAGACAGATCCGAGATGCAGGGAACGCCATCCACGGTGATAGGATCCAATCCACCCGTATGACCTGCGAAATCGGTGATCTTGGACTTCCAGATGGGTGTTCCAACGGGAGATCCCCCAGTCTTCTTATCGAACGCCATAATCGTTCCTTGCGGAGAGCCAACCTCCACGATCAGCCACGATTTATAGACAAACGGCGCAGTCGTGTATCCGTAATCCCTTATCCCACCGCTTGTGAGAGGACGCTGTTTCATGCCGAAAAGATCATAGAGGTTGAAACCCCAGACACGCTTGCCTTGGGTCTTGGTGTTCCAGCAATTCAAGTCGCCATCCACGGAAATGGTGTAAAGATATCCCGTTGTTTCATCGTATTCAGGCGAGGAGAGCGGTCCTGGGGTGAAAAGCTCCTGATCACCCGTGGCGTAACGTCCTCTGGGTTTGGTTGGATAGGATTGCGTCCATACAATCCCGCCGGTTTGCACATTTATCGCGAATATATGATCCTCGCCGTTGGAATACCCCATCGTGTAGAGCACTCCATTCGCCACAATCGGGCAACTCTCCCCCGTCGCTCGAAGCTGAATATCCCAGGCAGGGTTTTTCAGAGGCCACGCTCCTGAGACATAACCGGATGGCTCGGATGTGATCCCCTCCCGAAATGGTCCCCGCCAATGCTGCCAATCCGCCGCCCCAGCTTTAACCCATGCGGTAAGAAACCCAATTATGCAAATGGCACACGTAAACTGTTGCTTGAAGCGCATTTCACTCCTCGAAGATGGAATTGTACGCAAACCGCTCTGTTTTCATTGATTTTTCATCTTGATACACTAATCTATAGAGGTAATGGAAAAATACGGAATAGAACGCTCGTTCTCAGCGACATTTGAATTGCGAATTTCCCAGTTACCCCAATGGATCAATAAAAACGATTGAATGATGAGCTTACCAATAGTTTAAACCGAATACCTGATGCAATCAAGTGTATTTTCCCCAAATTTCCATTGACAATGGAAATGAAAGGTATTATATTACCGTTTTATTTCATGGGTATGAACTTTTCATCACCGTTAACGTCAAACAAATCAACACTATTAACGGTCGTAAACAATGAACGAAAACGACAAACTGGACAAGATAGAACAAAGCGTCTCTCGTGTGATGAAGAGACTAACGCACACCAATCAACCCGATTCTCTTGCGATGCAACTTCCGCTGGCTCAACTCCGGCTCGCACACGCCTTGCATCGTTCGGATGTTTCCCTTGGGGAGACAATGGGGGCTCTTAAGGAGCGATTGGGAGTGGGAAACAGTGCACTTACCCAAGCGGGGGACCGACTAATTCACAATGGATTGGCGGAGCGCTTGGATGATCCAAACGACAGACGTGTGGTTCGTATGCGACTGACCGAAAAGGGCAGGTCTTGGGTGGATGATATCAGAATGCAACGTAAACGAAGAATTGAGGAGATATTGAACCATCTCACCCCAAACCAAGCGCAGGAGTTCACCGAGGCGATATTCACATTGGATCGTCTGACCTCTTTCCTGAGAAGAAACAATAACGTGGACGCCAGTGACCCCGAGGAGACAATTGCGCAAATACGCGCCGTTTCGGAGTAAAAAACATCCGTGAATCTCGCATATAAGTGGATGGTAACACTAAAATGACAGAATCAGATAACTGCAAATATCAATATTCGGGTCTTTTACCGTGTATGAATAACGGTAGCAGATACTCTTTTCCGTTTTTTGCAGTTACTTTCATATGCAATCCGTTTCAAACGACGATGCGCCATCGTCATAATCTTGCAAACTAACATAGAGGCAAAAAAATGAACAATCCCGAACCCGCCCCTCGACCGAACGTTGTTCGCAAAAGCAAAAAGAAGAAACGTCCGCTCGCCCCTATTATCATCATAGTCGTGGCTGTGGGAATAGCATGGTACGCCTGGGCGAAAACTCACCCACCGGTAAACCCTCTCAGTCAGTTGATCACGGCGAAGGTTGCGAGGGGCGATTTGACGGAGACCGTGACCGCTACGGGAGCCATCGAAGCGCAGACCGGCGCCCAAGTGAATATCGGTTCCCAGATCACAGGCACCATCAAAAGACTTAACGCCGACGTTGGCGGTCATGTGAATGCAGGACAGGTAATCGCTGAGTTGAACCTACCCGATTTGGAGGCGCAGGTGCGTCAATCCAAAGCCACTCTCCAGCAAGCCCAAACCCGATACAAGCAGGATGTGGACGGTAAGGCGATGGAGTATAGCCAAACGGACAATGCGATCGTGCAGGCAAAGGCGAACCTGCGAAGCGCACAGGAAAAACTATCGGAAGCCATAGCCGCCGAAAACCAGCAAAATGTCCAAACCCCCACAAGCATCCAACAGGCGCAAACCGCGTTGACGGCTGCACAAGCGGCTTTGAATACCGCCAATGCGAACTACAAGCAGACGGTGGATGGAGCCAACCTCCAAATTTCCGTCGCCAAGGAGCAGGTGACCCAAGCCAAGGCTAATGCTACCGACTCATCCGTCAATCTCAAACGTCAACTTGAGCTATACAATGAGGGCTATGTCGCAGCAAGCGCCGTGGATGACGCCAGAGCGACTGATAAAGTAAATCAATCCCAGGTTGTATCCTCTGAGAATAATCTGGTTCTCACCAAGCAAAAGGTGACATCCGACCTCGAATCCGCAAAAGATCAGGTCACTCAGGCGCAAGAGAATGTGAGTTCCGCCAAAGCCGCTTTGGCATCCGCTCAGTCCAACGTCTATCTCAATAAAACCCGCGCCGCCGCTGTGAGTGACGCCAAGGCACAGGTGAATCAAGCGAAAGCGGCTTTAACGATTGCCCTAGCCAACAAAGCGAACAATATTTTAAAGGATGAAGATATCAAGGCTGCGAAGGAGCAGGTGCAAATTGCACAAGCGCAATTGGACTATAACATCGCTCAACTCGACAAGTCCTTTATCACCTCCCCAATCTCCGGCACTGTGCTCCAGTTGGCGGAGCAACAGGGTGAAACCCTTGCCGCAGGATTGAGCGCTCCTACTTTGATTATCGTGGCAAATCTGCACAAGCTTGAAGCCGAAATCTACGTGGATGAAACGGACATTGGGAAAATAAAGATGGGGCAGGATGCGGATATCACCGTGGACGCCTTCCCGCACAAAACATTTCATGGCAAGGTGGTCAAGATCGCCTCCGGTTCCACTATCCAGAACGGCGTAATAACCTATGATGTCTCAATCTCCCTGAACAGCATGAAAGGGTTGAAGCCGGATATGTCGGCGAACGCCACCATCTATATTCGGAAAATCAGCAATGCCATATTGGTACCTGCCGAGGCGGTCACACAAACCGTCACCGGGTCAACAATCAATATTCTCGCTAACAAGAATGGTGTACCCACCCCGGAAACTATTCCGGTAAAAACTGGAATCAGCGATGGGGTTAACACTCAGATACTAAGCGGAGTTACAGACGGGGAAACCATCATCCTTGCAGGTATGAATTCCGGTGGTCCGATGAGAGGACCCAACTTCTTCGGTCCTAAGCAATCCGCAACACCCAAGAAGAAAGCACCGGCTGGCGGGGCGCCGCAAGGTCCGCCCCCCGGATAAGAAGGGATAAGGTCGGAGATGATTGCCTAAATCGTTTTTGTTAATTTTCGCAATCGCTCGGCATAGGGATTGTCGCCTTGCAAATATCGATACTTAATACTTTTCCAGTATCATGGAGGCGACAATCTCGCAGATGAATTTTTATGGAGCATATCAATGTACAAAGACCTTAACATACCCGAAGATATCCCTTCGCTGATATATCTGCAAAATATTATTAAGATATACCGAATGGGGGATCAGGAGGTTCATGCCTTGGATGGATTGAACCTCGAAATCAATAACGGGGAGTTCGTGGCGATTACAGGACCCTCCGGATCAGGGAAGTCCACTCTAATGCACATCATTGGATGCCTGGACATTCCTACGGATGGCAATTACTTCCTAGATGGAGTGGAGGTGTCCGATATGGACGACTATGAGTTGGCAAAGGTACGCAACCAAAAGATCGGTTTCGTATTCCAAGGGTTCAACCTTCTCCCAAGAACAACCGCCTTGGAGAATGTGGAATTGCCGTTGCTCTACGCTCATCGCAAGGATCGCACCGAACGAGCGGAAATAGCCTTGGAGAGGGTGGGTCTGGCGGATCGTATGGACCATCGTCCCAATGAATTGAGCGGCGGTCAGCAGCAACGCGTGGCGATAGCCCGCGCATTAGCGACAGAACCCAAATTGATACTCGCGGACGAGCCAACCGGCAACCTATCCTCTGTTCAAAGCGAGGAGATCATGAAAATCTTCCAAGAACTGAATGAGGAAGGCATCACGATTGTAATGGTGACTCATGAACCTGACATCGCTCGTCATTGTCGCAGAGGGGTTCATATTCGAGACGGTCATGTGGAAACTGATGAGGAGATCACGGATCGACTTTACGCCGAAGATCTTCTTAGCACCATGAGGAGATGAGATCATGAATATATTGGAAAGTCTTCGAGTCTCCCTCAGGGGGCTGACGAGCAACAAAATGCGCAGCTTCCTGACGATGCTGGGCATCATCATCGGAGTTGCGGTTGTTATCCTCGTGGTTGCAATTGGCCAAGGGGCGGCACTGAACGTGAAGCAAAACATTGAGGCATTCGGCAATAACCTTCTGATGATTTGGTCCGGTAGCTCCCGCATTAAGATTAACGCCATAACCGCTAAGAACGCAACCGGTACCGGCTCGGCTGCTGCCGCAGGCAATACCAACACGCTCTCCACCACCTCCGGCGCTAGTCTGTATCAAACAAACACATTGACACTTCAAGATGCACAGGATATCGCCAAGGATTTTCCTCAAACCGTATTAGCGGTCGCTCCGGAAGTGCGTGGAAACGTGCAAATTCGCTTGGGCAGCAACAACTCAACTACAAGCATAATTGGTTCCACCCCCGATTATGCCCTCGTGAGTAACGCTCCTGTGGATAGAGGCAGGTATTTCACAAACGAGGAGTTGGACGGACGTTTGAAGGTTTGCGTCATTGGCGCTACGGTGGCGTATAAGCTCGCCGGGGATTCCGAAGCGAACCTTGTGGGTCGAACTATATACGTCAATCAACAAAACTTTCTCGTGGTCGGGATGCTTAAACCTAAGGGAACCGGCATGTTCGGACAGGATCAGGATGATGTCATCGTTGCCCCTATCACCACAGTGATGGATCGCGTGCTGAACCGTCGATTCCTCAGCAATATCAACGTTGAGTGCGTCAGCGAGAAAATGATGCCCCTCGCTCAACAGCAGATCAGCAACTTCCTTCGGGTTCGTCATCACCTGCTTCCGCCTTTTCCGGAAAACGACGACTTCAACATACGCAGCCAAACGGAAATCCTTCAGCGAATGAACAGCATCACCGGAACAATGACCTCCATGCTCAGTTTGGTGGCAATCATCTCTTTGCTCGTGGGCGGTATCGGGATTATGAACATCATGCTTGTATCCGTAACGGAGCGAACACGAGAGATTGGCATTAGGAAAGCCATCGGCGCCACTCCATCGGATATCCTTTGGCAGTTCCTGATCGAATCATCCCTGATCTCACTTCTGGGGGGAATCATCGGTATAATTTTAGGAGTTGGCGGTGCGTACGCCCTTTCGCATATCGGTGGATGGGTTACCATTATCAACCCAACGGCTATCATCGTAGCGATAATCGTCTCTGCCGGTGTGGGAATATTTTTCGGCATGTATCCCGCAAGCAAAGCGTCCGCTCTGCCTCCGATCGAGGCGTTGCGATATGAATAGTAAGAGCATTTCCCTTTGATTTTTGTCCATGGTGTGAAGCGATGGAATGAATCTATCCGCTTGCTGCATTGCCGCATAATCAGGCTTCAAATGGCGTCAGATTGGAGATGGGGGTATAATCATAAAGGTGTCCTATGAATATTACCCCTGTCTGTTTTCATTCCGAGGCGGAGCGTGTTACTTTTCACTCATTCACCTCGCTTTCCATTATCTGTTTTTCGATTGACGCTGATTCCGCAGACTCTTTGAGTTTTTCCATTCCATCGGTGTCCACCCAAACGGTTGTAGGGATAATGAATTCGATGACGGCTCTCCTTGACACGGATTCTTTTGATGAACAATGATAATATAACAAAATATGATGACCCCCAAATCATTCCTGGTCCATTTTACGCATTGAACTTTCGTAACTTTCGCCTGTTTTTCATTGGTCAGTTCATATCGGTGGCGGGCTCCTGGATGCAGGTGGTGGCGCAAAGCTGGCTGGTCTATGAGATTACAAAATCCCCTGCATGGCTGGGTATCGTCTCCGGTGCTGGCGCAATTCCCTATGTCCTCTTTTCCATTTGGGGGGGGCAAGTGGCGGATCGCCACTCTAAACGAATCATCCTCATATGGACTCAAACGCTCTCCATGATCGCCGCGTTCCTTATTGCAGCTTTGGCGACTAATCGATGGGTTCATATCGAAGCCTGACAGATAGCGGTTATTTCCGCCGCCCTTGGACTTGTCAACGCATTCAACATGCCCGCTCAACAGGCGTTTGTTATTGACATGGTGGATAAGAAGGACGCGATGGGAAACGCCATCGCACTGAATTCGCTTCAGTTTAATATCGCGCGTTTCGCAGGTCCGATCATCGCTGGAGTGGTGCTGGCGAAAATGGGAGCCACAATGTGTTTCTTTCTTAACGGTCTCAGCTTCGTAGCGGTGATTATCTCTCTGATGATGATGCGCGTTGAAGTGCAGGAGAGGCATTCCAGCCAGATTGAGATTTGGGGTGGGCTGGATTATACATTGCGTAATCACACGGCGCTCAGAATCATCACGCTGATCGGTTGCGCAAGCCTCTTCACTTGGTCTGCCGGAACCCTGTTTCCCGTTTTCGCCGATCGACTTCACGAAGGCGCCACAGGCTACAGCGCGATGCTGGCGTTCAATGGGATAGGTGCGGCTCTCGGCGGGTTATTGATAGCTTCCGTGGGTGCGCGTATCCCTAGGATAGTCGTGATTTACACGGGATCGTTTCTATTTTGTTTCACACTTATTCTCTTCGCGATGACTCCGCATTACTATCCCGCGCTTGCATTGCTCGCCTTAAGCGGCATGGGCATGGTGTTGTTTGGGATCAGTTCAAACACCAAGGTGCAGGAGGATGTGCCAGATATTCTGCGTGGCAGGGTGATGGCGATCTATTCCCTCGTTATGGGAGGATTGATGCCCGTGGGAGGTTTGGAGATCGGATTCCTCGCTCAAAAAATCGGACCTGTTCTTGCCATGCAGATAAACGCATGGCTTTGCGTTTTATGCACCATTAGCATGATCGTATGGCAGTTCCTCGACAAGCCCGTTCAAATCAACGCCATTGAGGAGTTGTCATAAATCATACTCGGAGATATTGGAAGTGATCTAAGTGAAGAACGAGGGATCGACACCGAAAGATAAAAAATCCCCCAAGTTACAGGGCGCATTTTACGCTCTTACTTTTCGTAACTTCAGGCTTTTCTTCATCGGACAGCTCATTTCTGTTTCCGGTGTATGGATGCAAACCCTCGCGCAAAGCTGGCTGATCTTCGATCTAACCCACTCTGCCGCGTGGCTGGGAGTGATCGCGGGTGTCAAAGCGATCCCTAACGCATTGTTATCCATTTGGGGAGGTCAGGTGGCGGATCGTTATCCTCGCAGAACGATCCTTGTAATAACCAAAACATCCTCCATGGCTCTGTCCCTTTTACTTGCGGCTCTCGCAACAAATTGGTGGACACCGATTCGTCCTTGGGAAATCGCCGCGATATCTCTCCTCTCCGGTGTGGTCAGCGCATTCAACCAGCCTGCGCAGCGAGCGTTCATCGTCGATATCGTGGAGGATCGCGACGCGCTCGGAAACGCCATCGCATTGAACTCTTTTAGGGTGAATATCGCAAGGTTCATCGGACTTATTCTTGCCGGAATCACTCTCTCAAGATTTGGCGCGCCTGTATGCTTCCTCCTGAATGGCGTTAGTTTCCTAGCGGTGATCGTATCCCTCTTGATGATGAGAATCAAACGCAAAGGGCAAATGGAATCGAAAGCGCCGATATGGGGAGGGTTCAAATACATTTGGCGCGACAAAACCATACTGAGGATAGTTGCCGTCATAGGTTTGGGAAGCATTTTCGTTCGATCCTCCACGACTATTTTTCCCATCTTCGCGGCAAGACTGCACACCGGCGCTGGCGGTTACAGCGCTATGATGACCGCAAACGGACTTGGAGCTATGCTTGGAAGCATAGCGTTTGCCTCATTTGGATCCTATTTGCCTCGAAAAACGGCGATATACGGTGGCGCTGCGCTTTTTAGCGTGGGGCTCATCCTCTTCTCCATAGCGCACATTTACCCCATCGCATTGGGGATATTAGTCCTAAGCGGATTCGCGAATATCGTCTTCAATGTCAGTGCGAACACCAAAATACAAGAGGATGTCCCCGAAAATCTAAGAGGACGAGTGATGGCGGTGTACGCGTTGGTATTCGGAGGAATGATGCCTGTTGGTGGTCTTGAAACCGGTTTCTTGGCTCAGGAGGAGGGCGGCCCCCTTGCGATGCAGATTAACTCGTGCATCTGCATCATAGCTGTTTGCGTCACGCTTATTTGGAGCGGAATCGACCATCCACCCTCCAAACTCGCTCTGAATCCTTCGCGGGATATTTCGGGCGACTGATCATCTCCTGCATGGTACACGCACGAGTGAAGTTAGCAATAATATATGCTATAATGGCGAATGATCGCATAGAGATTTCATTGATAATGATCTTCGTTCATTTACCAATCATCAACGACTGCAAGAAAGCCCATGTCATTATCGCGACGACAATTCATTCAAAGCAGTATAGCCTCCGCATTGGCGTTGTCCATGCCACTTGATTCGAAGGCTTCAAATGGAAAACCTTATATGAAAGCATCAGGCAACGACAATTTCGTAAGTATCTTCAACAAACCGGATTCCATTCATGTATTCGCTGATGGTGGGAGTTTCGATCTCCATCCCGCCACACCGAGTCGCTGGACGGGTAAGGATGTTGAGCTATCCCTTCCGCTCGAAAGAAACACCCTTCGCATCTCCCTGTCCTCCCCCAAATCCTCCATCAATAGAATTCGGCTCCGATGGTTGGGGGATATGGACTTCGTTCAATCAGTCCTTGGGGACGCGTGGGAACGAGCATATGGGGACCTTGAATGGCGAGCCATCGTTCCGGATCGCCCCTTGCCATGGTACTGTGCGACCCAAGCCGGAGACCGAACGCATTGTTACGGAGTTCGAACCGGATCGAACGCCTTCTGCTTCTGGCAGGTGGATATGGATGGCGTTAATCTCTGGCTGGATGCGAGGAGCGGAGGGTCTGGATTGCAGCTTGGCGGGCGCACATTGGATGTTTGCGAAGCGGTCCAAATGGAAGGCAAACCGGGAGAGACTCCTTTCGCGGTACTTCACGCATTCTGTCATGAAATGTGTCCGAACCCTAGATTGCCGCAGTCCCCAGTCTACGGTCATAACGATTGGTATTACGCATATGGCAATAATAGCGCTGCATCCGTTTTGGGGGATGCGGACAGGATAATTTCCCTCTCCCCGCAGGGAGCGAATCGACCATTCGTGGTCATAGACGCCGGTTGGCAACCTGGTGGGGGCGTGGGGAACGGAGTGTGGGATCATGGGAACGAGAAGTTTCCCGACATGCCAGGGCTTGCCGCAAGCATTCGGGAGAAAGGTGCGAAACCCGGAATTTGGATGCGTCCGATGAACGCCACGGAAAACACCCCGAAAAACTGGCGTCTTCCACGCGACCAGGAATATCTTGATCCAACGGTGCCTGACGCGCTCCAAAAAGTGCATGACGATGTGGCGCGCATCCGCCAGTGGGGATATGAACTTATCAAGCATGATTTCACCAGTGCGGATATCCTAGGATTATGGGGATTCCAAATGGGAGCATCCCCCACCAAGGATGGTTGGGCGTTCCAGGAAGGGCGGGGTCGAACCACCTGCGAAATTCTAAAGGAACTCTACCAGACCATTCGCATCGCCGCAGGAGAGAGCTTGGTTCTGGGATGCAATACCATCAGCAATCTCTCCGCAGGCTTATTTGAAATGTGTCGAATCGGCGACGACACCAGCGGACGCGAATGGGCTCGAACACGCAAGATGGGGGTGAATTGCCTCGGTTTTCGATCGGTTCAGCAGGGAGCGTTTTACGATGCGGACCCCGATTGCGTTGGCGTAACTCAATCCATTCCTTGGGAGTATAATCGTCAATGGCTCGAACTCGTATCCCGAAGCGGGACCATGCTATTTGTCTCCCTGGCGCCGGACGCCATGACCCAGGAGCGGGTGCGTGACTTAAAAACTGCATTGGATATCGCCTCTAAAAGGCAACCCATCGGTGAACCTCTTGATTGGCAAAGGACGATCTCCCCGGAGTCATGGAAGCTTGACGGACATGAGTCGCGCTTCCATTGGATTGAATCCGGCGGCGTGTCCCCATTCTCATAGCGGTTAACTCCATGTCGGATTCACTGAAAATCTTGACGCAAAGTATCAAAGCCAAAGCTATTGAGTTAGGCTTTGATCTTTGCGGGATAGCCCCTGTCCGTGAATCGTGTTTCAAGGAGCAATTTAGGGAATGGCTCGAACAGGGCTACGCGGCGGATATGACGTATATGAAGCGCGAGCCGGAACGCCGTCTCAATCCCAGCCTTGTAATGCCGGCGACAAAAAGTATTGTTGTGGTTGCGAAGAACTATTACACGGAAGTGCCGGAGAATTTCCCTCCCGACAGCGCACGGTTCGCGAGATACGCCCTCAATGAGGATTATCACAACGTGATGAAGAAACCCCTTCAGGAGTTACTTCGTTTCATCGAGGAGAACAACGACCATAAGGTAACCGGTAAGATATACGTCGATACCGGACCACTTTTGGAACGAGAGATCGCACAACTTGCAGGAATCGGTTGGTTCGGTAAGAACACCATGATCATTAACACCCGCAAGGGATCATGGTTTCTTTTGGGGGAGTTATTGCTGGATATCGAATTGCCCCCTGACACATCCGCCATTGGCGGTTGTGGAACATGCACGCGCTGCATCGACGCCTGCCCCACAGGAGCCATCGTTCGACCATATGTGGTCGATTCCCGCAAATGCATCTCCTATCTGACCATCGAAAATCGCGAAGAGATACCCGCCTCGCTAGCTGAGAGAATGGGCAATCGCATGTTTGGATGCGACATCTGTCAGGAGGTATGCCCTTTCAATATTCGCCACGCTCTGCCAACTAAAGATCCGGATTTCCAGCCCCGCCCTCATATCCACAATCATAAGCTGACTGAATTGGCTATGATAAGCGATGAGGAGTTCCGTGATCTCTTCCGCAAAAGCCCCGTCAAGCGTTCAAAGCGCAAAGGACTTGCGAGGAACTGCGCGGCGGCTTTACTCTTACGAAAATAATGAGATATGATGCGAAGTCGCATGTCTTAAATATGCACTTAACTCCGGAATCGGAATATACAGTGTGAAACGCAACACAATGAATCCCTGCAACCTGTGGACACACATCCATATCATGTTTCATAGCCAACATCAATATTCGATGCATTTCCCGTACCCGATGGGCACCAGTCCAAATGTCACATGATCAATAGCTCGTCGATGTTCCGCGCTTTCCTTCAAAAACCGAATTCCTTGTATCCTCTATTTCAATCTCATGAAGTACTCCATGCTACCCCATGTCATCTCCAACGCAAAGTAGACGAACGTCAGGGCGAAGAGCTTGAACGCCAAAGGAACGACCCGGGGGTTGGAGAGCGCTTTGCGAAAAGTGGAGAACAGTACCGCCGCGCCAATGGTGGAGATCAGCCACCCTATCTCCACGAGCATGAGGAAAAGGTACTGTCCGAGAAAAATCCTATTCCCAAGCGCGACCGCTTTTGGGATGCAGACGGTAATCCAGAAGGTCCAGAGCACACCGTTCGCCAGAATCATCGATATGATCCTCCCAATGGTAAAATTCACCTTTTCGCCCGAATCGATCTCCCTTATCTTCCATATCATCGAGGCGATCCATATCAGTACCCCTGCCCCTACGAATGAAAGCCCCGCGAAAAACGCATAGGGAAGATGCAAGGATGTCAGAACGCTCATGCTGAACAGCGCAACCGCCGTCTCCGTGAGCATTGCAAGGAGGATAATCCTAAGGCATTTCAAGAATCCGCTCTGCAGGATCTCCGTGAAAGTCGCGGCAAGCGCCGGCCCAGGCACCACCCCTCCTATCAAGCCAAGCAAAAAAGCTACGATCATCGTTTCTATTACCTGGGAATATTGTAAAATCTTGTCTTCTACAATTATAGATTCTACCTTGTCATGGACTGATCCCTTCATATACCTTTCATTCTCACTTATCTCCAACTTGGAGATAACCCCTGAGTTGAGGCTTACAAATATCCATGTAATTCATTTGTGGGTTAATAACCTATGGTAAATGCCGCTTTCCCTTCAAGAGTTTTAATCCACCTCCGAATAATTCCATTGACTGTCTATCCTTCATTATTTCAACAGCGATCATACAAACCGGATGCACCCATCCACAATGCCTACAAGTGATATTCCATTCTCCTCACTCTAAACTTTTTCCTCTTGCTATCGTCTATTTCATCGTGCATACTGTTTATATGCATCCTTGCCCGCAAAGACGACGGCATCCACTTCAAGCGATAAGCCTTTATTTCACGCAGTCCGATTTTTTTCATCAGACCCTAATAAACCGCTTTGTAGGAGTTATCAATGAGGGCGTCCATGCTCTTCCTTGCCGTTTTCTTGTTTATAGTTTTAGCCTTTGTCCCGCCGTCTTTCGCTGTGATTCAGATGGATGACACTGGCGCTACGCTGCGAATATCCAACGGCGCCTTGATACTCACCATCACCAAGAATAACGGAAAGATCGTCTCCCTGCACCGAGTTGGAGGACCGGAGGTGCTCGGTCCCAACCGTCCTATCTATTTTGATGCGAACGGGCACGGCTCCTTGCATCCGAGAAAAGACTACTGGGGTTTTTCGCATGCCGTCTATCACCTTGTTCGCCGCACGCCGCATATGATTGATGTGTCCTTTGAGCAGGATGGCGGAGACTACTTTCCTTTTCTAATTCGCCTGCACTATATCCTGTTCGAAAATGATCCAGGCATCTATTGCTACGTCACCTATCGTCATGATGTTAACGGACCTAACGGGACGATTGGTCAGACCCGAATGGTTATCAAATGCAAGGAGGACTACTTCACTCATTACTATGTGAACCGTCAGGAGCAAGGAGCATATCCTCCGTTCCTAAAGCCTGGGCAGCAGCTTGTGAAGGTAACCGACGCCACTTATCGTTTCCCCAATGGCAGAATCGCAACAAAATACAACCTAGCAGATTTCGAGGATCATCAGCATTTCCACGGTCTGATGGGTCCTGATGCTGGTGTTTGGATCATCAATGCAAGCAATGAATACGTGAACGGTGGACCGACGAAGCAGGAGTTGATGGTGCATGAGGATGACCCAATTATTCTGGAGATGTTTCATGGCGGGCATTTCCTTGATTATCACGATATGGACACGAACGTTTCCGGAAAATGGGAGAAGTGTTACGGACCTTATCTGATCTATCTCAATTCCGGTCACACTCCCCAGGCGATGATTGCGGACGCCCAACGCAGAGCGGTGAGGGAGAAGCGGCAATGGCCCTACAAATGGATGGAAAGCCCTCTCTATCCGATCCGAAGAGGTGCTGTGAAGGGTTCTCTTGATATCACGGATGGAAGCTCCCCTGCGAACGCCACAGTCATCCTCGCCGCGCCAACTCCGGACTGGCAACTTCAATGGAGGGGATACATCTTTTGGAGCCACGCCATGCGGAATGGCTCATTTAAGATATCTGCAGTACGTCCAGGCGAATACACGCTCTATGCGTTCGCATCAGGGGTCGTCGGGGAGTACCGCAAGGACAACGTCACTGTACGCGCAGGTGAAATAACATCCGTTGGAAGACTTAACTGGACACCTCCGACGCATGGTATCCGTATGTGGCAACTTGGAATACCGAATCGATCTGCCGAGGAGTTCCGATACGGCAATCTTCCCAGGCAATTCGGTCTATGGAACCGTTATCCGACGGATTTCCCGCATGATGTACATTTCTTCATCGGGAAGAGTTCCGATCGAAAAGATTGGAACTATTGCGAGCCTGTCGTTCAGCGAGCCGATGGAACCTACCATGCGCCAATTTGGCATGTTCTCTTCCATCTTCCACATGCGGAAATCGGTACGGCTTATCTAACCATCGGCATTGCTGGGGCTGTACAGAATCCGGATTTATTGGTATCGGTGAACGGTGTGCAGGTGGCACAATATCACCTCGGCAACGACGCTAGCGTCTATCGGGATGCCAATAAAGCCGGGGAGTATCGACTAAAGCTTGCGAAGTTTAACGCAACTTTACTGAAAAAGGGCGAGAACGACATCAGCCTTAAAATCGTGGCGGAGTTACCTCACCCCAGCGCTTATAATCCCATAGCTTTGCCACGACAGGCGATCATGTACGATTTCTTGAGGTTGGAAGTTGGGCGCTGATATATTATATCGGCAAACAATGCGATGATTGAATATGTGAAATCACTCCTGATAAAGATAATATGTTCGATGATATTTAACTGCCGAATTAATGAAAGGAGCCCATTTAACGGATTAACACAGCCTCAACCTGTTTCGCGGGGACGGAAACGGTAAAGGAAAGATATCCGTCCCCCCTTGTAATCTGCACATATCGACCCGATGCCAAAGCTTGCGCTCTGGAGGGAAAACCTTTCCAGTTTAGTTGAGACAACTCCAATCGCACATCGAAATCCTGAGAAGCGTCGTTATTATTCACCACTGTTATGACGACCTGGCCCTTGTATCGAAACCAATGCACCTCTGTTTGAGGGGAGGAGCTCAAGCCGATGTTATCCATGAACTCACCATGCCAGAAGATCGGAGATACCGCGTCGTCAATCTTCTTCGCTCGCTGAATGTCTGTCGGACACCAATAAGGCACTCCTCCCATTCGTGCGTCTCCAAACATCGGATCCTGTGGAATGGTGTAACGGTACATCTGAGGGAAATAGATCGCATCAGGCATCGCCTGCCAAAAACCCCCCTGCGATAGATCCACATACTGACCGGCACCCTCCCATGCCCCCTCTATCCAGTCCCAAAAGTCAGGATCGATTTTTCGAGCGGCGGAGCGAACACCGGTCAGCATCTCTGTGTATCCCTGCGCCCATGCCGTGGCGGGGGTGGAATGTCCATGAGCACGATCAAAACAGAGAAAGGATTGAGCGGCTCCGACCTGATCCAATTGCACCCCGTCCCCATGATAATCCATCGCGATACGCTTCACCGTATCGATGATATCCGTTTGAAAACCCTTCGCGGCGGGACAAAGCACGTTAAAAGTCTCTCCATAAGTCTCCGTCACATGCTGACCATCCGCCAATTCCACAGCCCATCCCGGATGTGCGAGATAGGTTGGATCGGTCACGTTGCCAAGTCGGGCGTTCAGGTAGAAAGTTGCAAGCATATGCATGGCGTGCATTCCATCCACGAGCGCCACAAGACCTTTTCCGCCGCCCATTCGCGCGGTTGGATAGTAATCGGGGTAAGTGGAATCGTGCCCCTGACCGAACCACCCAACAAGATGCGCCCCCTCAAACCCGGCTTCATGGAGTTGCCGAGCTTTCTCCAATGCGGCGGCGTAGGTTCCGGTCTCCATATCCTTGGTGACATCATTCAAATTGGGGTCCTTAACTGGTCTTGCCAGCACCACGATTCCACCCATAACGGGGTCTTTGCGCACCTCCGAGGATATTTGCGGGGTCTTCGCCCACGAATCATACCACGCGCGATATCTCCGAGCCGCGACATGCCAATCTCCTCGCAAGTCCTGCCAGAGAATATCAGGAGAAACCCACTTGTGTCCTGGCGGTATGAATGGATAAAGCGTAGCCGCAAACTCCCGATCCGGACCGCCGAACTCGAACACCTTGTAACTCATGCTCTTATCGAGTACGTCGAATGCAACGCCATCATTTAGCCCGGCATAGATCAAGTACTGCATGGATGCTGGAACGGGATACCCTAACTGAAACGAGGCAGACGCGAGTTTATCCCAAGGATCTTTCAGCATCTGTCCGGGTCTATCCGGAAAATAGAGGCTTCCATCCGGAAGATTCTCAATCCCGAGCATCGGAGGAACGGTCAGCCCCACCACCGTGCCCTTTGTGTGATTCCACAAGGTGATCTTCCAAACAATTTCGCGGGTTTCTTGATTTGGGGTCGCAGTCACTAAGCCTTGAATCGGCTTTCCGCCAAATGAGTGTATGTAAATGAGGATGGATTTCTTATTCCGTGTGATTTTCACGGAATGCGGAATTAATTTCACCCATGTGCGGGCTTTCCATATATCGGGTTCATCCGAGTAATAGACATCTATCACGGGGATCGTTGGAGATTGGGATAAAATATTCGTCCCGTCACGCCATATCACCCCCTCTTCGCTAATGCTCAATTGCATGTGACCTGTTCTCGGTTTGGCATGCGCATTGTTATGCAAGGGCATCAAAAGGACAACCCCGAGGATTAACGTCAAGACACAGTTGCGGAGTGAATTTGGTTCGCCTTTGATGGACAGATAACGATGGAGTGACATAAGCGAATTCCTCTATAATCAAAATGGATTTTTCATAATATAGATTCTACCCCTAGGCGCCAATAGGGTCATCACAGGAATGATAAAAACCTAAGTGGCATGAATTTCGCAATAGACTAGGATAGATTACGCTCATTTCGGGTTATCGAAACATTCGAAGAGGATGCGGCATGATTTCAAATGCGTCTCGACGCGCATTCACCAACACCTCCGCATGCGTCATCGGAGGAGTCCTTCAAAAAGGTTGCGGGTTGTGGTTGTTACACATCACCGTTTCAGGCATGGAAAGCATTCGCCCCGGCATGTTCGGCGAATGGAGCGTCGTTCTCACCTTGCTGGGATACGCGGGGGCATTGGCGGATTTCCAATTCGATCTGATTCTCCTCACGGAGTTCAGCAAGGAAATAATCCCCCCATCGAAGGTGCTCGGTAACGGTATTTTCATCAAGCTCCTGCTTGCGTTTGTCGCTTGTACGGGCTTAATGATTTTTCTTCCATTTACTCCCTATTCATTCGGAATGAAAATCGCCGTCATCTTCGGATCATTCTCCCTTTTCGGCGGTGTATTCGGTGTTTTCCGTGTGTATTGTCAATCAAAACTCGAATCGCTTTTCATCAATGTCATTCAAATTTTATGCGCTTTTTTGCTACTGATCGGGTTTGCCCTACTGATTGCGCATCATGCCACACTGATT
The DNA here is from genome assembly GCA_021811565.1 of bacterium. Classification (GTDB taxonomy): domain Bacteria; phylum Armatimonadota; class Chthonomonadetes; order Chthonomonadales; family CAJBBX01; genus DTKV01. Next base: position 66,028 of record JAJZOL010000206.1, on the reverse strand, counting down.
GCGTTTGCAATGGTGCAAGTTCTCACCACAATACCAGGGGACATTTACATCGCATTTCGCGTCTTAAAGTCAGTAAGCCCCGATTTCACCCCAAATCTCTTTCTGCTACGATCTTTTTTGTCCCAAACACTCATTCCTGGCTTAGGCTCCGTCATAACGATCATCGCTTATCGTTACGATGTGATATTGCTCTCCATATTCCGCAGTTCGCAGGAGGTCGGAATGTACGCCGCATCGTTTCGGCTGACGGAAGCTCTCAGCTTCATTCCCGGTGCGGTAATCAAATCCATCTATCCGTTGCTCTGCCGTATTAAGGATCCCTCGGAAGCATATCCCATCCTTTTACGATGGATGATGATCCCGGGAGCGGCCGTGCTGGCGTTATTTCTCTCTTGCGGGGATGCAATCCTTTCCCTGATGTACGGTAAGGAGATGATGGAGGCGGGCGAAGTGATCCAATGGCTGGGAGCGGCGGAATGCATTATGTTTCTCTCCCCTCTCCCTTTCTTCATTTTGATCGCTTCCGGAAAAAGAAAGGAGTTTATCATCTCCGTTTGCGTCTTCGTATTCGTAAATATCCTCTCCAACAGCTTTCTCACGCCTAAATACGGCGTTGTTTTTGCGGCGATCTGCACCACCCTCACGGAACTGACAGCCTTCATGATTGGCAGCATCATGCTTCTCAAAAGTTCCAAATACCGCTTACCCAGGAGAACATCCTCTATTTTCATAGGTTGTATCGCAACCTTGATAGTCATGAAGCTATTGGGAGGTTTGCATCCTTTGCTCAGGATTGTGTTATGCCTCGGAACTTACTGTATCGCACAAATCCTTACGAGAGGGGTTAATCGAGAGGATATTCGATTATTAAGAATGGTTCTTTTACGTGAATGAGGCGGATCCGTCGGATAGGAGTTTCAAATGACATATGCCATCGTAAACAAATTCCGCCGGCCCTCGCATCATCAATTCCCCGTTACCCATTTGTTGAATATACAAATCTCCACCCTTGCTGCTAACACACACTTCATTGCAATCGGGGTTCTTCCGAAACATTTCCGCTGCAACGGCGCAAGCCCCCGTCCCGCAGCCAAGGGTCTCCCCCACTCCGCGCTCCCAGATGCGTATTCTGGCATGATTTTTGCCCTCCATCTTAACCCACATCAAGCTAATCCTTTCGGGAAATAAGGGGTGGTTCTCAACCTGAGAGCTTATTTTTTGAAAGCTATCGTCATCTGGCAAGCTATCCGTGAACGTGATCGCATGCGCAGACCCAGTGGATACCGCTGATATGGTTAGTCGCTCGCCATCTTGCAGTTCCAATGGATAGTCCAATATCTCCTCGGAAGATAGGGCTGGAATCGCTTTCGGATGGAAACTCGGCGTGCTCATCCCAACCGTCACATCGCTGTCATGGAGGATCGCCCGCCGGACACCCGCCTTGGTGTCGATAGAGATACATCGATCCTTTTCTCCATTCTTTGAGAGCAAACCTCTTTCCAATGCGTAACGGGCGGAGCATCGCAATCCATTACCGCAAAAATCATACGTGCCGTCAGGGTTTAGCATGATCATCCGCAAATCGGCGGATTTCGGACGCGATAGAATCAAAATGCCATCGGAACCGATCCCGAATCTTCTGTCGCATAGTTTTGTCGCCACTGAAGACCAATTCAAATCCGGATTACGCGAGTCCTCCAGCACGATGAAATCATTCCCCACGCCTTGCATTTTGGTAAAACGAATCTCGTATAACATGTTTTCTTTGATCGTTACGACCTATATTCCTTTCGCATGCAAATAGTTAATTACGACCAAGCAACCACCTTATGTACGATACGATTCCTAATTCTCAATCATTTGCGGTTCAAAGCAATTCCGCCAAAGTTGTGGAGCGAAAAGCGTTCTCAGTGGCCTCCAAAACGGAATCCAGCCTTCTGTGAAGCGGGCAGAGGTTTTTTCCATGAGAAGTATTTTTCAGTGGACAACTCTCGATTCTCTTCATGGGATCCACGGCATTGACCACTTCGTAAACCGTAATCTGCTCTGGAGGTCGTACAAGTGAGAATCCCCCCTTCAATCCTCTATGGGAATGGATCACGCCAGCCTTAGTTAACGACTGTAGTACTTTGGACAAATAAGCGATGGGCACCTCTGTCGCATCTGCAATCTGACGCGTGGACAAGGATGATTCCCTGCTTTTCGCCATATGAGTGACGGCTCGCAATGCGTATTCAGCGGTTTGTGAGATCATGAAAGCTCCTTTACCCCCTTGGGCATCCTAAGTGGTGGACAACGCGAATGTCAATCCACGAAAAACTCCTCATGGAACCTGAATTATTCGATATGCTAAAAAATTTTCAAATCTGGATATTGACATCCAGTATACCACGTATGTATAATAGAAACAATCTGGATAAGTTTATCCAGATTAATTACGCATTCAAAGCCTGTGTTCTCTCTATACCAACGATTTGGAGGATATGAATGAAAAACTTGCGATTGTGGATAGTCCTGGGCATAGTCGTTACATTCTCTTTCGCCGTGTTAGGGTATTTCGGAAGGGAGATATACGTTGAAGCACCTCCGATTCCGAACCGCGTTGTCACACAGGATGGACAGACACTCTTCACGGGCAGGGAGATAAGAAACGGACAAAATGCATGGCAGTCCATGGGAGGTCAGGAAGTTGGGACGGTATGGGGGCATGGCGCCTACGTCGCTCCCGACTGGTCCGCAGATTGGCTGCACAGAGAAGCAATGTGGATACTTAATGACTGGGCGAAGGATGAGGGTTATCCAGATTATCAATTTTTGACGGATGAGCAAAAAGCGGCGTTGCGGGCAAGGCTAAGCGATGTATTACGGAAAAACACCTATGACCCCTCAACCGGTAATATCGTTGTATCCCCAACTATCGCTCAAGCTATCCAAGCGGTCTCGGCTCATTACATCTCGTTGTTCGGCTCCGATCCATCGATGAATCAATTGAGAAAGGATTACGCGATTCCGGACAATCCGCTCCCAAGTTTGCAGAGAAGGAAAGAGTTATGCGGTTTCTTCTTTTGGGCGGCTTGGGCGTGCATGACGAACCGCCCCGGGTCTAATATCACCTACACAAATAACTGGCCGCCTGAGCGGTTAATAAACAATGCACCTACGGGATCCCTTATCCTTTGGTCCATAATCAGCGTCGTATTATTAATTGCCGGCATAGGAGCACTTTCCTGGTATTTTGCCGTGCGTCGGAAGGAGGAGTCCGATGATGACAAAGTCATCGTGCCTGAAAAGGATCCTTTGCTCAATCTCAAGCCGACTCCATCCATGCTTGCGACTTTAAAGTATTTTTGGGTGGTTTTGGCGATGTTGTTGTTTCAAATTGCGATGGGAATCATTACCGCGCATTATGGTGTGGAAGGCGAAGGATTCTATGGCATTCCGCTCTCAAAATGGTTACCCTACGCAATCACGCGCACATGGCATTTGCAACTCGGAATATTCTGGATTGCCACGGCATGGCTTGCTACGGGGCTTTTCGTGGCGCCGGCGGTATCAGGATACGAACCGAAGTGGCAGAAAGCGGGGGTGAACTTCCTGTTTGTCTGTCTGTTAATCATCGTAGCCGGTTCGATGATCGGTGAATGGCTTGGCGTCCAGCAGAAACTGGGATTGGATGTGAATTTCTGGTTTGGACATCAGGGATACGAATATCTGGATCTGGGAAGGTTCTGGCAGATATTTCTTTTCGTGGGCTTGCTTTTGTGGCTTGGGTTAATGACGGGAGCCTTATGGCCCGCTCTCAAGAAAGCCGGGGAGAACAAACAACTCCTCAGTATTTTCATCATATCCGCCACCGCGATCGCACTATTTTACGGAGCGGGGTTGATGTACGGACGTCAGACTAATCTTGCGATAGCTGAGTACTGGCGATGGTGGGTTGTGCATCTCTGGGTGGAGGGATTTTTCGAGGTGTTCTCCACGGTTGTGATTGCTTTTCTATTCACCAGAATGGGTTTGTTGAAAAGCACGAGCGCCGCCAGTTCGATACTATTCTCGTCAATAATATTCCTTGCTGGAGGGATCATCGGTACATTCCATCACCTCTACTTCTCTGGCACGCCTACATCCATTCTCGCCCTTGGGGCCACATTCAGCGCATTGGAGGTTGTTCCGCTTTCGCTTGTGGGATTCGAAGCTTATGGGAACTTGAAAATCAGCCAATCAAAGCCTTGGATTCAAGAGTATAAATGGCCGATTTACTATTTCGTTGCTGTTGGCTTTTGGAATCTTGTGGGTGCGGGACTGTTCGGTTTTCTCATCAACCCGCCCATTAACCTTTATTACATGCAAGGGTTAAACACCACCCCCGTACACGCCCATACCGCTCTCTTTGGCGTATATGGCATGCTGGGTTTGGGCTTGATGCTTTTCTGTCTAAAAGGAATGGACGTGCAAAAGACTTGGAAGGACAAGCCGTTGGTGTTCGCATTCTGGGCAACCAACATCGGGCTCGTTTTGATGGTGGTGCTCTCGCTTTTACCTGTGGGTCTGCTGCAGGCATTAGCGAGCATGACGCATGGAATGTGGTACGCTAGGTCGGCTGGATTTCTACAGAGACCGATCATGGTTCATTTGAGATGGATGAGAATATTCGGTGATACCCTCTTCGCATTTGGTATTTTCGCATTTTGTTGGTTCGTGGCGGGTCTGAAAACGGGATGGTCCATAGAGCAAGGCTCGGCTGACAAACCATTGGATGACTTAGTCAATGCCAAATAGTTCGCAGTTTTCCATTCATCCCTACGCTCTATGATCATGAAAGGAATATAAAAATGAAAAATCAATACCGCTTCTTTGCTAATCTCGTAGATGAAGTGAGTGTAGCGAAAGAGAGTATTGTTAGTAGAACGCTCAACAGCGATGCAGGAGGCAAAACGATACTTTTTGGATTCGATACCGGACAGGAGCTTTCCGAACATACCTCATCCATTCCGGCATCACTGCACATCTTAAAAGGCGAGGGACTGCTCACACTTGGCGAAGAATCGTATGAGATAAGAGAGGGGGCGTTTGCCATCATGCAGGCGAACGTTTCTCACAGTATCGTCGCCAAGACACCCATGATAATGCTTTTGTACATGCAAGGCAAGTAAGACTGTGGTTAACAACTTATAAAGGAAAGGATCAATAAGATGTCAAAAATATCACCGGAATCGACGGTTGCGGAGATTGTCTCCGAGAAGATAAGCAGATCGAAGGTTTTCGAAAATAACGGAATTGACTTTTGTTGCGGGGGGGATATCCCTCTGTCGGATATATGCAGGGTGCAGGGACTGAATGTGGAGAAGGTGCTTCAGGAGATAGATGCCAACGACAAAGAGCATCCGGAATCGGAAAGGGATTGGAATACGGCTCCCTTGCATGAGTTATGCGATGACATCGTGGCAGTGCATCATGAAAACTTGCGCAGAGAGATGCCAAGGATCAAAAAAATGATCGAAAAACTCGCTGAAGTGCACAAAGCCAACCATCCCGAACTGCGAGACTTACTATCAGTGTTCAGTTCCTTTGAGGAGGAGATAACATCGCATTTGATGAAAGAGGAGCATGTTCTCTTCCCCATGATCAAACAATTGGAAACAGCGACATCTGCGCCGGAATTTCACTGCTACACCGTTGCCAACCCAATTCACGTCATGATGAGCGAGCATGAGTCTACAGGCGAGGCGTTGGAAAAAATGCGATCCATCACCAAAGACTACATACCTCCGGAAGATGCATGCAACACCTACAAAGCGATGCTCGAAGCTCTTCACGAATTGGAAAGCGACACCCATCGCCACATCCACCGCGAAAACCACATCCTCTTTCCGAGAGCGCAAGCGCGGGAGGCTGAGTTAAAGTAAATGAAAGTTCGGGGGTGAGACAAATGAGCACGACTACTATGTATGGGAAAAATAAGGCGTGGGACATTCCCTTGCCTCGCGAGCACGGGGCTTGGATAATGCTGTATGCCCCCGTAATCATTGCGGCGTTTCGTATCGGCTCCATTTCTTTCATCCCCTTTTCCCTGTTATTGTGCATAATCACCGGAGCCTTTCTCAGCCGACATGCCGCTGAGTTAGCGTTAAGAGGCAAAGGGGATTCCAAAACTAAGATATGGCTGTTTCTCTACCTTCTAATCACATTCATATCCGGAATCTTCCTATTGCTTAGGGGAGATGCATTGAGGCTTGCGATAATATTCCTCGCGGCAATGATGCTATTCGTCTTGCATGCATGGCTGTCCGTCATTCCTTCTCGTAAGCGATTGGATCGAACCGTTTGGGGGGAGTTGCTGGGCATTGCCGCCCTCTGTCTCACGGGACCAGCGACTTGGATCGTATGCACCACGAATGCTCCATTCGAATCTTGGATGGAATGGGGCGCCTGCCTGCTGTTTTTCGGAAGCGGGATATTCCATGTCAAAATGCTGCTGGAAAGTGGCAAGCTTGCCAAAGAAAACACACCGGAAATGTATCAACGCATCGTCGGCCCAAGCCGACTCTATCATCTCCTCATAATCCCCTTCACCCTTCTGCCCTTCTACTTTGTCGGCATACGCGGATTATGGATCGCCATCGCCTTCCTGCCGGTATCGTACCGAGCCTGGAGAGGAATATTGCATCCGCCATATGGAATTCCTCCACTCAAAAAAGTCGGTTACATGGAAACTTTATACTCCATCTGGTTTATATGTTGCATTATTATATAATTCTCACTTTTAACATTCAATATCCGTCTTTATAGGGTAAGATTACTTCATCGTGTCCGGAATAAAGTATAATATCAAGTGAATAACTTTTCCAAGAAGTAAATTGCAAAATCATATCTTTACCCTATTGAGATTATCCCCCCCTCAATTTCCGCGTAGACGATTCGTTTTGCAATTACTATACAAAAAAACAAACGGGTTAAGAAGGAGGAAAAATGGCATCCTATTCAGCAAATTCCCGTGAAGAGGGTCGCGCACCTCTCCCAATGGAAAATCGTGAGCGAGATTGGTGGTTAATGCCGCTATTGACGGTCGTAGTGCTCACACTCTTCGGTATCTATACCACTTTCCGTGCATTTGAGAACAACTACTACCACTATACGAACAATGGGGCGGATTACCTTTCACCGTTCTACTCACCGCTTTTACCGATCGCATGGTATCTACACCTTCCCCTATTTGGTTTGAAAATGGTATCCCCTGCGATCTACATTTTGATCTTTCCTTTGGCGTTCAGGCTCACCTGCTATTATTACCGAAAGGCGTATTACAGGTCTTTCTTTTGGGATCCGCCGGCGTGCGCCGTAGCGGAACCTAGGGCCGATGCACGAATGAAATACACCGGCGAGCGAAAATTTCCGTTCATACTTCAGAATTTGCATCGTTACGCTTTTTACGCCGCCGTGGTCATTGTGATCATCCTCTGGAAGGATACTGTCGATGCATTCATCTGGACCAATCCTGATGGCACTCACCATTTCGGCATCGGCGTGGGATCTATTGTGTTTCTCGTTAACATCATTCTCCTATCGCTTTATACATTCTCTTGTCACTCATGGCGACATTTCATTGGAGGCAAACACAATTGCTATTCCTGCTCCTGCGGCACACGATCCTCGTATGGAATATGGAAAAAGGTTAGTTTTCTTAACCATAATCATGCACTATGGGCCTGGGTGAGTATGCTGTCCGTATGGTTCACCGATTTTTACGTCATGGCGGTTGCTTCCGGAATGTTCAAGGACATAAGGATACTGTAAATGGAAAAATACACTACATATGATCAGGATGTCCTGGTGGTCGGAGCGGGCGGCTCCGGTTTGAGAGCGGCGATTTCCATATGCCAAGCCGGTTTGTCTTGTGGAATCGTCACCAAATCTCTTCTGGGAAAAGCTCACACGGTGATGGCTGAAGGAGGCGCCGCAGCGGCACTAGGAAACATGGGCGAACCAGACAACTGGAAGGTTCATTTTAAGGATACGATGAAAGGTGGGAGATTTATCAACAATCCGCGGATCGTGGAAATATTCTCCAAAGAAGCTCCCGATCGAGTGCGCGAATTGGAGGAATACGGTGCGGTGTTTGATAGAACGCCTGAAGGTCTCATTTCTCAGCGTCCCTTCGGCGGTCATACCTATCGTCGTTTAAATCACGTTGGAGATCGTACCGGGCTGGAACTTATCCGCACGCTGCAGGACAAGGTGGTTTCTTACAAACCCATCGTCTATATGGAACACACTCTTACCAGGCTACTCATGGATGGTGATAGAGCCGTCGGAGCTTTTGGATATAACCGTCAAACCGGTGAGTTCGTCGCATTCAGGGCCAAAGCCATTGTATTCGCGACCGGGGGATGGGGACGAATGTACAAGTTCACCTCCAATTCATGGGAATCAACCGGTGATGGCGCGGGCATGGCTTATGAGGCGGGAGCGGAACTCATGGACATGGAAATGGTTCAGTTTCATCCGACCGGCATGCTTTGGCCTCCGGGAGTGAGAGGAATCCTTGTCACCGAAGCGGTTCGCGGAGATGGTGGAATTCTGAAGAACAACAAGGGCGAACGCTTCATGTTCAATCCCGAATACATGCCTGAACTCTACAAGGGGCAATACGCAGATACGGAAGAGGAGGGCTACAGGTGGCTTACCGATAAGGTTAACAATCGCCGTCCCCCGGAACTTCTCCCGCGTGACGTGGTTTCTCGTGCTATTTACAAAGAGGTGTTGGCGGGTCGGGGAAGCGAACACGGCGGAATCTACTTGGACGTTTCGCAAATGGGAGCGGAGTACATCAAACGTCGACTACCCAGCATGTGGGAGCAGTTCTACTCATTGGGCGGCATCGACATCACCAAGCAACCGATGGAGATCTATCCCACCATTCACTACACCATGGGCGGTATATGGACTGAATCGGAAACCTGCTCCACATCCATCAAGGGGCTGTTCGCCGCTGGGGAGTCGGCTGCGGGTCTGCATGGAGCGAACCGCTTGGGGGGAAACTCCCTGACGGATATCCTGGTATTCGGCAAACGTGCGGGCGATCATGCCGCCGAATTCGCCAAAAATGCGGATTTCGGAAAAATCGATTCGTCTCAAATTGAAGAAGAAGCCAATACACTCCTCGCGCCGTTCACCAATCCGGGAAAGGAGAACCCATTCAAACTCACCCAGGAACTGCAGGAAGCGATGCAGGAGGGCGCTATGATCGCCCGAACGGAGGAGAGCCTCACCAAAGCTCTGAATAAGGTAATGGAGTTGCAGGAGCGAGCAAAATCCATTCACGTGGAGGGCGATCGAGTCTACAATCCTGGCTGGCATACCGCAAGAGATATTCGATTCATGTTGAAAACATCCGAAATTATCTGCAGATGCGCCTTGGAACGCAAGGAGAGCAGAGGCGCGCAATGGAGGTTGGATTACACGGATGCAAGCGAGGAGTGGGGAAAGATAAATCTCATAGCACAGAGAGATGGGGACGCAGTAAAGTTGATACATAGACCCGTACCGGCAATGGCTCCCGAGTTGGCGGCGATGTTTGAGGAGATAAAATAATGCGTGACAAAGTGACAATACGCCTCTTCAGAGGAAATGCAGATGGCGGTACGGAGACTGATTACGAAGTAACCACGTTTCCGGGCATGGTGGTGCTCGACGCCATTCACCAAATACAGGGAACCCAGGATAGTACTGTCGCATGTCGCTGGAACTGCAAAGCTGCGAAATGCGGTTCTTGCAGCGCGGAGATCAACGGAAGACCTAGACTGATGTGCAAAAGCCATGTGGAGGATTTCGCCGACTCCAACGGATTAATTCGCGTCCATCCTCTTAAGACCTTCCCTCTCATCAAGGACTTGGTTACGGATGTATCGATCAATTACAGGACTGCGGAAAAGATACCTCCCCTCACTGTCTCCGAGGATATTCCCCGCCCGTTCAAAATGCAACAGATAGACGTGGAACGCATCCAGGAGTTTCGTAAGTGTATTGAATGCTTCCTGTGCCAGGATGTTTGTCACGTGCTTCGGGATCATAACCGAAAGGACGGCTATTTCGGACCTCGGTTCATGATTAAGATCGCCGCACTCAACATGCACCCCTTGGACAGCGAGAATCGGTTGCGACAGCTTAAGGAGGAAGGCGGCATTGGGTATTGTAATATCACGAAATGTTGCGAGGAGGTATGTCCCGAACATATCCATCTTACGGATAACGGTATTATCCCCCTTAAGGAACGCGTAGCGGATTATTATTACGATCCATTGAAAATCCTGATTCGAAAGATTGTCGGTCCAAAAAAGAGATAATCTCCATAAATGCCCGCGTCGGAAATGCCATATTTTCGACACTTTCGACGCGGGAAACAAATATTTCCTTGACAACCCCCGAAACCCTTGCTACACTTTTAATAGGAGCGGTAATTGCAGAATTCATAATGTGAAACTAAGACCGCATATTTTTGGCACACGAAAAGACCTTATTTACGAGATCTGCAATTACTTGACATACCAATCATCGCCTCACGCAGAGGATTAATTTCTTGAACAAAGGCTCTTTTCCTGGCGCGTTATCCTATCCGTTCCCATCAAATATCGAACAGCGAGAGAATCTTTCCAATGACCAGCTGTTCGAATGGTTGATGGACATTCACTATAAAAGGGTCTACAACTATATTTACCGTATGATCCGGAACGAACAGGATGCCGCAGACATAACCCAAGAAACCTTTGTGCGTATCTACAAATCTCTTCCCCGTCTGCGCAATCGTGATTCCTTGCCGTTCTGGATACGTCGAATCGCCACAAATCTATGCCTCGATCATCTTAACAAGCGGATGAATTCTCCAGAGATCATGGAACTTGACAAGGAAGGCGAGGATGGATCACCTTCCCCAATTCAATTCCTTCAAGCCGATCCCGCCTTGGAGCCCATGAAGATACTTCACACTACGGAACGTGCGCAAGTGCTTCTGCAAGCCATAGACACCCTTCCGGACGAATACCGAACGGTTATTCTTTTGCATCATATTGACGGGCAAACTTTGGATGAGATAGCGAGGATACTGCATGTGCCTGTGGGAACCATCAAATCCAGATTAAGCCGAGCCAGGCTGGAATTAAGGCGAAGGACCTCATTCTACTTCGAACCGTAGTTGATGCTATTGATCCTTAAGCATCATCCTTAACTTTTGTATCTCACGCGATCTGTCGCTGAAGATACCCCCTTATTGGTTTTGCCGCATCCTCCGGATTGCACGGAATGGAGAAGAGAAACCCCTGCATCAGAGAGATGCCGGCGCGAAGTGCGACCCGCATCTGATCGATTGTTTCGATGCCCTCCCCTATCAATGTGGCTCCAACACCTTGCGCCGACATGCAGATTCGATCCATCTCCAGACGTGCATTTGCATTAGTCACCGCTACGGCTATCAAATTTGCATCCATTTTGGCGTAATCCGGGTTCAATTTTTCAATCAATTGGACAGCGATGCGACCTCTGCCAAGATTGTCCAAGGCGAACTTAGCCCCCATCGCATGGATGTACCTTGCAATGTCACGCAACATCTCCAAGCTCATGGCGCTCTCCGCTTCCACCGCCTCGAAGACCAATCTTTCAGGTTTGAATCCTATCTCCTTCGCATCCTCAAAGGTGCATTTCAGAGCGCTATCAGGATCGCCAATGGCGTTCGGGAGGAAGTTGATGAATATCAGAGCATCGGACTGATCCACTTGAATTGCCGATCGAATGGCGCACTGACGCGCCATTCCATCCAACTGATCCATAAGGTTCAGTCTTCCACAAGCGTGCAGGAGTTCGCCAGCGGATATCACGTCGCCTGTGTAGGGATGATGCGCCCTCACCAACGCCTCGTATGCAACGATCTTCATTGTTCTGGCGTCCAAAATGGGATGAAACACGCTGTACAGAGATCCTATGCTCAGTATTCGCCTAGCCCATTCAACTTCTGCCTGTTCGAAAAAGACTGGGAGAGATTCCGCCTGAAGAAAATCACGAAACGTGAATTGACGCCGATTAGCATCACTGAGAAATATCCCTTTGATTCGTGAATGAAGCAAGGAAGGTATGCCGGTCCATAAGGCGGATTTCAATTCACTCATTCGCTCTAGCGGAAAATCCAGCAACACGGAGCAACCGAGCGATATGAAGGGGACTTTCGATTTCGCAAGGGATCGCTTCAGTTCGGATTCCGAGATTCGATCCATTGGTGTCAGTAACACATTGTATCTTGGATCTATCGTCTTCCAATTCAAGCATGGGCATTCAACGCACTTTCTCGTGTCGCAATCCATCTCTTCGCCTCCCCATCAATACCATCTCTAAATGGATTTTCGGCTTTTATGTTAAATATCTTTATTGATGTGACGATATTTTTGGTGAAAATTAAAATAAGAGGAATATGTACCAAAAGAGATGTGGGGATATCCTTGGAGGGGAATGCAAATGTAACACCTGACGCTATGATCGCTCATTTCTCATGTTTATAGAGGTAATTGCAAAATTCAGGAAATGTGGCTATTATCGCTCATTACACGTTCGGCGAAATATATGGAAATCGAATTTAGCAATTACCTGACTATATAGCTAAAATGCGATTATCGCTATTTTTACGGATTTTAATTGTCTTCAAATAGGTTTGACATATGTTGACGTCCCTCCGTTTAGAAGTAGGTGCCTCATTTCTTGGAGCAAATAAATCTAAACGAGCATATTCGACATTCATAGCCAGGGTTGGCCGAGGAGCAACCCTCCGCCAATCTTTTTATGACGCTCCTATATTTTTCAATTCTACGCAGTTCCCGGGGAGTGTCCACGTCCACTTTCATCGTTACATTGTCATATAGCGAATATAGCGCAATTTCAAATTCTGTTTCCGGCAGGGTTTCCATCAACGCTTTCCTTAGCAGCGCGATTTCCGGAGAGTTTTTATCCTCTTTCCTAATCGGATCCAACAAAAATTTGTATATGATCCAATAGCCCCCCTCGCATTCCGAGACGTAATCCATGGGTATTCTGATCTTTCCGTAATCAAGCGAGAGGACGATGTTAGTCTGGGGGATAGGTTTTTCGCGGAGGGTCAAATCCCTGAAATTTACCAACAACCTCATTCCATACCTCTTCAGTCTCATGGAATACTGGGTGTCTGGCACTCCCGGTGCATTCCACTCCTCTTCGTATTTGAGGATATCCTCTTCAAGAGATATCCCCTCACCATCTAAACTTTTCGCCCGCATATCACGTATCCGCGACATGATAAGATGCTGAAACCATCCGTAATGCCTTCGATTGAAAATGGTTGGAAAGCCAAATTTGGCCAAATAATGGTATCTTCTCGGACATTTTTCAAATTGCTGCAATCCGAGCCAAGTCACCTCCGGTTTATAAACGGGTAAGGTTTCCGCTGAAATCAATGGCTCCTTGTCGAAATGCAGACGATGGTCGATATTTGCATCATGGCAATAAACGATGGGTGTTATGAAATGATTTATGAGGTCAATAAATTCATTATCGGATTGCCTCGAATCGGTATGCAATAGAGTAAGACGATCCATGGCGCGGCTCACCCCCACAAAATATAACCGCTTTTCCTCCTGGGCTGAATCCGGATCATCAAATGTCATCAGTAATTGCAGGGTGCCTCGGCTCCTAGTCTTCATCTCCTCCAAAAAAGGAATGATAACGGATGGAAATTCCAAGCCTTTCGACTTGTGGAGAGTCATAACACGTACTGCGTTTAGATAATCCATATGTTCGGTTGCATTGATTTTACTGCCCATATCCAAGTTCTCCATCAATGCCATCCAATCCAGAAAATCACCAATTCGAGTGGAATTCCCATAGATATTCCGATTGACATGTGAATGCAAAAGAAAGAGAAACTGGCTGAGTGCAATCCTCTCCTGCAACGCCTCAACGCTATCTTCCAGCATCAGGCGACGTAAGTAACTGGAAAGAGTGTAAAGATAGTGTGTGAGCAACTTGAAGGGATCATCGATGCGGTGCAGCGCGTCCATGTGGCTCTCAAATAGTCTCGTATCCGTTTCATCTTTAGAACTCTCTGATTGCTCCCCTTTCCCTACATACTCCGCAAATTGCAAGATGCGATCTTGTGAGACCGCATCGCCATTCCTGCAATAGCTTAATATAGCAAGCATATCCTTTACACTGTTATGATCCGTTATACTGCCAAGAAACAGAGTCGGAACTCCACAGGCTTCCATGTATTCCGATACCGTTTTCGCTTGGTCATATGTCCTGCATAAAATAACATGAGAGGAATATGAAACCCCCTGGTTCAGGTCCTCGTTTATTATTTGAACCATCGCTTCAAGTTGATCGTTCTTTTCATTCGCAACGATATTACGGATTGTCGCCTGTTCGCTTGTTCGATGAGGAAGCCACTTATCCCGTTTCACCCCGTCATTCCCATGATTTGCAATTTGGTTGAGCAACTCCACAATAGCTGCAAGTGAGCGATAATTTCTTCTTAGATTCTTCACTTTCGCGTTTGGATATCGATGGGAAAACTCCTGAAAATTCTTTCCGTACGCTCCTCTAAACCCATAAATAGCCTGTCGGTTGTCCCCGACAGCCCATAATCCTCGACCATCACCGGCAAGCAATTCAATCAACACCGTAGTCGCTCGATTGATATCCTGATACTCATCCACGAGAATATGGGGAAATTCTGACCGTACTTGAAAAAGCACCTCTGGGAAGGATCGAAGGATTTTCACCGGCTGCGCGATCAAATCGCCGAAATCCATACGCCCCTCCTCTCGGAGGATACGATCCCACTCTTCATAGACCTGTGCAAATTTAAGAACTCGATCTATCTTCTCTGTCTCATTGAACTCCGCCTCGGTTTTGGAGGGATAATCATGAAGGCTGTCCGGATATAACAGTTCGTCTTTGCATCTGGAAATGGTGTAATAGAGGTTTCTAAAATACCTGATGGGGTCTTTTAGACTGCATATGAAATGTGGGGAGAGGTCCAACCTTTCAAGATATCGCTCCATGAGGGGTATTGCGTCAACTTCATCAATCAGCGTCGCGTTTTGAGAGAAATTGATCAGGTTCCCAAATCGTCTGATGAGTTCAAGACCAAAGGAGTGAAACGTCCCAATCCACATCCGCTCCGCCGCCTCTGGGTAGGTCTCCTCCACGCGATGAAAAAGCTCCTCCGTTGCATTATTGCTGAAAGTCAGTATCAGTATGTTTTCCGGATGCACTCCATTGCTCATCAGATATTCCGCATGGGAGATTAACGAGGTCGTTTTACCGGTGCCAGGCCCCGCCAGCACTAAAGTAGCACCATCCTCGCATGCAATCGCACGCCGCTGAGACGCGTCAAATCGTTTTTTGCGTTTCAATGCAGGTGTTTCCGTGGGGATGTCCGGCAGAGAAGCCTCTATCAACTGAGTGTGTATCAATTCGGGAGCGATCCTGACTCGTTCGCTGATCCCTTCGGCGTCCATGCCGTTCATGAATAAATCGCGCACCACGGGTAATGGCAGGAGGAACTCAATGGCAAACACACTCGCCTCCATCTCCCGTCTCTCCTTGAGAGAGTAACCAAGCCTCTCGCTCCATACCGTCGATGGGGCTTTTGGATGAGGCAAGGAGGGAATGTATTCGGGCAAGCACATGGTGGTGTGCCTCCGAAGATGAAGATGCGCCAATTCATGTGCGAGATAAAACGGAAGCATCAAGGGATTTACGTCTTTGGAGTACCAGATGCATTGCGCTCTTCTGTCAAGAACGGAAATGGCGCCGTATAAGAGGGGATCAGTGGCGGGAAGAGCGTATTTGGAGTAGCCCGCAAGTTCCATTGCGGCGCTGATAATATCTTCCGAGGAAGGAAGAGAAGAGGAGGAAAGTCCCGAATTGGAGGATAGAACCGTTTCCCGATACTCACGCGCACGCTGGCGGATGAGACGCCATCTATTCATGATCTTTAATCGAGGTATCCTCGGACACTATTTTCAGCCAATTCGATTTCTCTTCGTTCGACATATCTTCGCACTCTTCAATCGCCGAGGAGAAGGTGACCAGGGATTTCGAACTCGGTTTGGACGGGGAGTAAAAACCGATCCAGTGTCCTGCCATTAATAACACATTGGGTATTTGAATAAAATGGGATCTAAGTATATCCTCCGTTTCATTAATCTCCCTTGCGAGCAATCTCCAAAAACGACGCGGGATACTGGACACTTCCAACAAACCGTGATCCAACTTCGCAAGAACGGAAAACCCAACATTCAAGGATCTCGCCACATCCTCCGGTCGTTTGTGTTTTCGACGAATCAACGAGAACAGCGATATATTGTCAAACGTTACTTGCTCCTCCCTTTTTCCAAGAGCATTTTGCAAAATTTGGTTCGCTCGGACGGAATAGGAGTCGTACTGTGGATCGTCCACAGGTTCCGTTTCCAAAATGGATTCATAGTGCTTAAGCATGGCGTACTCTAATATCTCCTCCCTTTGCGAGGGATATTTTTCGATCCATCGCAATAGATCAATGCGTTCGCCAGGCTTTGATTCACTCTCTATCTCTATTATGATATCCATGATGTCCGTCATTATTTTTCCATCCTACCGGGTGTTTGCAATATCATTCAACATAGGATAAACAGCCAGTCCAAAAGGCTCCGAATAAAAGTTGAATGAGGCAATTGACGGCTATTAAAAAAGGTTTGATGATCCAAACCGGTTTTCTCCTGTTTCGAGTCTAAAACACTTATTTTTGCATCAATGTCCGAATCGATTTGATATGATTTCTGATTGTTCTGGAGGAACATCCAATTATTGTCGCGATCTCCTCCTGCGTATAACCCTCTTCAAGCAAAAAGACTATCAAGGTGTGAGGGTAGGTAAGCTTATCATATTGAATTTTCGTTAACGCAATATCCTCGGGATTTCTATCATCCCTCAACCCATCCTCCAAACTCTCATTTCCCTCATCGTCATCATACTGATCCGGATGAATCTCCTTTTTCGACCTTTTAAAGCTTGAGTTGATTTTGGTTGTTATCAGCCTCTGCACACAGGATATGAAATTCACCTCCCAAAACTCATGCTTCTCCGTTAAATCCATCACATTTACAATCAAATCGTCGAGGACATCATACGCAACATCCTCAAGTTGAGCATGATTGTAGATGTTGTAATGTTTGAGGCTATTCCAAACAATGATCTTGCCTCTATTAAACACCACCGTCAGCAGTATATCCTTGGCGGCATTGTCTCCGTTTTTTATCGCGCGTCGCGTGAAATGTATGAGAGTCTCCATGCGAGGATAATTGCCATTATCCCTATCCTTTATCGTGGCGTTATAGAGCAACTCCTTTTTGGAGAGCTTGATCCATAAGCAAATCTGTTCCTCAACGAGCGGATCGCGCTTATAACCTCTGGATAATTCGCACGGCTTGGATTGATGCCACTCATAACCCATTGTGAATATCTCTCTATAAGATATATCTTTGAAGCTAATGAAATGCGGAAACACGATTTAACACAGATATTTTAACGCAAAAAAAAATCATAGTCAATCATTTTGAATAAACCCATTCGTTCCGGAAGGGCGAATGATCAAACATAATTGGTTATTCGAAGTCAGGAAAACTTTTCCTGCCATCCATAACGTCGAAACGCACTCATAGCCCGTTAGTTTAAATTTCATGGAAAAGATTTAATTGTCCTCCTATGAGCTTCGCTATAAATCACACCATTCATCCATCCCTTTATTCCGCATTTGAGCGTGCAATGATTGTTTCCACGGAGGGTTTGGACAAGCGAATCTCCGGCTCACCCCAAGCCCCCCAATCTGCAGTGGAGTTGTTATTTGGCCCCACATCGCCTTTGAGCATGATACGTATTTTTTTCCCCTCGAACGGGCTTAGGTCGCCTTGAAACTCCTTCCATTCATGCTGCTCTGCGGTAATCTCTCCAATTTTCACCCTCTTATCCTTACCGGTGATCACGTATACGGTGAACCACACCCCATCGCTAGGATCCCCTCCATCTCTGATTCCGGCATAACAGTGGAACTGGCAAGGATTCGAAGGAAGAAGGATAGGATCGGAGATTGCCCATGTATAACCAACCCCCTCCGCATAAGGCGGATGCATGAAAATACCGCGTTTGACAACGCCTCCAACGGATAAATCCTCGCCGGGATCGAATATCGCCCCTGTATTCCCCTCGTTAGGCTCCTCCTGACCGCCTCTGAGACAGATTCCCCATGAGTAGGAGATATTGGTGAGGTTTTGAATCTTCGTTTTTTGATATTCCCGAACCAGTTGAAAGTCCTCCTGCATTGTTTGCGGCAACCCTTCCAAGCTTACCGTAAGGTGTCCAATCTCTCCCGCCGCCAATGAGGAAGAGACCCTAAATTGCAGTTTGCGCGGAGGGTTCAACGATGAGAAGGAGTAATATGCGGGAGATACATTCCAACCTTCGGAAGTGGTAACAACCACTCTCATCTTTATCTTGTGCAACCCTGTCAGTCTCCATTGCGGAGTGAGCATCAGCAGTGTTTCCTTGGGGTTGGCTTCGAAACTCCACTCCCATCGCACCGGAGGACAAATCAACACACGTGTCGTTCGCAAATCGACGCCAGATTTAGCTTGAATATCTATCCAGTCTCCGATCTTCGCGTTAGACGGAATCACAAGCTCTCCCTTATCAACGCTTCCCTCGCTGCTATGCCATTGGGACGTTTTTCGGTTTATCGTCAATAAACGAACCTTGCCTCCCGGAACGACTTCGGCATGTTCCGGATGGATACTCCACGCACTCTTTCCGGAAAATCGCAGAACGTATTTCAGAGCGTTCGGTACCGGCGTGATCCACGTCTGATCGCCGCTATCCTTGAATTTGGCGTCTTCCAATCGTTGTCCATTCACATCGTAAGTCTTGCATTCCAACGCCACCCCCTTCATCTCGTACGGGCGTGCGATCATAAAATCACCGGTTCCGGTTATATGGGTGATTCCAAGTATGTTTCGGGATTTGTTCTCAATCGCCAACGCTCCATTCGATCCCGCATCGGAAGTCATATACCACCGCCCCCTTCCGTCTTGGTAGATGTATGCATTGGAATGGAGATAGTCCACCTTGGATCCATCATGGAGTTCAGAAAAGCTGAGAAGGGGGCCCCTACGGCTCTTTTTCTGAAACACCGCCCATCCGGCTGGTGGGAGGATGTGAATATTCTTGCCGATTCGCACTTTCCAATAATCATTGGGACTGTCGTTCAGCCAGAGTCGAAGCCCTCCCGGATATTCGACATAGAGTTGCCGCCTACTTGCTGGCAATCCCTCCTCCACCGCCTTCGACACCCCGACCAACTTTGAGCCATCCCAATAAGCAATTCGGAGCGGTTTTTTCAGTCCGTAACGTGCCTGAACCTGTTGCAACATATAGTAAGACCTGCACGTCCTCTCGATACCGTATTGCTCCTCCACCAACCATCCGATATGTCCATAAGCCATGGTGGTCAGAATGAAGCGATCTATCGCATTGTCTATATTTTGAGGCGCTTGCCAATTCGGTATCGCATCGCAATAGGATGTGGTCCAACTTACACCGATATCGCACTCCTTGGTATGGATTTGATTAAGGTCAAAGACGGGCAATAATGGCTCCGTAGCAAGCGGCCGATTATTATATGTGTGACCATAATTTCCATCCGGCAAACCAGCGTAAAAACACTGATACGTGCCTTCTGAAAAGATCGGTCCGTGATATACCCGAGAGTCGTTTCGCAAGAGTTGGCCGTATGCGTAAAAAGTCTGTGCGAAAGTGCCAGCTCCTGGAACGCGAGGATCGTAATCGGTGCGACCCCATGGGGGTACCGCAGTCATAACATCGGTATACGCCGAGTTGGATCGGTATCTTTTTTCAATCTGCGGAGCGATCTCCGCATCAAACTGAACCGCAGCCAACGGTTTCAACGCCCAACATCGGTACCAAGCCCCTCCCCATGTTCCATCCGGATTTAATATCACCTTCTCCGGTGTCCAGTGTCGATTGATAGGTGCGTAATCACTATAGTTGGAGTACAGACCGCTAAGCCATCCAAGCGATTCCTGATGTGCAACATATTCTTCCAGTTTCTTGTCGCCTCCGCCCACCACCGGTTCTCCGTCCACAATTTTGGCACCTCCTCGTATCGGAGCTGCGTGGGTTCTCAAGGTGAAACTCTCTCCATGGTCTCGCCATGATATCTCATGGTTGCATTGAATCAGCCGTTTGATCCCATATGCGCGCAACATTGAACTGCGCTTCTCTTCCGTGGCATAGTTATCCGGGCCCCAGGATTCCTGCCACAAGCGATTTACCGCCAGTTTCGCATGCAAACCAACCGGATTGGCGATTGTAGGCAAAGTTTCCTCCAAGGAAGGCGAGACTGTGATGAACAACCTCTCATACATGGGATTCAGTATGCCATTCGTTAACGGGGTGTATGTCACCGCGCCATTGATACGCGCGATTTTACCATTCGTGTAGTTAGCGGCGGAAAGTTGGCTGCCGTTGGAACGATACCAATCCGGCCATATGGAGGTGTACACCCATTTGCCGCCGGCCTTGCTGAGCAACACCCCGGGATCATTGCCTCCACCGTACGTCAAAAAGGGGATATACAATACACGGGGATCAGTTAAGCCTGATAACTCTCCGAATTCAAGAGCCGTTGCGCGTCGAGTCGTATTCCTCACATCCATTACGAGGGATTTTTGCCATATGCGAAGGGTCAGGACCGTGCCGTCCGTATATTCCGCCGTCACAATCCCGTCTTTGAGATTTGAGGATTTCAACTGAGCGGTCGGATTGTTATTTCCCTGAAGTCGAACCACGCCTCCGTCCATCAAATCCCCAAGATATTTGCCATCCACTTTGGCGTCAAGTCCGGAAAAACATCTATTTGCATCAAATTCGTAGGCTACCGTACAATCCCTTCCCTTATAATCGAAAACGTATCGATTGGCGACGGTTCTTTTTACATCGTCATGAAATATGTTCGTCAAATTGACTGGCAATATTGTCTGTTCGCGCGTAGGAAAAGGCAGTTTTCCTTTCCCTGTGTTGGCTCCAGGGGACTGACCGGGGAAAAGAGCCAGATTTCGTTTGGGCAATGGAGGAAAATGCAGTGGTGGAAATTGCTGTCGGTAGAATTTGATCGATTCGAGATAGATATCCCGCCAGCCGGATTGCCATCCGCCATTGATCTCCAACCCCGTTAATTGCAGAGGTCTTTTCAGCGTTTTCGGCACCAATGCGTGCAGAAGAAACCATTGCGGCCAGTCTATGTGAGCGATGAGAATGGATGCGGATTGGCCATTGGCATCTTGTAATAGCAGAGTCACGGATACGGGCGGAGTGGATTCAATCGATGGAGAATCGGGGAAGGCAGATCCGAATGTCCATCGATTTCCATAAATCCACATATTCACCGCATCCGCATCATCGGGAATTGATATCGGTTTTGGAGGCGTGATAAGGATTTGAGCATTCGAGCCGTTTTCACCATCACCATGATAGCGCAACTCTCCTACCGGACGCCCATAAAGGGTCTGCGCCAAACTGGGTTGGAAAGTTGCCACCGCGCCTCCCGAAACCCGCATTGTCCATCCATCAAGGTTATCGAATGTGACAGTGGGGGGCAACGTTTCCTTGCGATTCGCCCACACCATCTCATAGGGGCGCACTCCAACCTTTTGGTTGGGGTCAACCGTCGGTATCACTTTTTGCGCCATGGCAACTCCACTCCATAATATTTGAGTCAAACCCAATAGCATAATTACGGTTTTCATTCTTGCGAACATATCGCCGCCCCCCTTGTAAGAAATCCAGGTCGGGTATCTAACACAAAGATAGAATACAAAGAAAACATTTCCCGTTTGCCGCATAAGATGTATGGGAATGGGTTGCCTGCAAGAAAAGGAGTATTTAGGGCGATTCGCTCGGAGTCTAAGTCCTGACTCACTATTGACACGGTTATCCTACCAAGCATGGCTTTTTGCATTATACACTTAATGAAAAAAATAAGGGTAATCCGTTCAAGCCTCAAAAGTGTCATTCCCTTTCATTTTGCCGAGGCGCGTCTTAATCGATCCCTGACCGCCATCCACTCCTCTCCGACAGGAGGCATCTCCACGTATATTTTCATCGCACCGGCATCGTCCATTGAATGCAACGCCGCATAGAGCCTGGCAGCGTATTTTCGAGCGCTTGTAGGCATCTCAATGCAAACAACATCCTCTCGGGAAATGGGTGTGTGAGATTGATACTGCAATATCCCAATTCTCTCTCCCGAATGCAGTTGCAATATATCTTTTATGTCGAGTTCCCCCTCTACGCATTCCAACGGAGCTTGAGGGGAATAGTGTTTTTTCAACATGCCCGGAGACTTCATCACGCCAACATGCCCCTGATCCCCAAAGCTCAAAATCTCGATCGAACCTATGACGCTCTCTATCTCATTGGGGGTGATTCCGCCCGGTCTAAGTAAAACCGCCGGGTTTCTAGAGATATCAATCACGGTGGATTCCACTCCCACCAGAGTCGGCCCCCCGTCTATAATCATATCTATTCTTCCGCCAAGGCTCTTCCTAACATGATCCGCCATGGTGGGAGAAAGTCTCATGGAGCGGTTCGCGCTAGGCGCCGCGATAGGAACCTTGGACGCTAAAATCAAGTCATGCGCCACGCGATGGGCAGGCAATCGAACAGCAACGGTTGATCCGCCGCCAGTGACGTTGTCAGGCACGATATCTCTCTTCGGTAAAACCATCGTTAAAGGACCGGGCCAGAATCGTCTGGATAGAAGTTCCGCCTCATCGTTCCAAAATGCCACGATCTTCTTTGCAACCTCGACGGTCGCCACATGCACGATGAGGGGATTGTTGGAGGGACGCCCTTTAGCAAGATAGATTTTTTCAACGGCTTCGGTGTCCAACGCATTCGCCCCAAGTCCGTAAACCGTCTCGGTGGGAAAGGCGACAAGCCCCCCCGACCGTATAATCTCACTCGCTCTCTTGATTACCTCGGGATCTGGGTTATCCTTGTTTACTTTTATAATGTCCGTTTTCATCACTTGTTCACTTAAGCATACATGGAACTTCCGGAGCTCAGGATATGGCTAAGTTCGCGCTCACTCACCTTCCATAGGGCATGAATCTTACAATCCGGCTACTATTCATGACACGAACGCAAGCACATTTTTACAAACGCGCCATGCCGCTTCAATAAATGATTCAATACAGGTAACATTGTATGCATGAGGTCTCAATGCATTAAATCCAATGCCCATCAATCACTCTTGGAGGCGTAAACTCATGCAGAAAAAAATCTATCGTTACGGCATCATTGGTACCGGACGAAAACACCGTTCGGAAGGAAGCACCGGTTTTGGAATGGCGCACGAACACATACGCGGTTATCAAAGAACCGAAAGGGTGGTTCTCGCAGCCATAGCGGATATCGATCCGGAAGCGGCTAATCTCTTCGCCGTAGAATACTCCCCTCAAAAAGTATACTCCGATTACAAGGAGATGCTCTCAAAAGAGAACCTTGATATTGTCAGCGTGACCACGTGGCCGCATCTCCACTCCGAAATGGTGATCGAAGCCGCCAACGCAGGGGTGAGAGCGATTCACTGCGAAAAGCCGATGGCTGTAACGTGGGGTGAATGCAAACGCATGTACGCTGCGTGCAAGGAGAAAGGGGTCAACTTAATCTTCGATCATCAAAGGCGTTACCTTGAGCCTTTTCAGAGAGCCAGAGAACTGATCCGCGAAGGGGCGATCGGGGATTTGGTGCGTTTGGAGGCAAATACCGGGGACATGTTTGACTGGGGCACCCATTGGCTGAATATGATGTTTTTTTTCAACAACGAAGTCCCCGCCAGATGGGTGCTGGCGCAGATAGAAAGCCATACCGGAAGAAGAGTTTACGGCGCTCCTGCGGAGGATCAGGCGATATGCCAGTTCCAATTTGAAAACGGGGTTCGCGGGTTGATGATAACCGGCGCTGATTCAGACATCGGTTGCGCCATAAGAGCCGTGGGTTCCAACGGGATGCTGGAGATTTTATGGGGCGACCCGTCCCTTCGATATATCCGTCGAGGGGATGCCAATTGGATCGTCGTAACCACATCAGAAGGAATACACGGAGGAGAGGCGATTCCGCGCGCTGCAGCGGACATGATCAAAAGCATGGATATAGGGGGCTCCACCATATTGTCAGCGGACAGTGTGATTCATTCCACCGAAATCATATTCGCCTGCTATGAATCCAGCCGAAGAAGAGGCAGAGTGAATCTGCCGCTCGATATAGATGACTCCCCTATTCAGGATATGCTTGATAGGAAATTGATAGGCCCTGATCGGGCGTGAACATTCGTTTATTTACGATTTTATTGGAGTTTATTTTCGTTTCTTTTCTATTTATGGCGATACGCTTCTCCTTCAGTGTATAATCATATGGAGTTATGATTTATAAGCCTTGGTAAATTTGAGTGAAGATATCGCAAGTACCGAATGGAGATAAGGAATTAATGGCTGAATATTTCAAAATGCCCATGCTGGGTCAAACAATGGAGGAAGGCACCATTTTGCAATGGTTCAAAAAGGAGGGGGATACCGTCAAAAAGGGCGAACCTCTGCTTGAGATAACCACCGACAAAGCGAATATCGAGGTGGAGTCGCCAATGGATGGCGTGTTAAGGAAAATCCTACACTCGGTGGATGCAACCGTACCCATTCAAACTCCAATTGCCATCATAGGAGACGTGAGTGAATCGATTGATGCACTCCTAACCGGCGAGCAAGCTTCAAATATCACTGCACCCTCTTCGGTAACGACGAATAAAACGTCGACAGTGATATCCTCTATGAACGAGTCCCCCGCATCCGCCACGATGGCGATTTCTCCGCGCGCCCAGCGTAAAGCCAGAGAGGCGGGCATTGATATAGCCGCAGTGGGAATTGTCGGATCGGGTCCACAGGGACGCATCATAGAGAGAGATATCGTCGCTTTTCTCTCCCAGCCTGCAACCGCCTCGCAAGTCAGAATATCACCTTTGGCGGCTAAAATGGCGGAGGAAAGCCAAGTGAATATCGCCGAACTCGCCACGACAACTGGCGGACGAAGGATCATGTCGGCCGACATTCGTCAAGCCGCCGTGCAAACACCCCAAATTCAGCCAGCTCCTGTTTCAGTAACACCAGGTTTAACTGTGGCTTCCGTAATCCCATACAAGGGTATGAAGCGAATCGGAGGTGAAACGGTCGCTAAATCCCGCTCCACCGCTCCGCATGTCACCGTCTCCATGGAGGTGGATATGACGGAAGCTTCGATATTCCTTGAGAAAATCCGTCCGGACGTTCAGAGGAAATTCAACACCAAGCTCACTTACACTGATTTACTCATCATGTGCGTTGCCAAGACATTGGGGCGTCACCCATTATGCAACGCCTCGTTAAACGATAAGGAGATTCTCGTTTACGAAGAGAAGAATATAGGCGTGGCGGTGGCGTTGGAGGACGGTCTAATTGTTCCGGTTATCAAGAACGCGGACAGGAAAACCCTTGGTCAGATTTCCGTCGAATTGAAGGAGCTAGCCAACCGGTGTCGCACGGGAAAGCAAACTACGGAAGACCTTTCGGATGGAACATTCACCATCACGAATTTAGGCGCATTCGGCGTCGAGGAGTTCGATCCCATCATTGTTCCTCCTCAATCCTGTATCTTAGGCGTTTGTAAAATCCAGAAAAAACCAGTAGTGATAGACGATCAGGTGACAATACGCCCCATGATGAATCTGTGTCTCTCCTTCGACCACAGAGTGCTGGATGGCGTACCCGCTGCGAAGTTCCTGCAATCCTTGAAGGAAACACTGGAATATCCCGTCCGGTTACTTATTTAGCCTGATAGGACTTTTCATCAATTAGAGCGATATGGGAAGCTGATTTCGCTGGCGGAAATACTTGATTTTCAATAATACTAATGTTTTGAGATGTTTGCTCCGATAATTCTTACAAGATGGGAGGAATCAGCATGAAAGAGCAATCATCACAAAATCACGTTCAGTTTCCCATATCATCCCTTGGGATGAGCCGAATGTCCTCCAACGGCATCCATTTGGTGCAAAAGGAATACCGTCCGCTATTGTGGTTAACATCACATGAGCGCAGGTTACGCAAAGACGCCATTTACCGCCATGCGATCAAACTCCAAAAACGTCTTCATCCTCGATTCGCTCAAGTGATGGATGTACGCGAGAAGGATGATTCGGTTATTATAACACGAGAGTGGGTGGAGGGTGAGTCATATCGCCAATGGAAGGATAAGAGAGCGTTTATTAATATCAACGACATAAAGCCGATTCTTTTGGACCTTGCTGATGCGATGAAAGCGGCGGAGGAATACGAACTACCCTTTACCCGTATAAAACCCCAAGATATCATTTTGGATCGCGATGGCAGGGCGATTCTGGTGGATTACGGCTTTGATCGATCCGCCGGATCATTTTGTATGAATAATCTCACTGCACATTTGACCCCTCACCGTTATTCCGATGGCGTTCAGTCACTCGCTTTGTTCACATATGAATCGCTAACAGGATTCATTACGGAGAACACTCCTCTATGCTCCATTAAGACGGACTATCTTCCCGCCAGAATCAAATATGCGATAGATCAAACAAAACATATGCGTCATCCTTTGCCGAATGCGGTGAATCTTTTCGTCGACAGTCTTTATCCCCCAACTCATCTCGCGCTATTTCGAATGGCTTGGAAACCTGCAACGGCAATTGGCTTGTTCGGTGCATTAGCCACAGCGGGGGGATACGCCTTCTCTCAACGGGACACACCTCCTCCTCCTTCGCCCATTGTGATTTCTCAGCCTGCTCCGTTAGGTGCGAACTTAAGCCGGGAGGATATCGCATTGCTCCAGCTTGCCATACGAAGACAAGGCGTCGCCGCATTGCTTCATCCCGCCATCGCCAATATCTTCCAACTGTCCCAGGATCAGTATACGGTTATCGAAGAGAGTCTTGCGGCGCAGAGAGATCAAACGGTATCCATGATCAACAGTGCGGCATCCGGACAAAACATTGACGTAACAAATGAAATGAAAGTGCAGCGGGAGGAGTTGCAAACTCGTATATTAATGATTATGACCCCTAATCAACGCGCATTATGGGAATCTCTCAATTCAGAACCAACCAACGCTGAGATTCCACCACTATAATCCTCTAAAACAGTCATGAAGGGAGCATGAAATGAATCAAGACCAAAATCTTTTGTCTGTGGAATTTCCTCGCACGGTGCGAGGATACTCAACCGCCTCGGTCGATGAATTTGTCAAAGACATGGGGAATAGATTATCCGCATTGCAAGAGGAATTGAACAAAAGGGATCAGGCATGCGAAAAAATACAAAGCGAATTAAATGATACTCGCAAACAATTGGATGATTACAAGTCCAAGGAAAGCGCCATAGCCAACGCAATGGTGGCTTTGCAGCAACAACGCCTATCCATGGAATCGGAAATGGATAGCATTCGAAAGCGCGCCGAACAAGATGCGGAGCAGGTCCGATCAGCGGCGCAATCCGAGGCGGGCTCAATGCTTGCCGACGTTGAAAGAAAAGCGGAGGAGATGGTGTTGCAAGCGAAAGCGAAATGCGACGAACAAGAAGAGAAATATCGTCAACTATGTGACAGTTTCATGATCACCGCCAATAGAATCCGCAAAACATTGGAGGCTCAAATGGCGCTTCTGCCTGACAGTAATTCGGAATTGCCGGAATTTGGAATTTCCGCCATCGCATCGGATGTGGATTCCATCACCCAAGCTGCGTGAATGCTCTTTTGAACCACCTCATGATGTATGCATATTTCAAGGGACGCTTACTAAAGAGAAGAGAGCGTCCCTTATATTGATTATTCACGGAATTTTTTTAATCTCAGAGAATTCGTCACAACCGATACGGATGAGAAAGCCATGGCGGCGGCGGCTATCATGGGATTCAACCTGCCCGTCGCGGCAAGGGGAATCCCTATCACGTTGTAGATGAACGCCCAGAACAGATTCATTTTCACTGTGCGTAGAGTTGCCCGTGAGAGTTTCACTGCGGACGGAACACCTCGTAAATCCGAACGAAGCAATGTGATATCCGCAGTCTCTATGGCGATATCCGTCCCAGATCCAATCGCAATGCCAAGATCGGATTGCGCCAGAGCCGGTGCATCGTTGATTCCATCCCCCACCATGGCAATTGCATGCCCGGCGGATTGATACTTCTCAACCAATTTCGCCTTATCACTCGGTAAAACTTTCGCGGCAACTTCCGTAATACCCGCCTTTTGGGCTATCGCCTCTGCGGTAATTCTATTATCACCAGTTGCCATTACAACATTCAATCCCATTCTTTTCAAGCTCTCTATCGCCACAGAGCTATTTGGATCAATCGTATCCGCCACCGCCAATACGCCAATGCACGCATCATTCCTCGACACAAACAAGATCGTTTTGCCCTGCTCCTCCCACTTTCGCTTGCGCTCCAACAAAGGGTCGGAAATGGAAACATTGGCTTCCTTCAACATCTCTTCGCTGCCGACCAATACCATCTCGCCAGACACGCGCCCTCGAATGCCCATGCCTATGTGCGCTTGGATATCCTCAGACGGTAGTAAAATCAGTTTACGCGCCTCAACCTCTCGGATCAAAGCCCGACTCAGTGGATGCTCGGATTGCTTCTCAACCGATCCGGCGTATCTCATGAGGTCATCCTCATTCACATGCGGCATCGTGTAAACGTCAGTAATGGATGGCTCTCCTTTGGTGATCGTACCGGTCTTATCGAACAGGATCGTATCGATTCTCCCCGCCCGTTCCAGTACCGCACCGTCTTTAATCAAAATGCCCATTTCCGCACCGCGCCCCGTTCCCGCCATGATAGCGGTGGGTGTAGCTAATCCCATTGCGCAGGGACAGGCGATCACCAAAGTGGATATGGTCGGCATCATGGCATTTGTGAGATCCACGCCTAAAATGTATTTCCAAATAACAAACGTAAGGACGGCAACCGCCAACACCACAGGAACAAAAACAGAGGCCACCTTATCCGCCAAGCGTTGCACGGGAGCCTTCGACCCCTGTGCTCGCTCCACCATTTGCACAATTTGAGCGAGCACCGTTTCGTTCCCAAGATGAGTGGCGCGATAAATAATAGAACCCGTCTGATTGATAGTGGCGCCATAAACCGGATCACCCGGCTTTCTTCTTACAGGCATGCTCTCCCCTGTGAGCATACTTTCATCAATCGATGTCAGCCCCTCGATAATCTGTCCGTCAGTTGCAATTCTCTCTCCCGGACGCGCAATTACTTCATCACCAATTCGAATATCCTTGGTTTCAATCTCCGTTTCAATACCTTCTCTACGCACCAATGCCTTATCCGGGGCGAGCTTCATTAACTTTCTTATCGCATCCGAAGCTCTGGATCTAGCTCCCGCTTCCAGATATTTACCAACGAGAATAAGCGTAATGATGCTTGCGGAGGATTCGAACCAAACCTCATTCACACCACGAAGAATATTCACAAGACTGTAAAAGAACGCGGCGCTGGATCCCAAAGCCACGAGAGTGTTCATATCCGCAGAGCCATGTCGTAATGTTTTCCAAGCGCCTCTGTAAAAAGTCGCTCCCGCCCAGAACTGCACAGGAATAGATAGAAGCAGGAGAAGAATATTTACTTCGGAAGGTCGTGGCATCCAAAACATATTTATAACCACAATCGGAATGGACAGAATCACTGAAATTTGCAATCGTTTTTTGAAATCATCCATCCGACGTTTTGTTTCCAATTCGGTTTGAGCGAACTCCTCCTCCTTGAATTCGCTCGCATCATAGCCTGCGATATCCACAGCATCGATCAAACTGGATAAATCCGCCGTTGAGGGATCATACTGCACCGTCGCTCGTTCCGTGGCGAGGTTTACATTGGCGTCAGTCACCCCGGGAACTCTCTTCAAAGCATTTTCAACTCGCGCCACGCAAGAGGCGCAAGTCATTCCTCTAATGTTAAGTTCGGTTCTCTGCTTACTCATTGTGATTTTTCCTAACCCTATATCCGCTCAAGCAAATAAGAAGGATACACCGCCATAAATCATGGAGGATATGTAGTAAAAAGCGGAAAACGGTTCATTCACGCACACGCTCGGGCTATTAACAGTCTACGATACCCACATTTTTCGCATACTCTTCGGCTATGGCGAATACACTCTCGATGAGTGCGTCCCACATCCAGTAGAGCATCCGAACATTTTCGAGTGGACACTGGATGGTCCCCAAAGATTCGCTTCCCACTGGAACATCCCCGTAATTCGTCAATTTGACAAAATAGGTTGGAACCGTCGCGTAACCTCCGGATTCCTCTCGCACAAGGTAATACCCCATGTAACGCAGATCCTCCGGACGAATACGAGCCCCAATTTCCTCCCACGTTTCGCGCACCGCCGTATCAACAGGCGTTTCGCCAGCCTCTATTCTTCCGCTTGGCACTGTCCACCCTCTACGGGGAATATTCGCCAGTATATATTCACTCCCCAATTTCGCGAAAACAATTACCGCCCATGCTTGATAGGGGGAGGCAGAATAGATATCTTTGTGAAATGAGGGACGTAATATTTCCCAGTCCTTGATCGATTCGATTCCAGTCTTCATGAATTACACCCATAATATGGAAAGATACATCATCGGGATGCATCATACAGATAGAAAGGATACCATCTCAGGAATGTGCGCTTCAAACCTCCATCCGTTTTTTATTCCGGCTGGAACACATCTCACCGAAGGATCGTATCAATGCTATTGCATCTCAAAGCATGCGTTTATTTTCACGCCAATCCAAAAAGATAAAGAATGAATGGATATTTCCATTCGTTTACTTATACATACCGTTTTTTGTTATCTGAAAATCCGCATGTTATTCGATAATACTTGGTATACTGTATGCAAAGGAAATTAACTATACCCATCCTATTGTCTAGGGTGGCTTCGCATTCAAGTGAGCGGGTTTCTGCCTTGATGTAAGATACGCCCTGCTGAACCACAGCATGCTTAACTCTTTCTTCGCATGGCAGCGCCCCGTTGGAGGTATATTCAATTATGCGTCTTTATGGCTCCTCTCCCTTGCACAATTATGTCGAACTGATCTTTCGATGTAAGAGATTGTTCATCGTTTCCATTGTTCTTGGAACAGTTCTTACTAGTTTGATCGTGGCTCTGCGCGCCAATAAATACGAGGCATCCATCATAGTCGCCCTCACAGGCAACCCGGAATTAAGTCAAGACCTCACTAACCCCAAACAGGAGGTTCAACTCCAGGACAACGTGAAACGCAAGGCGAATCGACTCTCCCTCTGGGTCGAGGAGACCCCCGATTTTCTCCAAGAGGTGATACGGAACGCCAACTTAGACCGCGATCACCCCAACGTTCCTATGGACACACTCGTCAAAGAGGTACGGGCAGCGATCACTCCTCCAACCCTCCTGAATGATCAATACATGAAGGTTTCCATCATTTGGGATAACCAACAAGAAGCTAACGCCATCATGCAGGCTCTGTATAGCCGCTTCGCCGACCGCACCGTGGCCACCGAAACAATGGCGATCACTGATAAGCGCCAGGTGTTGGAGGAGGAATATAAACGCTTTAACGCATCCGCCAACAAAAAAGCGGAGTTGCGGATGGAATATTTGCGCGATCACTATTGGCAAATGCCCACATTGCTAACGAGCGAAATGACCAGCCTTGATGACACGCAACGCCAAATCGCATCCTTAAACGTGGACATATCCGAAACCCAAGTACGGCTTCAGGATATCAATCGCCAATTGGCGCAAACCCCTCGCAACATCGTGGAGAGCACATCCGTAACATCGCATCAAACGGATCCCGCGCTGGCTCTCGTGGCGCAAAAGCAGGATTTGGAAATTCAGCTAAAGCAACTTGAAAACATATACAGTCCGTTGCACCCCAAAGTTCAAGCAATGCTTAAGAACATCGCCGCCATTGATCAGCAGATCAAGGAGGCGAGACAGAAACCCGCTCGCGCAACGGAGGTTTCCAACACCACTCAAAACACCATCAACCCGGTCTGGAGCGATCTTCAGCAGCAAAAAAGTACGTTGAATATCCAGATGATGGCTGAACGGCAGCGATTGGCGGATTTGAACAATCAGATCGTAGTACATGAAGACAGAGTGAAACAGATGCCGGTTGAGGAGGTCGCTTATGATAAGATTGAACGTGATTACATGCTGGCGAACAATATCCGAAACAACACCCAGGCGGAATTGAAAGCCGCCCAAATAGACGAGGAACGCGACCGCATCACTTCATCACAATCCGTTAATCTCATCGTGAAACCCGACGCCACGGCGGTGGATTCCAAAAGCAAAAAGATATTGCTCTATATCTTGGGTCCAATTATTGGACTCCTAGTGGGCTTTTGCTTCTCACTAGCCTTGGAGGCGATGGATCATTCTTTACGCACACCCGTAGAAGTCGAGAGTTATCTCGGAAAGCCTGTGCTTGCGGTCATACCGAAAATACAGGAATCAAAAGAGTCCATCAAGCGGATCGGAGGTGCATCCAATCAACAGCTTCCCTCCTGAAAGAAGAGAAGCTTATCATCATGATTTATCCTGATGAAAGTCTAGGAGAAGGGTCATAATACATATTATGAATGAATCCAACGTCAGCAAATCGGAACACTTGGTACAATTCGCACCGAATGGCGCAAACCAAAACCATAACGGGCTATCGGGCACGGACGGACTCTCACTCATTCCGGAGGAATACGCCCGCCTTCATGCGGATATCGAACGAGCTGCAAGTCCGTCTCGATGTTTTGTGGTGGGCGTCACTTCCGCCGTTTACGGGGAGGGTAAAACCACTGTCGCACTAAACTTGGCAGGAACCATGGCGCAAAACTCCGAAGCTCGGGTAACCCTGATTGACTTCAATTTGCGAAATTGGGATATGCAAACACGTCTCAATCTTGAGTCGGTGAAGGGATTGGTCGACATATTGGAGGGTGCCGAGGATGACATCACCAACATTCTTCACAAAACAGACTTGGATAACCTTTCCTTCATTCCAGCGGGAAGAGCCGCAGCGAATCCCTCGCGCTTGATGAGATCGTCTCGTCTGCCGGAGGTTATCGATGCGCTGAAGATGAGCAGTGACTTTATCGTAGTCGATATGGCTCCCGTCCTTCCTGTCGCAGATACGAAAGTAATGGCACGCTTGTTGGATGGGGTGGTCATGGTGGTACGATCAGGAGTGACGCCTAGGGAAATCGTCAATCGTGCCATTGAAACGATTGGTTCGGACAAGGTACTCGGTGTGGTGTTGAATGGTGTTGAAACGGCGATGCCAAAATGGCTGCAACGATATTTTTCCTGAATATCGTATTCAAAACGATTTTAACATCCCTCTTCGCAGCCATTATAGCGATTTGGTTGATATTCGTCTTATATCAGCTTTTTCTGGTATTGTGCGCAACTCTACCTCAACGCAGTATTGCGAATATCTCAAACACCCATCGTTTCCATTTGATCATCCCGGCACATAACGAAGAGATGCTGTTGAGTGAGGTGTTGCATCGTCTGAAGGAATTGGAATATGATAATCATCTTTATGATATCGTTGTCATAGCCGATAATTGTGTTGACGCCACTGCATCCATTGCCAAACAATGCGATGTCCGCTGTCTGGAAAGATTTGATGAGAATCGTAAAGGAAAAGGATACGCGTTGGCATGGGCGTTGGATACGCTATTAGCGGAAGGAGATGACACCCTTGACGCCTATGTGATTTTGGATGCGGATTCCATCTTGTCGCAGAATTTCCTAAACGAGATGAACAGTCTTCTAAATCAAGGTGCAAGAGCTATCCAAGCACGTTATGTTGTGCTCAACACGAATGACAGTTGGCGCACACGTCTTATGGCTTGCGCATTAGACTTGGCGCACCATGCAAAACCATTAGGCAGACGCAACATTGGACTTTCAGATGGGTTGAAGGGAAATGGGATGTGCTTTCACGGTGAAATACTGAAAAGTGTTCCTTGGTCTGGCGAGAGCATTACGGAGGATATCGATTACGCCTTACGACTGAACGAGCGAAGAATTCGTATTGTCTATTGCCCCTCCGCCACGGTTTCGGCTCAGATGCCCGTGGATTCCAAGCAGGC
This sequence comes from bacterium, assembly GCA_021811565.1. GTDB lineage: Bacteria > Armatimonadota > Chthonomonadetes > Chthonomonadales > CAJBBX01 > DTKV01. Next base: position 31,696 of record JAJZOL010000206.1, on the reverse strand, counting down.
GGAAACGCAAAGAGAGCGTTGGGAAGGGGGCAGGTACGGTTTAATGAAACGCGCGTTACCTATATTCATTAAATCGGTTTACATTAAAAACATCCTTCTGGCGGATCGATCCCTGGATATCCTCATTCCCCCTTTCGCGGAGCTTTTTTCCCTTCCTATTGTTTTATTGGCCATAATGGGAGGGCTAAAACTCATTGGTTTTCATCTCCCTAATATTAATTGGTTATTATTTGGGATTTCATTCGTAATTCTGCTTGAGATAGTTTATCTCATTGCAGGTTTGATCATAGCGAAAACACCTTTGCGCACTGCCCTTTCGCTCTTCCAGGCGCCTTTTTACATATTGTGGAAATTCGGACTATATGCGCGAATGATCGCTTCCGGCGGTGTTCGTAACTGGAACCGCACCGAGAGGCAAGATTTTGGATCGATGGCGAAAAAATAATGCGTTCCACCGTTGCGATTTTTGGAATTCCCATAGACAACCTGAATACCGAACAGACTTTGGAAAGAATTGAGGAATTCATCCAAACGGGTCGGTTCCATCAAATCGCCACCGCAAATACCGATTTTCTCATCAAGGCATATTCGGATCCTGAATTAAAAGCCATACTTCGAGAAGCGGATCTGGTAGCTCCCGATGGCATGCCGGTAGTTCTCGCTTCAAAACTATTAGGCGCTTCGCTGAAGGAGCGAGTAACAGGTGCGGATATAGTTCCTCAATTAGCTGGGTTGGCTGAGAAAAAAGGCTATCGCATCTTTATGCTTGGAGCCCGTCCCGAGGTAGCGTTGGCGGCGAAGGAGGCTTTGGAAAAACGACATCCGCATTTGCAGATAGTGGGATGCATCTCTCCTCCAAACACACATATCATCGATATGGACAGCCAAACAATTCTTGAACGATTGGAAGCGGCTGCGCCGGATATCCTGTTGGTTGCTTTCGGTTGTCCCAAGCAGGAGAAATGGATTCATATGCATCGACACCGTCTTAAGGTGCCAGCATGCATAGGAGTTGGCGGAACATTTGATTTTATTGCTGGTTCGACGCCACGCGCCCCTGTATGGATGCGAAATTCCGGATTGGAATGGTTGCATCGGCTGATCTCAGATCCAAGAAGGCTCTGGAAACGCTACGCGCATGATTTGTTTAGCTTCACACATTTCATGACGCTGCATCTCTGGGTGATGAGACGCTCGGCTAATAGTATCGAGTCTCGAATCGCCGTATCCCAAATGGGCTCGATTACAGTCCTATCCCTTGTGGGTTCGATGAATGAATCCATTCTTTTGCAGTTTCAAACCCTTGCTGAAGCGGCGTTGAAATCCAATCAGCATCTGGTCATGGATTTTCTTTCAACAACGGATATCGACAGCGCTTTTCTTGGGACGTTGATTAATTTGGCGAAACGAGCGAGATATGTCTCAAGGGATATCCGGTTGATTGGCATCTCGGACAGAGTCAGACATGCATTGCAAATATCCGGTGTACTCGATATTCTTCCGGAATACAACACGTTTACCGATGCCTTCAATGGTCATTTGTCAGAATCCTTTGAAATTCTTCTTCAAAAAACCGATAATTCATTAAACGTAAGAATGATGGGAAGCATGGACGGAAGTCATCTCACACAAATCGAGGATGTTTACAACAACGTGAAATATGGCATGGAGTCGGTGCAAATCGACCTAACGCCTGTCACCTATTTAGATTGCGCAGCGATCAAGGCGCTTAACGATCTCGTTCGTCGGCTTAGTACCGAAGGAATACGGGTTTCGCTTGCGTACGGCAGAACTGTAAGGGAAACATTCAAGAGAGAGAATATATCGAATCTGTTCAATATCACCATAAACGATGCCGCATCGGATAAGTTCATTCAGGAGATATCTCTCTCCAAACAGACGTAATTTTTAAGGACATATGAATATGCAGCATCGGTATTGTGTAATATGAGATTTGATAACCTGTTTCTTTTCCAATTGAAAAGACCTTCTGTCTTATAACGATGCATATATTTTAGTTACAAGCCTTCGGAGTGTTTAATATCCATGAAATACGAACTTCAAATCTTTTTCTTTTTCATCTTCATGGGAATCATTGTGAAGAAAATGACTGCAAGCGGTTGGTTTTTCACGATACTTGCAGTGTTCTCTTGGATCATGGTCAACTGGAAAAAGAACGGGCTCACCGAAGCGATGGCAGTTTTTTGTTTCCTTTGCCTGTTTGCATGGATATTCTTTAACAAATTGAACGAAAAAGATCCCCTTCTGAATCGTCAGAAACGATCCGAGGTGATAAAACATATATGAAAGCCGGTCAGTGTTGTTTTCCTTGCTTGATCATTGTCAATGCAGGTAATTGCAAAATTCGTTTGCAGGTATTTAGCCGAGCGTGAAATGAGCGATAATAGCCTCATTTTCTGAATTTTGCAATTACCTCAATGGATAATTTCAATTCAATGTTTTCGGAACTAATTTGACGATTGGCATCCATATGTTGAAATATAGGTATAAACTTTTCCAGGAATTCAAAGGCGAGATTTCCCAACTGCATCTTTCTCTACGAATATTAAACCTGATTCTATTCTTTATGCCTCATTTTTGCTTTAATCGCCTTAGGACCGCGTTTTATCGAATGTATGGAATACCGATCGGAAAGGGAACCCTTATTCTAGGCTCCATGGATATTAACTGGGATGGACGCCTCAATAAAAAACTCAAAATTGGCGAGAATTGCCTTATTACATGCCCTCTTTATCTGGATGTGAATGCAGACATAATCATAGGTAATCACGTGGCGATAGGACATCACACTATCATGATCACCACCGATCATGCATATAACTCCACGGGAAGAAGATGCGGCATATCACTCTGCCGACAAATTGTCGTCGAGGATGGTTCTTGGATAGGCGCCCGCGCAACCATTTTACCGGGTGTCACAATTGGAAAAGGAAGCGTTGTGGCGGCGGGATCGGTGGTCACCAAGGATGTAGCGCCAAACACATTGGTGGGGGGAATTCCCGCCAGGATCATTAGAAGTCTTGAAAAATGCCCGGATGCAAGAGATTTCATGTAATAGATCAAAATGACGAAACTACGCAAACCAATTGCTTATGTCTTCCTTCTCTCGATATTTATAATCGGAGGGATGATTGCTTATAATTCCTTATTATCCGGCGCGGTATCCAGTGCTGGATATAATATCAATGTATACACTCAAGGGAAACTGATCTCCGGATGGCAGGATTGGTCCTGGGCAACCCATATCACATCATCAACAGACAGAGAATTTCAAAATTTCCCTACTTTCAGAGCCGACTTATCCGCATGGAAAGGCGTTTTCCTATATCATGCACCATTTTTAACCAATGGATGCAACGCACTGGCATTTTGGATTAATGGAGGGCTTTCAGGCGGACAAAAGATCACAGTAAATCTCGTGGATGTACGTAAAAAGTTTCTTCCGAATGTGAACCTTTCCAAGTATGTTACGGATGGTTTTGTGCGTGCAGGCAAATGGAATTACGTAGTAATTCCATTGACATCCTTACATGGATATCGTCAGGCAATTTCCGGTGTGGTTTTTCAGGCGAATACTGCTGCGAAACAATATCCCGTATACTTTGCTGAAATTCGGTTTGTTGGCCCGGGGGCCCCGGTTTCAAAAGGATGTACAGTTGTTATTAATACATCGGAGGATCGGCATACGATCAGCCCTTATATTTACGGGATGGCAAGCGCACCAGCGAATTATTTACAAGATTTGAAGCTTGGTTCCAATAGATGGGGCGGCAACCCATCGAGCACTTACAACTGGGCAAAGGGTAATTGTTGGAACGCCGGAAGAGATTGGGGATTTCGCAATGGAAATTACGGTCATAATTCTCCAGCAGACAGACGACCATCGGGTGTTGCCGATGAATTTATCTCAACGAATAAGGCTTGGGGAGTGGCAACCGTACTAACCATTCCCACCATTGGATACGTGGCTCGGAATGACGATAACAATACCCGCTCAATCAATGTGCCCGCTCAGGGCGGGTTGCCAACCAGCCCAGGAAGCGATGCGATTAAAGGGTATGATCCTTCATATAATCGAATGAAAGTATATGTGCGTTCTTACCCACGCAAAAACGGTCCATTTCAGTTTCCACCGGATTTATCCGATAATGCAGTATATCAGGATGAATGGGTGGACCATTTGGTTCATACTTTTGGAAGCGCCTTGCATGGCGGAGTGAAATTTTATGAAATGGATAATGAACCCGATCTCTGGGATGTCACTCATACGGACATCCACCCGGTAAGAGTGGGATATGACGATCTGCTATCCAATTTTCTCGCTTACGCCACTGCAATAAAGGATGTTGACCCTTCTTGCATGGTGACAGGTCCGGTTTCATGGGGATGGACGGGATATTTCTATTCCGCTAAGGATAGAGATAACTGGGTTGCTCGGCCTGATCGCAAGGCGCATGGAGATATGCCATTGATCCCATGGTTTTTACAGGCGGTTCGCAAGCATGACATGAAGACGGGAAAAAGATCGCTGGATGTCCTCGACATCCATTTTTATCCTCAGGCGAACGGTGTTTATCAAGGAAAAACCGATCCTACGACCGACGCACTGCGAATAAGAAGCGTTCGGGCATTGTGGGATCCTTCTTATGTGGATGAATCCTGGATAAACGAGCCCGTAATGCTTATCCCTAGAATGCAACGCTGGATTGCCAAATACTATCCCGGAACAAAACTTGGGCTGACGGAATGGAATTGGGGCGCGGATAAAACGATGAACGGAGCGTTGGCGATAGCGGATTGTCTTGGTGTTTTTGGCAAAGAGAATCTATATTTGGCGGATTACTGGACCGTTCCAGCCAAGGATTCACCAGGTTATTATGCCTTCAAGATGTATCGCAATGCTAATGACAAAGGAGATGGTTTTGGCGATGTATCCGTTGATTGTGTCTCCTCCCAGCCAAAAGATGTTAGCTCATTCGCCTCGGAGGATGCATCTACCGGTGCAATCATCACAATGCTGATCAATCAGAATCCGGATCGAAATGAAGACGTTTCGTTGAAGGTGATAAATAAAACGCAGTTGAAGCACGCTCGCATTTGGTTATACGGTCGGTCCGATACCACGCATATCATATCTGTTGGCGATATGAGTTTCTCCGGAAACACGCTGAATATTATCGTACCCGCATATTCCATGATGCTTGTACGAATGAGCAAATGAAATGATGAGATTTGATGGATGCTGAACCAAGCACGCAATCTTCATGTGAAAGCGTGTTAAGTTAAGTGTTATGTTCTGTATCATTTATGGATTGACACTATATAAATTAGTGATTTAGGTATTAGTTCAATGCTCGATTCAAATCTATTATCCACAACTGAATATATAAAAGCTAAACGAGTACGAAGCAATCTTTTATTATTTTGCATGATTGCATCACTTATAGTGATTCTCGGTACATCCGCATTACTATTTTTTATGGATCCTCATATTACCGTTTCCGGGGTGTTTGCATTTGCATTGGCAGTATTTGCCATTATAACGATCCCGGTAATAATTTGGAATTTCCCACGGTTTGGAATATATTTCTTAATCGTTTCTGCAATCATCTTTGCGGAACCTGCAACAACCACTCTTTCCACAGTGCCCACGAGTGTAATCAAGCTTTGGATAAATTTTAGTACAATCGGACAAATGCATGGAACTAACGCACTGAAGCCGTTGTCTTTTTCCCCTGCTGAAATCGTTATGATCCTGACCACACTCGCATGGCTTATAAGGTCGATATCCGACCGAACGTTCAAATTTCGTCCCGGGGCCTTTATTTGGCCGATACTTATATACCTATCCTTTGTATTATGGGGGTATGTCCATGGTTTGACGACGGGCGGAGATAGAGTGATGGCTTTGTATGAAGTACGAGCTCAAACCTATCTTCTTTTGGCAACCATTTTGGGCGCAAACCTGATCACTGAAGTGAAGCATGTCAAAGCGGTCCTTTGGTCGCTTCTTATTGGATCCGGCATATTATCTGTGTTCGGAACCATTACATATTTTGTTGTTGGCACCGCCGCTAGCGATCAATCTTTGCTTGCGCACGATGACACTCTATTCTTTGTAAGGCTTGTCCTGTTGTCATTTATTGTTATGATGATCAACGTGGACAAGAAGATGCGCGCTTGGGCGATTTTCTTTCTTCCATTTGCAATCATTTCAATTATCGGAAACCAAAGACGCGCCAGTATTGCGGCATTCATCATCGCGTTTATACCGTTACTCCCCCTACTATGGGTTAATTTCAAGGATAGTCGCAAGCAAATAGGCATCTTCCTAATAGTCTTCTCCGTGCTTTCGGCTGTATATCTTCCAGTTGCGTGGAATGCCAAAGGCGCATGGGCTCTGCCTGCACGCGCCATACGTTCACAAAGCGATCCAAATGCGAGAGACGAAAGTTCAGACTTTTATCGCATGGCGGAAAGCGCGGATCTTAGGTTCACGCGAGACACGAACCCGTGGCTTGGCTATGGTTACGGAAAAGAGTTTATTGAGGTTGTGCCCCTTGTTAGATTGACCACATCCTTCTTGGATTATCTGCCACACAATGGAGTTTTATGGGTATGGATGAGACTTGGGAATTTCGGCTTTTTAGCATTCCTTATGATCATTGTTTTTGTACTTATAAGAGGTCCGCAATTATTGTCGAGTGTTTCTGACCCATATTTGAAAACTATTGGGATTTTGGCGATACTAGATATTTTAATGATATATATATATGGAAAATATGATTTACAAATTACTAATCCTCGTCAAATGTTTATCTTATCTATTCAACTCGGGATATTATCTGCCCTACCATATATTTCCAACAACCAATCATCATTCAACAGCGATAAAGTTAAATTAAATGCAAGCAAAGAAAATAGATAACAATTATATACAAATAATTTTTTAATTTATACAATATATGATGACGACAAATAATACTACACGTATTTCAATTCTTATTGCAACCCGAAATAGAACTAATGATCTATTTAAATGTATACAAAGTATATCCGAAATAGATTATTCCAATTATGAAACCATCATTTTAGACCAAAGCGATGATGAAGCATCATCAATACAGATTCAATCATATATTGAATCTATAAATGCACATTATAAGTATATTCACTCTGATATTAAAGGAAAAAGTAATGCTCTAAATACGCTATTACATGTCGCTTCCGGAGACCTATTTGCCTTAACTGATGACGACACACTTGTACCCAAAAACTGGCTATCAAATATCGCATCCGAATTTGATAAATATTCGGATGTGGATATTATGTTAGGTCAAGTCCAACCTATTATGCAGGAGGATGGTTCCCATAAAATCTGCATTCCAGGTTTTCAATTTAAGAATTTCCTAAGACTTCCAAAAGGCAACGTGGATGGGATGGGTGCCAACATGGCTATGCGTTCAAGTCTTTTATTAAAAGTCATGTTTTACGATCCCTTGCTCGGCCCTGGAGCTCCCATGCCAGCCTCTGAAGAAGGCGATTTCATTTATCGCGCACAATTAAACAACGCGATAGTCATGCATAACCCGAATATTAAACTTATGCATTTCGGCGGACGGACCCCCGAGGAGTGGGGCGCATTATATTACTCCTATGGATGCGGTGACGCCGGATTTGCAATTAAACATTTACGATGTGGAGATTCTCGCATTATACGAAGAATTATCAAAAATTGCTCTTTAATGTTTCGCAGATATCTTATTCGATGCTATAAAAAAACACGACATGATGAGTTGTTATATTTACGCGGAGTCTTGCATGGAATTAAATTAGGTTTTTCGTTTCCAATAAATAAAATTGAGCGTCTATACTTGGATAAGAACGCACCATCATGAACCTATCCGTCATCATACCTACATTCAATCGATGTCAAAGCTTGGAGCGCACCTTGGATGCCCTTAGTGCGCAAACGCTTTCCAAGGATCGCTATGATATCGTTATTGTATCCGACGGCTCTAATGACGGAACTGACGAGATGGTTTCGACACGAATTTCCAATTCCGAAATCATATATCTCAAACAGAAGAATAGTGGTCCATCCGTTGCAAGAAACTGTGGTGTAACACACGCCCCGAACGATTTACTCGTTTTTGTGGATGATGATATCGAACCCTGTACCTCGTTCCTGCAATCCCACCTTGCGTATCACGAGCGTGACGACCGTTTGGTTCTGATTGGTCCCCAATCCCCTCCCGACAATGAAAAGTTCAGCGTATGGATTGACTGGGAACATCGAATGCTTGAACGTCAATACGCCAATTTCCGCGCCGGGGTTTGGGGGGTTGGACCGAATAACCTTTACAGCGGCAATTTCTCCGTAAGGAAAAAATACATGCTGGAATCCGGCGGGTTCGATCCGAAATTCAAACGTCAGGAAGACGTGGAACTCGGTTTCCGTTTGGAACAACTCGGACTTCGCTTTGCATTTTGTCCTGAAGCGATCGGCTATCACCGTCCTGTCCGCAGCTTTGATTCCTGGTTACAAAGCCCTTATCTGTATGGAATTAGAGATGTTCAAATGGCTCGCGATAAGGGCGAGAACACCTCCATGGACCTTGCCCGGAAACATTACAACCAACGGAATGCACTTACTAAATTTTTGGCGAGATCATGCATTGGTTTCCCTCCCGCCGAAAAAGGTCTTTTTCGGTTCCTGAAATATAATATACTCCTTTGGGATCATATTGGTCTGCGGAATATCTCCCTTGGCGTATGCAGTATCTTGTTTAACCTCCGTTATCTTCAGGGAATGGCGCAAGAAATCGGCGGTTCGAAAAAAATGTGGAACGAATTATCTGTTTCAAGGAAAAATAATACAGGGAATATCGTTCAATGAGTTATCCGCATATAGGCTTTATCATGGAACAGACTTTGGGGCATATCACGCATGATTTGAACCTTCAAGCCACACTCACCACCCAAAATTCCTTCACCTACGAACGATTTCCAGTTCTTTTTCATAACAATGATATTTACGATCGACTGCCGGTAATACGGAATAACTGGACTCTCAAAGCGAGCCTTCGGTCAAGGGACTGGTTGAAATCAAGACGGAACGCCCCGCACTTGGATGCGGTTTTCTTTCATACCCAGGTCACCACATTGTTCTCGATTGGATGGATGCGACGCCACCCGACGATAATATCCATGGACGCAACGCCTAAGAATATAGACTCCCTGGGAGAGGCGTATCAACACTCCCCGTCCAAATTGCGTTGGTTGGAGGCGTGGAAGGATTCAATGAATAAGGAGGCGTATCAAGCTGCGAGGGGAATCATCACATGGTGCCAATGGGCGAAGAATTCACTGATAAACGATTATGGAATCGATGGGGACAAAATTACCGTAATTCCTCCAGGGGTGAATATGGAACGTTGGAACCTTCCTCGGGAAACAAGGGAATCTTCCAAATTGCATCTACTATTCGTGGGAGGAAATTTCCAACGCAAAGGCGGGCATCTCTTACTCAAAGCTTTTGAAAAACTTCCAAATAATTGCATGCTGGATATTGTTACTCAAGACCCTTTGAATGGCATGGAAATGGATCGAGTGCATGTTCACAACGGCGTCAAAGCGAATTCCCCTGAAATGCTCGCTTTATTTCAAAAGGCGGACATATTCGTATTCCCATCAAACGGCGATTGTCTGCCATTGGCAGTAATGGAGGCAATGGCGGCTTCTTTGCCGGTCATCGCTTCCAACGTCGGCGCGATCTCCGAGGAGGTGGCTGATGGAGTAACCGGTTACTTAATCCCAGCGGGGAACGAAAAGGCGCTGGTCGACAGCATTGCGTTTTTCATACACAATCCGCAATCCATCCGCGAAATGGGAATGAAAGGGCAGGAGAGAGCCATGAAGCTCTTTAACTCACAAAACAATTATCAAAGTTTGGTTGACTGTATGTTGAATATCGCTGAATAGCACTGAATAAACCACTTGAGCGAACGGGGTCACAAATTGAAGTCGATCTTGATGTTGATACCTAGTTATATAAAACGCGACATCCAGGATGAAGTTGCAAAAGATAAACATCCTGTAATGGATTATTACGCTTTGCAACATGCGCTAGATGCCGACATAGCGGATTACGCGATGGTAGATAACAGCAATAGCATTCCTGTGCGCCTAACCGCATTCGCAGGGAAGGACGCGGCGCTGGCGATGATAGGGTTTCTTCATAGAAAAAACTACTCGGCTATCTATTCGAACGGTGAAAATGTAAGCATCCCCTTAGCCTTTCTTTTTTTGTTTTGCCGAATACGCCCATATCATGCTTTGATAGGACACCATCCATCCACGCCGAAAAAGAGGTTGTTTTTAAAATTCCTTGAGAATAAAATGGATGCGATATTTACCTACTCCTCGGTTCAGCAAAAGTATTGCATCACCGCATTGGGATTCCCTGACGGCAAAGTTCATCTGATACCCTTTCACGCCGATCATCGCTTTTATCGCCCCATAAATGGTGCAACTTGCAACCGTATTTGCAGTGCCGGATTGGAATGGAGGGATTATCCCACCCTAATCGAAGCCGTGAAAGATATGAATGTGGAGGTGTGCCTTGCAGCCGCTAGCCCATGGTCCAAACATCGGAATGAAACTAAAGGACGCATACTGCCGAATAACGTTACGGCAAGGAGATATGATTATAACGAGCTACGTGATCTCTACGCATCATCGCTATTCGTAGTTGTACCTCTTTATGAGAACGATTTCCAAGCGGGAATTACAACCATCCTGGAAGCGATGGCCATGGGGAAAGCTGTGATCGCGACGAAAACCACCGGACAGGTGGATGTAATACGCGATGGGGAAAACGGAATCACCGTGCCGCCGGGGGATCCAATTGCATTAAGATCCGCCATTCAACGACTGATAAATCAACCGGACTTGGCGAAAAAAATGGGGGTCAACGCCAGAAACGATTTGCTGGCGAACATGACCTTGGATCACTGGACAAGCAGAATTGCTGAAAACATCTTAAACGCTATTAAATTGAAAACCGTTGACACTCCAATCAGCTAAATCAACCGTATTGTTAAAGGAGGAACTTGCATGAAATATGTCAGATTTTTCGCCTACGTGTTGCTAATACTATCCCTATTTATGAATTTCGTCCTTTATTATCGTTCCGAGAATAGAAGGATGCAGATGGTGGTTAATGGCCATATGATAACCAAAAAAGACTATCACAACTGGCTGGAAGGGCATTACGGCTTGCAAACCTTGGTCACCATGGCAAAATACTATCTCGTTATGGATGCAGCCAAAAAGGACGGCGTGCCTCCCGATGAAAAACAGGTGAGTGATATCCTAACCACTTCAGCCGAGGTGAATCCTACCCTCGCGAGGGAGTTCTATTTGGATCCTTGGGTGAAAACGGACGATAAACAGGCGTTGGAATATAATATGGCGATGGATAATCTCGCAACCAAGGATATCTCAGTGACGGAAGATGAAGTGCAATCCTACTTCAATGCAAACCCTGGTAAATGGGATAAGCCGGACAAGATATTCATTAAGGCGATTCAATGCGCAAATATGAATGTGGCAAATCAAGCCAAAGCGATGATGCAGACCGCGCAAGGCGACGCCCTAACCGATATTCAGCGTCAACTCGCCCCAAATGCGGTTGTTGTCGGAGTGGATGGAACCATGGCGTTCCTGAAGCCCGTCGGAGCGCCATCCCCCGTAAAGATCGTGAATCAAATCGCCGCCATGAAACCAAATCAAATATCCATCATACCTTATGGACAGACCTATCTCGTGGTTAAATTCGACCATATCGAGCCAGGGAAGAAAGTGACATTGGCGGATGTGCAAGATCTAGTGGCGTTGGCGGTTAAAAAACAACGCGCCGTTCCCGCACAGGAAGTGCTGCAGAAATTATGGGATAGCTCCAACATCATTACTGACCCGCCAAGCATCAAAAAACAAATTGAGAATATCTTGTTCCCTGATCGCGCATTGCAAAACGCGTCAAATCAATGAACTCATGTTTTACCCTAACGTTGAATACAGGTTGGTGAAATGTGAAGAATGTGCAACATGCTCTGGAAGGAAAACGCAATGGATACGCCAATGATTAAAACGGAGGAGATTGTACGGAAAAAAATCCCCCTTGTTCAGTGGATTCCATTTATCCTGCTTGCGGTGGGTACCTACTTTCTCTACCATAAAGCCATGCAATGGTGGTATTTTGAATGGACGGCTGATGGTAGTTATTACTCCCATGCCATCTTCATCCCGTTCTTCGTGGTGGCGATTCTATGGCGAAGATGGGGAGAAATCATACGGTTGCCGGTGAAAAGGTCTTGGTGGGGTGTCATCCCTATCCTCCTTGCGGCAATACTCATCATCTATTCCGGCAGAGCCATCGTAACCGTCTCGATGTCGTTTTCCTTCATGTTTTTTATACTCGGTGTGTTTCTTCTGACCGTGGGAACACGGATCACGCGCGCTTTGATCATGCCGTTGATCTTTACATTCTCCGTCATTCCCATTATCCCCAACCAAGTTATCGGACAAGCAGCGTTTCCTATCCAACTTACATCCACGGTTCTCGCCACCCATCTTCTGAAACTGCTCGGTTTCACTGCGGAAAGAGTTGGCACATCAATACAAATGGACAGCTACTCTCTGAATGTGGAGGTGGCATGCAGCGGTTTCAAGACTTTAATTGGTCTGCTGTCATTCGCCGGCGCTTTCGCCTATTTAATTGAAGGCGCTGTGTGGAAACGAGTTACGCTTTTCATAATCACCGCACCGTTATCCATTTTAGTCAATGGCTTGAGAATCATGCTTATTGGTGTCGTGGGCGAGCTGATTAGCTCGCAGGCGGCGGGGACCTTTCATGATTACAGCGGGTTCATCGTACTTGTATTGGCGTTCATGTTTCTTTTTAGTTTTGCAAAGTTAATGCAATGCGAAAGCTTCCTAGGACTTCCAATCGTGGATGATCCTTCCAAACTCCCGCCGAAAATTCCGCCCGAGGAGAGGGAAAAACAACTGAACGCCCAATTCGGCGATAAAAATCAGAGGCTATTCTCAAGTTGGTCTTTCAATACCTGGCCCATACTCATAGTTACGGGATTGCTCATCCTCTTGGAAATGAACATCCATCCTCTTACAGCGGACTATCCTTTGCTTCAACCGTCCGACATACCAGCGAAACTGGCAAATGGTTGGTATCAGGAGGGTCCGGACATAAAAATGACGAAGGTGGTGTTCGATACGTTGGAGCCGGATACATATTTGGAACGAGACTATCTCAATCCCACCCTTGGTGACGCCTCCATCGATCTCTTCTTCACTGGGGGAAACAGCCGCCACACATTTCATGACCCTCACGATTGCTTTACAGGCAGCGGTTTTATTTTGAAGGATTTACCCGTAGAGGATATCCAAACATCCGCCGGACCGGTTCCCGTACAGGTGTCTGAAGCCAAGGACCCGTTCAATGGCACAAAATCATTGATCATGTTTGTATACATAGTCAACGGCAGGCCGGAACATACCATGGCGCATGTCCAGTTGACCACCGCCATAGACGCCCTGCTTGGAAAAGCGGTACGTCCCTATTACTTTATCCGTTTCCAACAAAGGCATACAGGGATTGGGAATAATCGAAGACAGGAGTTGATAAGTTTCGTCCAAGCGGTATGGCCGCATATTGCGCCCAAGGTTTTAGCTCCTCATTAGCTTAGCGGACATAAATTAAGTCAACGCACGCGCTTGATGAAAAGTGCTCAACAGGAGTTCCATCCTTTTAGGAGGCGCCACCACAAATGGCTCCTCCGTTCGTTTGATGCGCAATAAATCCGCGATGTTCACATTCTCACCGTTTCGCAAATGACGGAACTCGCAACCGGTCGCGAAACAAACGCATAACGTCGCTGCCATATCCACAATTCCTTCATAAAGACCTATCGCTCCTGTCATACGACCGGAGCCCACATATGCCAATTCAGCCGCGATACTGCCAAGGCAACGTATGCGGCATTCCGCCGACTCCGTATTCAACACCTTTAAGGCGTTACTGGTAAGGCATAAAGTGTCTTCTTGATGCAGTTTTGATCCATCCACAGATACCAAAAGCTCTCCGTTACAATACGCCCCTTCCCCTCTAACCGCCCAAAACATTTCATTTAGCACTGGAAGATAAAACACACCCATTTGCGGATGCCCCTCTTCTATCAATCCGAGGGAGACGCCCCATATGGGGATATTCATGATGTAATTTGTCGTTCCATCAATGGGATCGCACGCCCATATGGGATTCCGTTCGTCGCCTTGCAATCCATATTCCTCGCCCAGGAAGGAGTGCCCTGGATATCTTTTCTTTATTTCATCACGAATGAGCAATTCAATTTCACGATCAGCATCCGTCACTACGCTTTCATCGGACTTATATTCCACAGCCACCTTGCCGTATAGCTTCAAGGCTAATTCACCTGCACGATACGCCAACTCCTTGAGATGCTCTATATCATTCTGCATATGAATTCTGTTTCGCACTCCATTCGTTAATTTAAGCCAGTGTCAAATGCGACGCCAATACCGGTTTGACGTAAAAACTCCGTCAGAATACGTATATCGTCTTCGGTGAAAGTATAACGTTCCCTCATGTATATCTCAGCGACTCCTACTGTCTTATGCCCATGCTTCAGAGGCACTCCAAGATAGGAGCACAATTTGTCCCTTTTTAACCATGAATGCGCTTCGGAACGCGGGTCTTCATCCAATACATCCACGGACAGATACCGAGCGCGTTTCGCCACCGAACCGGTTAATCCATCCCCCACCACAATCACCTCATCAGGGCGGAATGACGAACGGAATCCGCTTGTAGCGGTCAAATACAGTTTCTCATCAACAATGCGATATATGAGACAACGCTCCGCTTTCATTACTTCCTGGCATATATCCGACAGCAATTGGGGGGTGGTACTTGCATCCGTCACAGACCCCAACGCACGCGCAATTCTGTGAATCAGGCGGCGCATTTCGGTGGATTTCACTCTGGCGTTGTGGTACAGCATCGAATTGACCACGCCGACGGACACTTGGTTGGAAATAGTGTAAAGAAGTTCAATCTCAGCAACGGTGAAAAAACGCCGAGTGGAGGACATGGCGAGCATCACTCCGATGCACTCTTCTCCCACGGACATAGGGGCGCATATCACGGAACACACTCCGAATTGATGGATGGGGCAGGATCGGTTTCGTGAATCCGCACTCACATCCGCCACCGCAGTCGGCGTCATCCATTCAAACACCCATCCGGGGATGCCTTTGCCCACCTCCGGCTCCAACTTGACAAAATCGGTATCGTTCAATCCCGCGGACACCCGAGTGACAAGTCTTTTTTTCGTCTGATCGTATAGCATCAAAGCGAATCGATCCACCTTTAATAAATTGGTGACACTGCCGGATATGAATTGAAATATACGATCAAGATTGAGAGTGGCGTTAACGTGCTGTGACAGCTCGTATAACGCCGTCGCCTCCTCGGCGCGATGCAACTCCTCTTCGTACAGAGATGCGTTGGCGAGAGCAATACCTGCTTGAACCGTCGCCGCGTTCAGCATTCTTAAATCGTTTCTGGTAAAGGAGGAGGGAAGAGAGCTTGTAATGATAATAAGTCCGATCGCCTCCTGACGATTGCCTATGGGGGAAATCATTATAGAGCGGCTTTTCTCCACCCAAGGAATATCCTGAGCGTATGGGAGACACTCATCGTCAACAAATAACGCAGGGCGATCCGAATCCAGAATGGTGGATATGATCGGAGCCTCGGCGGAAAGCTGAACCTCTCTCTCATCTTCGTTCAATCCGCGATCGGCGGCGATAAAAAGATGAGTCTTTTCATCATTCATTAAAAACAATACAGCGGACTGATATTCAAGGTGCTTGCATATCGCCCCTAATACTCCATTGATCACTTCGTGAACGTTTAAAGTTCCGTTCACGGCTTTAGTGGTATCGTATAATACGGTTAACTCTCGTATCGCCTCGTTAGCGGAATCATGAATCGAATCATTCTCCAATGCTATTCCGGCAAGACAGCTTAGGCTTTCCAGAGCTGCGATGTTCTCCTCGGTGAAATCCCCCTGATCGGTTCGTTTTTGAACAATCAGAACGCCATGAACATCCCCTTTGAGAAAAATAGGCACCATGGAATTGCGTGTCTTCTCGCCTTGGGATGTATCGGTGATAATCCCTTCATCCATGATCATGGTGCGTCTCTGTTCCAAAACCTTGCCTGCAATGGAATCATTTGTGCGGATATGCAATCCAAGCAGTTGATCTGTCATCTCTCCATCAACTGCGCAAAAATTAAGTGTCTCGAAATCAGAGGCGCGCAAAGCTATCGCTGCGTTAAATGAGGAGGTGATAACACGCGCGTTCCTCGTTATTTGATGGAGTATGTTACGCATGGATTCATGCGAGGCGATCATGGAGAGCGTATCAAGCATAGTTCCCCATGAGTACGCTCCATTTCCCGTTACCCTATCCGGATCGTTCATACAATCGTTCTCCAAGCGTACGCATCAACATATCATGTCACAATTCCATTATTCAGCAACTGAATTCTCTTTACTTACGGAGTTGAACCCACTTTGCTTTTGAGTTGTTGAATGGTTTGGCTCATACGATTTAAAGCGTCGTTATACTCCTTTTGTTTGGCTTGTGCGTTTTGCAACTCACTGGATAGTTGCTTGATTATATCCTTTAGAGATCCGCCACTGGGAAAAGTATTGATTTTCATAGGATTGGCGGGTAAGTTTGCGGGTTGGTTGGATGATTGATTTGCCGACCCCGCGCTGGGCAACGCCGCAACTGCCTCCTCCAAAGTGGGACGCATCACGATTCTGTCGCCGGTGGCGAGTATCACTTCGCGTATCTCTGGAACGGATGCCGATCCGCTGCCGGTGGATTGAACGTACAAGGGAACAGCGAACACAATCGACGAGTTCATAGGAATCACAAGCATATTCCCAAAAAGCACATGGGATCCCTGCTGATTCTGCAGGGTTCTAAACTGAGATATCTCAGGCTGAGAGTTTATCTGCGCCATGATATTACCCGGTCCGTTGATGGTGCTGTTCTTGGGAAATCGATAAACCAAAAGATGCCCGTAATCCCCCGGATCGCACTTGGCGCACATCCACGCCGACATGTTGGGTATCGACAAATACGTGAATGGCGACATGATCATGAACTCCTCATGCTTCTCTCCGGGGAGCCTCATGATGATGTAATACGGCTGCATGCGCGCTTGGGAATTTTCCATTCCCATCACACCAGCGGAATCGGTGGTATCCGGTGTGGCTGTGGGATCGGGGGGCACCATCCAAGCGTCATTCTTTTGATAATACTCCAATGGATCGTTGATATGGTAGATCGTATATATATTGCGCTGAAACCTGAACATATCCTCAGGATAACGAATATGCTGCACCAGATCGGGAGGCATTTGAGACATCGGAACCAGCAGACCTGGAAATATCTGTGACCACGCCTTTATAATGGGATCGTTCATGTCGGAAACATAAAACGTCACCGATCCGTTGTATGCATCCACCACGGCTTTTACGGAATTACGAATGTAATTGAAAACCTGATCCACCCCGTCGATACCAGTTCCAACCTCGGTATTCTTACTGTATGGGTATCGATCAGTCACAGTGTAGGCATCCATAATCCAGACGAGTCTCCCATTATCCACTACCAAATACGGATCATTATCCCAATTTAGAAATGGAGCGAGAGTCTCCACGCGATTACGGATATTTCGTCTGAACAGAATTTTACTGCTATCCGTTAGATCCGTGGAAAGAAGGAGATTTGCATCTCCCGTTCTTAACGCCCATATGGTACGGTTAACGATTCCTCCGAGTTTTATGCCTCCAGTGCCATCATATTGGGTCATAACATTCTTATCGCCGGAGGGATAATCGAATTCCTGTTGTTTCGTATCCACAAGAACATAACTGTTGTTCAATTGACCGTAATAGATTTGCGGTACGGTAACATTGAAACCTGGAATTGAGGATTGCACGGGAATCTGACTGAGAAAATAGGAGGGCAATCCGTCAGAATCCACCTCGTTGACGGGACTCATAACCACGCCGTAACCATGTGTGTATTGAAGACGCTGGTTTTGCCAGGTTTGCGCCGAATTGGGCAACCCCGCTTGATTCATTTCCCTCGCGGCAAGCATCACCTGACGATATTCCCCGCCTAAATGATAGCGATCGACGTCTATGTCAAAACCTGTGGCTCCGGAATTGGGATTGGCGGAAAGATCGAACGTGTAATAAGTTTGCCGAGCTTGCTTGGCGGTGTAAACAGCCCCTAACTGAGGCCAATCCCACAAACGAATGTTCTTGATCGTCGCCTCGTTTTCCCTTAGCACATTGGCGTCGGCGGGTTTCACCCCAGAAAACGGAAGAACCTGCACATTGCTCAACCCATACGCCTGCTGCGTGTACTTGATATCATATGCGATATAGGGTTTCTCCATCCCGAATTGGTTTGGCACCACCGTAAATCGTTGCATCAACGAGGGCCATACCCCTCCCGCAAGAAAGGCAATCACCACCCAGGCTCCAAAGCCTGCTATGGGCAATCGAAATGGACGTCCCACCCAAATGTTCACCAAACATAAAATAGCCACAATTAGCATCACAACCGCGCTGATGTTCGCGGCAGGGAGCCTCGCATGGATATCCGTATAACCCGCTCCGAAATAGACCCCGTTGTCATTGGTAAGAAGGTCGTATCTCCCTAATAAAATCCCCCATGCGAATATCACCGCAAATACCGTCAAAAGAGCCAAAATATGCTTGCGCACAAATGAAGCGATGGGGGCTGCCCCGGATCCTAGAAAATCGATGGTGTTGTAAATATAATGCACGGCGAACGCCCCGACTGCCGCGCATCCGACTGTAAATAGTGCGAGACCTTGAATATAATCGAGAAAAGGAAGACGGAAAACATAAAATCCGATATCAAGATGAAAAAGAGGATCCGACACTCCGAAAGGAATATGATGGTGATAAAGGAGATACTCCGACCAGTGCGTGGATGCGTTTCCACCGACAAGGAATGATAATAGAATGCATCCAGCCAGCGCACCCCAGCGAACAACCCCTTTGGCGGAGTCCGTGAATTGAACGCGGTCATCATGCATCATTCGAATAATGGAACGTGACTCGCAAAACCTTATCGCCAACCAAATGTTCACATACACGATTATAAAGAAAAGCGCGCCAAATCCGAAGAACAACAAAAGTTTGGCGTCTATGCTTTTATAGAAAACGATGCGCTGATGAAGCTCTCCAAACCATTGCCAATCAGTGTAGATGCGAACCAATTGAGTGCCGAAAAGCAAGAAAAAGAGAACAAGAAAAACAAATGCGTAACGTAGAAACTTAAGCCAACCGGGCGTGGTTTGAGGAACATTCTTCGAAGCCATTTAATCCATCCTCGGGTATTGCATTTATACTAGCTTACAAAGTATATCACAATCCTTGCTTATGTTCTATAAGCCTGCGTCGGGAATGCTCATCGCAATCCCCATCCCGAAGATATAATGGGCATTTCATGAATGAAATCTCGTCTCACAACGATTTCCTGAAACTACCCCATCATCAATCTTTCGCCTTTCGATTTGAAAAATACATCACTTCCGTCGTCTTGGAAAAACATAAATGAATCCAAATCGATGAAATCAAAAGCGCCCGTGCCGCATGCAAACGCCAGTGACACCTCGATATTCGCCATCCCTTCCATCATGCAACCCAGCATTAAACGCATGCCCGTGGCTTGAGCCAACGCAACCATGGACATAGCTTGGGATATTCCGGATTTCATTAGCTTGATGTTATAACCATGCGCCGCCTGTTCTTCGTAAATTCTTAATGCATCGGAAAAAGTACGCACCGATTCGTCCGCGATAATTGGCACAGGGGACATCTCCGTCACTCTTCGCAACGCCTGCAAATCATGCGCGGAAGTGGGCTGCTCCATTAACTCCAGCTGGAGTCCTATGCTTCGAATCTCGTCAATCACCTCAAGGGCTTCCTCAGGTTGAAACGCTTGGTTTGCGTCCACTCGCAAAATCACATTGGGATGTTTGTCGTATAGTTGTCGGAAAGCGGAGAGTTCGTTCCGCTTTCCGATGACGCCCATTTTCACTTTGAGGGTGGAGAACCCGATTTTCACAGCCTCATCCAAATCCGATTCGAATTTGGCATTGGGAGATATGGTGAAATCCGTGATCACCTCTCGCTTGGCGCCTCCCCAAAGAATCCAAAGCGGCGTTCGAGTTATTCGACTGATGCTCTTCCAAACAGCGATTTCCACCCCCGCCATCGCCGCAGGGGCAGTCTTCCTGAATTTGTCGAGAACGTCCGCAATAATTCGGTGACACAGCACGTCAGTGCCGATGAGTTCCGATTTCACATCATCCAGAGCCTTCACGGATATTTCCAATGTCTCGCCGCAAATGTAGGGAGGAGTCACCACTTCCGCGGTATCCAAGGAGCCATCGTTTAAAACAAGCCCCAGATTGATCGCTTCGACGATGCCGCGCCGTGCTGTATCTCTGCTCGTCATAAAATGCTTTATCAACGGCTTGCTTATTCTCGTAATTTGGATGTCCTGGATCAAAGGCATTTAAGCCACCCCCGTGAAGAAAAACTGATTACATCGCCATCACAACACGCCGATTTCTAGATGATAATCACGGGTTTCTCCTGGCTCCAGACTCTGCAACCTTCCAGCCTCCCGTTCTCTTTTTCTCCCCAGAACCAAACAGTTCCCCGGCTCCAGCCCCACCACATACTCGCCGTGTCCCAGCATCTTCCATTCCGTGAACCATGGCAACTCCCGCTTGTCAATGCGTACGAACACACCCGCACCCTCACCTAGCTTGGGATTGATCAATGAGGCGGTGGCGTGATGCGTTTCGTCCTCTTCCAAATCTATAAAGTAACACTTCTCCCTGTAACCTTGCACGGGTGAATGCATGAGATTGTAATGCTCGGAGTCTATCTCCGCATCCGCATCTCTTGGGGTTGATTTGCCTTTCGCCACCAACCTTGTATCCGCATCCACGATGGGAAAGCCAAAATTGATATGATAAAGTATCATGTGCGGCGAGATCAAGCTCCCGATATTCTCCACGGTGTCATGAATCCGAATTACTTTCTCACCAAGCTTCACCGTTATTTTTCGCGTTAATTGTAACTTATCGCCGAACACCGAGGTTTCCCGAACAACTCCGCTCACTTCCAGGAAGTAATCGTCCCCTCTCCATACCCCGTTATAGCTTACGTTTGTGGCGGGCAGATGGCTGTATCGTCCGTGCAATCCCAATGCTTTCCCTTCGTCCTCGCAGGGAGCCCCGTTCCAAGTGAGTCCGCAAGTCGTTACGAGTCCGCCGGTGAAAGTTTGCAGCCATCCGAACCCATCTGACTCGAAAAAGGCGGGATTCCTATCCATGCACCCTGAACGCCACGCCAAGGACATTCCGTTGTATCTGGCGGAGGAGATATCCAGACCTCTATCGGCGATAATGGAAAACTCCAGACCGCTTCCATTGGTCACATCCAAGGCGTACACCCCGCTTTCCGGTCCGTCTCGGAGGATGTGAGGCTTCACCCTGGCGATTTGTGAAATATCCCCCGTCAACTGGAGAAGTTCGTGTTTTGTGAGTTTTCTGTTGTAAACTAATGCCATCGTACTATCCTCCTAAAAGTTAATATGGTTAGAGAGAGACGCAACATGAAGTTAAATACACATTCCAATCGTTATTTCCTGCTTGGATTTGTCTTTTTTTTGAGTCTGCCATGTATGATTTTACTCGCAGGATGCGGCAAATTCCATGTTATTCCCCAAGCTGCGGCGCAATCAGCCCCAAAAGACTTATCCGCCATCAAAGCCGAGTTGAGTAAAATTCATCCAAATGAAATGGGCGACATTCCCATTTTAATGTATCACTCAATCGGCGACACGGCACGCAAGGGACATGTGCGCTATGACATACACGGATGGAATATCTCCCCCAACACTTTTTTGCATCAATTAAAGCTAATGTACGCGGCGGGATGGTACCCAGTGAATGTGGATGACATACTAACATCGAGGGTCAATGTGCCTGCGGGCAAGACCCCGGTGGCAATCACTTTCGATGATTCCCGAGGCAGTCAATTCCACTATCTTCCAAATGGAAAAATCGATCCTAACTGCGCCGTTGGAATCCTGCTTCGCTTTCATAAAATGCACCCCGACTGGCCACTTCGCGCCACATTCTATGTGTTACCTGATTCATCTTTCAATCCCGAACCGTTCCATCAGCATCAATATGTCACTTCCAAGCTCCAATTCCTCGTGAAAAACGGGTTCCAGATAGGCAATCACACAACAACGCACCGCCCCTTGGCTTTTATGCGCGCCGCCATCATCCAGTGGGAACTCGCTTACAACATTCGCTATATGCGCAAGCGGGTGCCGACCATTGTCGAAGACTCACTTGCACTGCCCTACGGATCTTATCCGCATAACAAAATGGACATCCCCTTCCTGCTGCATGGCGAAAACGACGGAGTGACTTATAACAATCGAAGTGTGATGTTGGCGGCTGGAGTGCCGAACCCGCCCTTCATCTCGAGGAAATTTAATAAGCTGCGCATCATGCGAATGGGGGCAATGCCGGGTTATATCGAGGGCTGGATAAAAAAACTCGCGCGGAATAAGCCTTATCCCAGGTTTGTCAGCGATGGAGATCCGAATATCGTCACTGTTCCGAAAAAATACGCTCATAATGTCAACCGCAAAGTTCTGGATGGAGCATATTTATATGAATACGGTTCGAACAGGAGTTGAAAAATAGGCTTCGGAGCGTTGCTCGTTCCGAAGCCGATATACAACAATTAAAGGAAGGCGCCATTGCCTGGTTGAGGATAAGCCCTGTATGTTATTGGTAATTGCGAAAATGAAATGGTTCAATGTAATCTTGACATGCCAAAGAACTACTCAATAGTGAGTTCCGTTTTAACCTGTCTGTGTATTACGGAGCGCATACTCCTGCTTTACATCAACCAACTCACTATGAATATTGCAACCTCGCCTTCCATCGGGAAAACGCATCCAGCCGCCTTTCTTGCCCATGTGAACCTCTCGTTCGCTACGAAGATTCCAAAAGGTTGCTGAACGCATTTCCCTCGAATAAAATGTTCGTGCACTCAAAATACGACGCATCATCGGAATGACAAATATTTATCCTCAAACCCTTTTTATTTTGACGATATTGTTGCATCGCATGAGCGTGTGAACGAGGATCATGCCGCCAACGGCATTGGTGTTTCCTCTTTGACATAAAAGGGGATCGCCGAACCATCCTCTTCAAGAATCGTTACCATGGATACCTTGTCCAGTCGAATGTCCTCGGTATCCACAATGAGATAACCGCCATAAAGTGGCACGAAGGTAACGTCGTACACTTTGGAGACGGTATGCATCATGTTTCCGCGTCGATCTATCCAATGGATGTCGCAGGTTTTGTAAATGAGCTTCTTAGCATCTGTTATTCCCACTGTAGTGCCTCCCTTCGTACTACATCATGTATTAACGGCAAACCGCTCAAGGCTATATATCCGTCTTTTTACCGGTTTCTCGAAAATACATTGTACATGTCGATTGCCAATGAAACGCGGGAGGATATTACTGCTATCCACTCATCACGGTATCCCGCCCATTTGGAAATGCGCTTTACATAAAGAGAACGTCAATTGTGGAAATGAGTGCTTGGCGATTCGAATGGCTCATAGAGACCAACGCCATTGTGGTTGTCCGCACTCATTTAATCGGGGATGAAATTGCGAGTATCAACGATTGGCACTATCGGGAATACAACTTATCCGTTTTTGCAGCCATGATGAAATCGTTTAAATGCAATCCATCAATTCGATGCGTCCACCAAGAGACTGTCACCTTACCATACTCAACGAGCAGCGCGGGGTGATGCTCCTCCATCTCCGCTATCTCCCCAACTCTGATTGCGAACTGCATCGCAAGGTTGAAGTCCGGAAACTTGAATTGCCGCACCAAGCGAGGGATATTATGAATCACATCCACCCTCCAAGCCGGGATATCCTTGATCAAACCTCTTATTTCCTCTTCTGATAGCGGCTTCGCTCCGCGCATGCACGGAACACATTTACGATTCTCGAATGCACTCATATTAAGCCTCTCAATCTAGCGAAAATAAAATGGTTTGGCTTCCTATTACGGATTTATCTGAACATTTGTATCTCTTTGCACTTCTTGAATCAATGCATATGCCAAACTATGGATATTGAAAGAAAAGATGCGCGTGGGGAATATCCATTGGTTTTGACACGCCTGTGACATTGAATCCCCTCTTGGTACGCCGATAGGTCAGCGGGTTTCCCCTGAAGAAATGCAAAGTTTCCGGTGCGATTTCATCCAATGAAGCGGGATACGCTCCATGCTTGGCGTGATACTCCAACACCGCCGTGGATGCCAGCAAGATGTTGCGCTCCGTAAAGGCTCCAGTTCCCATCACCTTGAAATAATTTGTTAACGGTACGAGTAATCCAGATGATAACAACCAAGTGATATCCTTTCTATGAAAAGCATGGTTCATATCGCGATTAATGCCGTCAATTGCGTTATCGATCGCCTCTGTTCTTCCTGGAAGCTTCAAACACGCAGCCTTGTAAAGTGGAATCAATTCTTTAAGGGTAATCGCCATATTTGCATCAGCTAACTTTCCATTTGACATGGATTCAACTCCATTATCATCTTCCACTGACTCACCATTTACAACCTTATTGCATGAGCTGATAGCATAGATGATTTCACCCTGGACCGCTTTTTTGAGGTCCGGATCCATTATGTCGCTGCTTACCTCATCATGTATTAACTGAACCGCCAGGGGATTATTCGCGTGTAGCCGCAAAATATCTCTCATTCCAATCAACACATCATAATTCAAATCCGATTCATCAATCAATGCGATGAAGATTGGTTCCGTCCCTGCATCTCTCGCCAGTTTGAAACCCATCGTTTGCGTCTTAATCGCCTGCTTCCACTGACCACGCCGCTCTTGAGCGAGGCTCTCCGCTCGAAGCAAATAGTATGCGGTTCTCAGGGTTTTCAATTCAGAAAAATGAAGGTTGAATGCATGTGTCCAGTCTTTCTCAAATACGCAGTCGGGCTTGGAAACCGCTGCGTATACCAATTTCATGAGATCCCCTCTCTGTGCAACCGTTTTACAAGCAATGTTGGATTGTTTCGAGGTGCAATCCGAATGATCCAATCTTGAAAGAGCCACCATTTGACTTGAGGTGAGTGGATGTTTCTTCAACAATTCCGTCAGCCTGTCGTAATCGATCGCCGCATTCAACCGCACCGGGGGTAGCGTCTGTTGAAAATGACTTGGATCGGTATTGATGCCTGCCTGCCTCGCCATTTTAAGCTCCTGAGGCAGACAGTCCGCCGCGTTGTTGATATGGATGATAAGCGTGACGAAAAAATACGCTCCATATGCCGCAAACACGAGCACGGTAAATACGAACAGACTCGCCAAAGCTATCAACACTCGTTTCATGGTTGCATTCCTCTTTCGCAATGAAGTCCGGGCAAGGATGATACAAATACCGTTCCGATCCGATCTGCAAATAAGTTGCCGTAATGACAACTAAATGGTGAATAATTGCAACCCGTTCAACGTATGAATATGGAAGACGAATTGACAAAAAAACCATCAAACACACCCGAAACGGGAAATATCTCATGCGCATGTTTATATATCGACGCATTAATCTCCTTCCCGGTTTCGATTCTTTGCGATAAAGGAGGAAGAAATGAAGATCATCGCATTGGAGGAGCACTACTCTTACGCCGCACTTAAAGAGGATGTCCCCCAAACCCCCACTAGATCCCCCAACAACCCGTACATGGAGGAGGTTCGAGTGAAGCTCGCCGATCTAGGTGAAGCGAGACTTGCGGATATGGACAAGAACGGGATATCGATGCAAATACTCTCCATCTCCGCCATGGATGAGTCGCTTGAAAATGAGATAACCGATGAAACATTCATCGTCAAGGATGCAAATGACAGGTTAGCCGAGCGAATCAGTCGCAACCCCGATCGTTACATTGGCCTCGCGACCCTCCCTCTACGTCACCCGGAAGAAGCGGCAATGGAATTGGAGCGATGCATCACCAAACTTGGATACGTCGGGGCGGTCGTGAATGGAACCGTTGACGGACAATTCCTGGATCATCCCTGCTTTGAACCTGTTTTGGAGGCAGCCGAGAGGCTTGACGCACCCATATATATCCATCCCGCTCCTCCCATCAAACCCATATTCGACGCCTATTACGCGGGATTACCGGGGGAGGCGTCTCATGCCCTCTCTATTAGCGGATGGGGGTGGCATACGGAGGCGGGCTTGCACGCCCTTAGGCTTATTCTTGCGGGAGTTTTCGACCGTCATCCACACCTTCATGTAATCATCGGCCACATGGGGGAGTTCCTTCCCTATTGCCTCGATCGTTCCGACCTCCTGCTGAGTCGCGCCGCGCCGCATCTTAAAAAACGGCTGAGGGACTATTTTCTGGAAAACTTCCACATCACCACCAGCGGATACTTCACTCTGCCGCCGTTTCTCTGCGCCCTTCAAATGGTCGGAACGGAGCGGATACTTTTCGCGGTGGATTACCCGTACAGTCCCAATGCAAAGGGAAAGGAGTTCCTCGAATCCCTGCCGATACCGAAGGATCAGTTGGAGCTAATCACTCATGGCAACGCGGAAAAACTGCTGAGATTACGTGCCTGATTCGTATCCTTGATGGCTTCGATGGCGCATGTGGAGTGCTCACGGATACTTGAACGCCACCTTCGCACCGCGAAGGTCCATCGGTTGTGACGTCCCGGTGACTGTGAAACCGTTTTTCTCGCGATGGTATATGACGGGATTCCCCATGACGGGATGCAATGTCTCCGGTGCGATTATATTTAAGGAGGCGGGATAGGAGCCGTGCTTGGAGTGATACTCCAAAACCGCCGCTGAAGCTAGTAAAACATTGCGTTCCGTGTAAACTCCTCCCCCAAGCCAACCGGGGTTGCTGACGGGCATGAATACTATCGGCAAAATCCACGCCACATCATGCGTTTTGGCGGCATGATGAATATCCTGCTGGATACGATTGTATGCGGTTACTAACGATTGGGTTCTATCAGGAGAATTAATGCAAGCCGCCTGATATAGTGATATCATCTCTTTCAAATAGATAGCTAATCCAGCGTCAAGAAAAGCCTTCCTGGCGAGATGATGGAGCATCGCCTTCTGTTTACTATCCGTAATGTCGGTTAACTCATTTTTATGGATCACTTCACCGCAGGCGCTGATTCCCATTATGATTTCGCCCTGCACCGCACCCTTGATATTCATATCTCCCATGGAATACGTGATGGTATCGACGATGAGCCTTACTGCCTCCGGGTTCGAAGCGTAACGATGCAAAATAGTTTGCATCTCGATGAGAGTGTTATAATTCAGGTTCGATTCAACAAGTAACGCAAGCAAGGTTTGATCCGATTCCAAACACTTCGACAGTTTGAAACCGAGTCCAAGAGTCTTGATTGCCAGGGACCAATTCCTCCGCCTGAATTGCAAAAGGCTCTTCGCATAAATCATCAGAACTGCGGTTCTTATAGTCTCGATTTCCGGAAACTTTATTTTAAACGAGTGTTGCCATTCATGCTTAAAGACGCAATCCGGCTTGGAAGCCGCATCCGTCACTATCTTCATCAAATCTCCTCTTTGCGTCACCGTTTTACATGCGATATCCACTTGTGCGGTCGAACAATTGGGATTTGGCAAGCTCTTTAAAGCCTCATCCTGTTTTACGGTTAGCGGACGCTTCTTCAACAGTTCGGTCAGTTTATTGATGTCCGATGCCGCATTTATCTGCGCTGGAGGAAGAGGTTGCTGAAAATGGCTTGGATCGATATTAATTCCCGCCTGTTTCGCCAAGCGCTCCTCTTGGGGCAGTGTTGCAGCCACCGCATTGACATGGCGGATAATCGAATGAAGAAAATAGACTGCGTAAAATGCAAAAAGCATAAACGACACAAGTAACGCTATCAGTAACGTTATAAAAAATCGCTTCACGATTGATTACCCCCTCTCAATGAAAACGACTTATTCTCTTACATAGCTCTCAAGCTGCAAAATATGTCATGATGAAAATAATAGGATGAATTCAAGCATAATCATTTAACGTATGGATTCTTAGTAGGCTGTCAATCAGATCGTACGTCATTCGAATCCAATAAGTAAGTCTCATTCGGCTATCATTCTGAAATGACCACACGATCCCCTTCCCTGTTTCCACTAACGCATCACATAGGAGTTTAACATGAAAAGCATCCTACTCCCAAAACCGACTCGTTTTCGCGGATTATCCCTTTACGAAGCCCTTCAACGCAGAAAAACGGTCCGATATTACGAGGATAAGGATATCTCCCTCCAAACTCTCTCCAATCTCCTATGGGCGGCGTTCGGGGTGAATCGGGAGATTGGTCCCTTTGGCGATCCGGGAAGAACCGCAGCCTCAGCCAGCAACTCCCAGGAGATCGATATCTACGTGTTATTGCGAGGAGGAAGCTATCTCTACGATTCCCAACAGAGTCTATTGAATCAAGTCGCCTCCGGAGATAATCGACGGATCGCCCTTGGCCCGCGTCAAGGATCGAACGGTGCGGAAGCGGCTGTGCGGTTGATTTACGTGGCGAACATCGCCAGGTTCAGCACGGCGGGCTATCAGGAGCCGGGACTTTACGATCATGAGACGCAAAAGGCGTACTTTTATGTCGATACGGGACTCATCGCACAAAACGTCTATCTATTCGCCGCTTCGCAGGGTTTGGCTGCTTGGTTTCACAACTGTAACAAAGAGGAGGCGATGAAACTGCTCCGTTTATCTCCCACTCAACTTCCACTCTTCGGGCAAACCGTCGGTTATGAGATGCCGCAGGAATCCGATACACGCTAATCGTCGTTACTTCTTCGAGAGGTGTCACCCCTTGGGCGTGCGCACTATTACGATGCGATACTCTCCTGGAGTCACGATCCATCCGTCTCCGGAGCGTTTCACGGGAACTCTTTTTCCGCCATTTACCCGAAAACACTCCGCACCCGCCGCCAATGGCGATTTCCACGCAAAATGACGCCTCTGGGATTCCAAGTTCGCCACGGGTTTCTCGAAAGACGACGTCAAACAACTCCCCACGAGAATTGAATCCGGATGAATAATCAGTTGATAGGAGTTCTGCGAGACCTTTTGGAGGATATACATTCCGCTCCCGTCGTATTCCACGTAGGGCGAGGAGCCCGTGCCCACTACCCGGCTCGGATTTTTGGGAAGCGTCAACGGATGCCATTGCGGGTTGATCGAGCGCGAGTACAGCGCCTCTTCCTTGGTCATCAGCAGGCTCAGATTGTACTTGAACGAGACCGCCATGGGCGGCAATGTGAGGTGGTCCGTCCCCGCCTTGTATTTGATCCCGCGCGGCAAAAGATGAAACGCCTCCCGCGCTACCATATAGCTCACCGCTTTGGTTGGAGTGTAGAGCAGATTGAGCCAGTGCGCATTCCAGTCCGTATTCCATCGCGCCGTGGCGATGGTGTCGTACTGAAACTGGCATGCAATCTGGCATTCGCCGCTGCGGAAATGAGCCGCAAGAGCAGGATAGAGATAGCAGCTTGTGTTCGTTGCGGGGGCGTCGAACTCATATGCAACTCTGGCTTTACGCGCCAACATGGGGGTTAACTCCAACGGCCCCACCTCCGGCAAAAGA
This sequence comes from bacterium, assembly GCA_021811565.1. Taxonomy (GTDB): domain Bacteria; phylum Armatimonadota; class Chthonomonadetes; order Chthonomonadales; family CAJBBX01; genus DTKV01. Next base: position 1,707 of record JAJZOL010000206.1, on the reverse strand, counting down.
TCTCTTCCGTCATTAATATGCTGCCAGCCGCCGGGATAGGCGCTCACGGTGATAGCGTCGCAGGCGGAATCGGCGATCGCCTGCGTGATATCTTCACCAGGACTAGCAAAATAGGAGATGGCGATCGGTTGTTTCGCACCTGTGCTCCTTATTGCGTCGATCATCTCGGAGATATACTCCCGCATCAACGCATATCGGAAGAGCGGAAAGTAAGCGGGATCGTCTGTCAAGCGATACTTTTGCAACCAATCGCGCCAGAGATCGCGGAAAATTCGATGATCCCTATCCAGTACCTCTTTCGTCTCCCCTTGAGGCTGATACGCATCGCCCGTGATATCATCGTAGCCGAAATACGCAGGTTCATTCATCACCTCCAGGAAGACAACCGGTGGATCCGCCTTGAGTGGCTTGTGATTATAGGGGTTCCTATGATTCAGGAACTGACGGATGAAGTTAGCCGCCGCCTTTTTAGCCTTCGGCACGAACATCATCCCTGGCTTCGAGGTGACATTCGAAAAGGAATCCGGCAAAGCGTTGGGACTCCCCCACCACGCGATCAGAGTGAAGTAGAAGTAGATATCCCGTTTCTCGCATTGTGCCACCAGATATTGCAACAGGTCTAGATGAATGTTCTCCTGAAGGTCGCCATCGCCGTCGCTCATCTCCCTGTCGAACACATGGATTCGAATCGCCTGAACGCCCATCTCTTTCATATTGTCCAGGTCTTTGCGGATGGTCGCTTTCATATCCACCCCGGTCTTCTCCATATTCACGAACTGCCACCACGACATGGGATAGTAATTCGTGCCCCACAACGCCACCTCCTTGCCGTCGGGGTAACGCAATACGCCGTCCTGCGCGTGGATCGGCCGCATGGGCAATGGAGAACCGACCGGTCCCGGCTTGGGACGATGGTATACCGGCGTCTGGCTCTTCCTGTTCTCCTCCATCCATCCCGGCGAACCGGTGTAAAGCAGATAAGGTGACTTGTACATACCGCCACCGTAAGTGGGATTCTCCACCATCACGGTCAGCACATTGGTTTCACCATAACGAATGAGATCGGAGGGAACCGTGTAGTCACGCACGGTATCCCAGCCGTTTGTGTGGCCGATCTCCACCCCGTTCCAGTAGGTGATATCGTTGTCATCAGCCGCCCTCAGATACACATGCAGCGGCTCTCCCCTCCACGCTTCGGGTATCATCACGTGCGCACGGCACCAGGCGTTGTCGTTGCTCTCCCACATTTTCGGAATGCGCAAATCTTGCCAGTTTGCATCGTCAATGTCAGGCGACGCCCAGTGCGGATCGATCGGTTCCGAGGCGGGGATGAATTTTTGCTTCCATACGATATTCGCGAGATCAATACCCCGTCGAATCACCACGGAGGCTTTCGCGCCCGCCGCTCCGCAGATTAGTTTCGCTTGCGCACTCTCCGGAGCCATTGTCACCTCGGCGATTACAAACCTCCACCCTCCGTGGGGAAGTTCAACAGCGGAGCGAACGGGAATCACCGTGCCGCCCTCGCATTTGAGGATCAGTTCGCATTTTAGCCTCTCGCCTGTTCCGTTATAAAGTGTTACCGGTATGATCGCACTCTTATCGGGGCAAATCGCCTGTGGGTTCACCCGAATCTCCAATCCGGATCCCCTCTCCTCTCCGAACGCGCCGTTTGCACCAGCCGCCAATGCGACGGCGGATATCGCT
>JAJZOL010000227.1 GCA_021811565.1 bacterium | reverse complement strand
TCTCCATCCTGCAAACTCACTTGGAGGCGCTCATATCCGAAGGAAGATCCGTGAGACACAACTGAAGATCGTTTCCCTTTTGCAGGGCGACCCACCCGTACAGTTTCCCGTTCGTCTTAAGGGAGCATAATCCTCCAACCCACACCTTGCCGCCATCCATCGACAACGCCTTTTCCGGTGTCATGTGTATGGTCATGTTGCTGACCTGACTGAGAAAGTCGCTGGAATTCCCGACACTCATTTCCGACACTCCGCTAGGTTGAGAGGGATCAATTTTCCAGATGCCATTGACGAAGCTATCTATGATCAGTCCGTCCACTCCCTTTTTGCAGTTCACAACACCCACGACGGATTGAATGCCGGAAGCCTTGTGCATGTTAAGCGTGTCGTTGGACATGGTAATGTAGCCCCCTGGCACCACGATCACGTTCGATGAGTTGTCAAGCATGTGCCCTATGCCAATGCCGGCGCCCGCTTGCACACCTGTCAGCATGGCGTCGGAACCAACCGTTTTATCCTTATTAACCTTGGAGACTGTCAACTGTCCGTTGGCATTCAGCAAAACTAACATCGGTTGGTGATCTTCGGTAAATACACCGGAAAGCGCGGCTTGCGTGTTGTCCGCGACATTCATTTTCCAAGTGAGTTTGCAGGATGGAGAAGCGGAGGAATCGTTGGAATCCAGCACCTTCTGATCATCATATCCCGCAAAACTGAAGTTGTGAGATTTGTAATATTTCCCATGTGCGTTTAAAGGCCCGCCGCCGCCAGGATTAAAGTGGCAATACGAACAGGGCTTGTGTTCCTTCGCTGCGAATTGCGGTAAAGCGGATGCGTTGATCGTTGCCAAACCGAACAGCAAAGCCGCAATCCAAATTATTGTTTGCTTCATCCCAAAAACTCCTTTGTGACTTTTTCCGCAATTGTGGCGGAATATCTGATTTTCCTAATGGAAATGTCGTTTTTTCAGTGGTTACGCACCTTTTTATTTTGCTCGGCTAGATTGTGCTTTTTTTCACTGACATACTTATTATACACTTATCTTTTAAAAATCTCAAGGTTTTTTTTCTTCCATTTCATTTATTTTTATCCGTGAATAGGTTTGTTCATTTTATCACAATCCATCGCCTTTCCGCACCCTGTAGCGGGGTTTGACTGATAAAATGGAACCGTACGGCTCAACTTTCTTATTCCATGCTTTTCTACTTCTTATACGCACCCAGCATAGCCCATGGTATGCCATCGTTTTTGCAAAGTCCGCAGTTAGCCGAGTACAATAAAGAGCGAGGTGTATTGCAAACATATGGCATGGTCACTCATCTGTCAAATGAGGGAGGCATCATATACTGTTTTCATCTCAAGGGAGAATTTATGAACTACCGAGAGCAACAAGAGGAGCGAGAGGAGAAGTTCCTCGCTCCATGGGCTGCGCATGCGGCCTCCTCGAAGGGGAGAGCTTGCTATGAGCATCCGGACATAGTGAGAACCTGCTTCCAGAGAGACAGAGACAGAATCATTCATAGCCGCGCTTTTCGTCGGCTGAAACATAAAACCCAGGTTTTCATCAACCCGGAACAGGATCACTATCGCACCCGTCTCACTCATACTTTGGAAGTGGCGCAAATCGCCCGGACGGTTTCCCGCGCATTACGCCTGAACGAAGACCTCACCGAGGCGATCGCACTGGCGCACGATCTCGGCCACACCCCTTTCGGGCATGCGGGCGAGCAAGCCTTGGACACCGCGTTAAAATCCGTGCTGCCCAATCAAAATTTCCGCCACTATGAACAGAGTCTGCGCGTGGTGGAAGTCTTGGAGAAGCATGGCGTAGGTCCTGGTCTGAACCTCACATGGGAGACGCGCGATGGAATCATGCACCACAGCAAAGGGATCAAGGATATGGACGACCCTGACGCAGTCGTCTCGGAGACGAGTGAAGGACAGGTGGTGCGTATCGCCGACAGAGTGGCTTATCTTAATCACGACATAGATGACGCCATACGCGCTGGAATCCTCAAGGAGGAGGATATCCCCACTATTTTTCGGAAGACCTTCGGTGGAACAAGCTCGCAAAGAATATCCTCGATGGTGCTGGATATCATCCAAAATAGCGAAGGCAAGCGGGTCGTTACCATGTCCGCTGAGTATTCGAAACTCACGGATGAACTTAAGGATTTCATGTTTGAAAGGGTCTATTGGAATCCGGAGGTATCTGGAGAGGAGAACAGAAAGGCTCAAAACATTGTGACATCTCTCTTCCACGCCTACCTGCAAAATCCGGAAAAGTTCGACACCGAGGCTGCAAACGAGAATTGGGATATCGAGGAACGTGCGAGGAGAGCGTGCGATTTCGTGGCTGGAATGACGGACAGATACGCGGTCGCCTTTTACGCCAATCTCTTCCCCTCGGATTCGGCGTGAATACCTAATCCTAATATCATGCATCGGGAAGGCATAAAGGGCATAGTCGCTTCCGCATTCATTTACGAAACAGGATTGTAAAAACGGCTTCCCTTTTTAGGGGGAAGCCGATACCGTCGTGAACGGACAAGTTGATTATGCCTTGGATCCAGTCTTTTCGACGTTTACCAAATCCTCGTCCATTACGATTCGCATTGCGTAGAACGATCGATACACGAAGATCAAAGCAACACAGAACAAGACTATGAACGCGATGAATCGGATTTGACCCTGACCGCTTTTGGTCATCTGTTCCGCAAGCTCCACCGCGAGCAATCCGAACAGCGTGGTGAATTTGATGATCGGGTTCATGGCAACCGAGGAAGTATCCTTGAATGGATCGCCGACCGTGTCGCCCACAACGGTTGCATCATGAAGCGGCGTGCCTTTCTCCTTCAGCTCCACCTCAACGATTTTCTTGGCGTTATCCCACGCCCCGCCGGCATTCGCCATGAACAGAGCTTGGAACAGACCGAAGAACGCAATGGAAATCAGGTAACCGATAAAGAAGAAGGAATCGAGACAAGCAAATGCCAAGGTCATGCAAAACACCACGATGAAGATGTTGAACATTCCCTTTTGCGCGTATTTGGTGCAGATCTCCACCACCTTCTTGGAATCCGTTATGGACGCCTTCTCAATACCTTCCAGATGGATGTTCTTCTTAATGAACTCCACCGCCTGATAAGCGCCGGTTGTGACCGATTGCGTGGCTGCGCCGGTGAACCAGTAGATTACCGCGCCTCCCATAATCAAACCGAACAGAAAGAGCGGATTTAGGAGGGATAGCTTGTCCACATTCGTGGTTAACCCCGCCGTCAACGCCACAATAATCGAGAAGATCATCGTGGTGGCTCCAACCACGGCGGTGCCGATCAACACCGGCTTGGCTGTCGCCTTGAAGGTGTTGCCCGCGCCGTCGTTCGCCTCGAGATTGTACTTGGCTTGTTCGAAATTAACATCAAAGCCGAAATCCTTTTTGATCTCCGCTTCGATGCCGGGAATCTGCTCGATCACCGAAAGCTCGAACACCGACTGAGCGTTGTCCGTCACAGGCCCGTAGGAATCAACGGCGATGGTTACAGGCCCCATGCCGAGAAAACCGAAGGCGACCAAACCGAAGGCGAAGACGGAGGACACATTGATGGTCGTGCTCAACGGCATCAAAACATCCAAACCGTTCAAACTAACGAGGTAGGCGATCCCCATAAGGAAAACGATCACCAAACCCAGCCAGAATGCGGAGAAATTCCCCGCCACGAAACCGGAGAGGATATTCAGGGAAGGACCACCTTCTCTGGAGGCGGAGACGATCTCCTTAACATGGCTCGATTCAGTGGAGGTGAACACCTTAACCAACTCAGGTATGATCGCTCCGGCTAACGTGCCGCAGGTGACGATCAGGGAGAGCTTCCACCACATGGTTGTGTCCCCGCCCACCACGGGAATAACCAACTTCGTAACAATGAACGTCAACGCAATCGAAATAATGGATGTCAGCCAGACTAAGGTTGTGAGCGGCTTCTCCGCGTTAAACGAGTCCGCGTCGCCATACTTCGATTTGGCGAGAATATCATTGATGAAATACGCCGAAGCGGCGGCGATCATCATCACGATACGTATCACGAAAATCCAGACGAGAAGTTGTATCTGCACGGTGATATTAGTCACCGCCAACAGAATGAAGGCGATCAAAGCGACGCCGGTAACGCCGTAGGTTTCGAAACCATCCGCGGATGGTCCCACGGAATCGCCGGCATTGTCTCCGGTGCAGTCGGCGATAACTCCCGGATTGCGCGCATCATCCTCCTTGATCTTGAACACGATCTTCATCAAGTCGGATCCGATGTCGGCGATCTTGGTGAAAATCCCTCCCGCAATTCTCAGAGCCGCCGCTCCAAGAGACTCACCAATGGCGAATCCGATGAAACACGACCCCGCCAATGTGCCCGGGATGAAGAGAAGGATGCAAAGCATGATGAGCAATTCGATGGAGATTAACAGCATTCCGACGCTCATACCGGCTTTGAGCGGAATTTGGTACCCGGGAAACGCCTTGCCCTTCAATGCGGCGAAGGAGGTTCTGGAATTAGCGTAGGTGTTCACCCTCATTCCGAACCACGCCACGGAGGTGCTGCCGGCGATTCCAATTAGCGAGAAGAGAAGGATGATAAAGACCTCGTACGGAGCGTGTCCCCCTCTTCCTGTAAAGTATCCGTTTAGCACGCCAAAGTAGATCAAAATGATCGTGCCGATGAACGCCCAAAGGATACCAATGAACTTAAGTTGCGTAACAAGATATGTTTTGCAAGTTTCGTAGATTAGCTCGCTAACTTCGAGCATGGACTTATGCACGGGTGCATTCTTAAGCTGTTGAGACACAACCAAGCCGAAGATCATGGATAGGATGCAAACCACTATTCCGATCATCAGCAGATGGGATCCTGTCATGCCCAGGAAGTTTTGACTTCCTAGATCTGGAACTTTCAAATCCGCCTCGCCAGAAGCCCAGGCCTGACGAGTGGATAGAAGGGCGAGTGATATAAACAGCAACATGCTCAGAAGCCTGGAGAGGTGTCTTGCTGTATCGGACTGCCACTTTGAGAAAAGCGGCATTAAAGACATGCGCAGGGAATTTGCGTCCCCATTATTAACCATAATGGTCGCGGTTCCTCCTTTGTTATATCAGCGTCGGACAAAATCCGCGCATTTTAAAATAATCATATCTCAAAATCGAGGTTCATGTCAATCATATTGCTATTTTGGTATTTTGCCATATATGCTAATTATTTGCATTCAAAAACACCGACGATGCCCCGCCGGTGTTCGTAATTCCACGCCTGCAATATGCGATAAAGGAATTGCTCAATTCCGAAGCAGAAGTCTTGGACATCCGTGCTAATCCATGAACTCCGAAAAGACTGGAAGGTAGTTCTTCCAGACTTCATTCTCACGTCCAGCCATGTATTTTGTCAGGCTGATATACGGGATATATCGGGGACGGTGCGGCTGACGCATCAGCTTCATACCGGTTTGATGCAACAGTTTGTCGCCCTTCTTCATATTGCATCGCCTGCAGGAGCACACCACGTTCTCCCATGAGGTTTTCCCTCCGTGCCGGCGCGGAATCACATGGTCGATGGTAAGGTCTTTCGCAGGCTGTCCGCAATACTGGCATATGTAGCCATCCCTCGCGAAAACCGTGCGCCTCGATAGCTTTAATTCGGGCAAAGGTCGGCGCACGTGATGCTTGAGCTTGACAACGGAGGGGGTTCTCACATCTCCATGCAGAGTTGCAAGACGGGTACCGTTCGTATGCAGAACATCCGCTTTTCCCAGATACACCAAGGAGATGGCGCGGCGTACATGACATACATTCAACGGCTCATAATCGCTATTAAGAACAAGAACCTCCTCGCTCATTATCAAGAACCCTCCTTTGACACGACATACCAAAAACCCGCTCAGCAAGCATTCACTGAGCGGGTCCGCACGACAGATTGCATTTGGGGGAGATGGAAATGTTGAGACTCAAACGCATCCTCAAAATGACACACGGATAGATGCTCAGGCATGTAAAAGCCGTGGCTCGTCCGCCTTAGCAGAGAGCACAGCTTGTTTCCTTTCGCTCTTCGTTGATCCGCCGGTAAAAACATCGTTCAGCCTTTCCGCTTACTAATTGCTTACATTATATAGGAGGATACGGTAAATGTCAACCCATTGCCACTCATTAATGCGTTAAAATCTCGTTATAATTCAGCTTGAAATCACTTCACGCGCATCTTCGCAACCTTGGGGGCTATCACCGCTCGGCAGTAGGCTTGGGATGGGTTGCGCTCAAAGTAATCCTGATGATACTCCTCCGCCATGTGGAACTCACCCAACGGCTTGACTTCGGTCACAATCCTTCCCTTCAAATTCCTCTCTTTCTCTATCTCGCCTATCATTTTAACGGCGGCGTCACGTTGAAACTCATTCACATAAAAAATGGCTGAGCGATACTGAGAGCCAACATCAGCCCCTTGACGGTTCAATGTGGTGGGATCGTGCATTCGAAAGAACACGCGAAGTATTTCGTTATAGCTGATCACGGATGGATCGAAGGTGATCCTCACAGCCTCCGCATGCCCGGTCTTTCCGGTGCAAACCTCCTCGTAAGTCGGATTGGCTTTCATGCCGCCAGTGTAACCGGAATCGACTTCAAGAACCCCATTCACCTCCTTGTACACCGCCTCCATGCACCAAAAGCATCCACCCGCAAGGACGGCAATCTCTTTTTCATTCGTATTGGAACTCATTATCATATTATCCTTCCAGTAGCTTTCACTTTGGATATTACCGACTAAGTTACAGCCTACAAAGAGGTACGATCCGACGTCCGTTCAATGTTTCCCGGCGCGAGATTCGCCTTTAACCCCATCAACTACTATTAAACGTTCCGTGCGCAGAAAAAGCCGTTTGACATTCTTCACAGATAGGAATAATATATCTCAACGGTGTGCGTTTGCGATACCCCCTTCATATCCAGTTGACACCGTGCGCTTCCGCAAAGCTTTGAACGTAATTCCGCATCAACGGGGAGGAATGTCATGGGTAACGGGGATCGGAGTCCAGGGACTTCTCGCAGGGATTTTCTCACCAAATGCATCGGTGGCGGGCTGATCGCCATTCCCGCCATTGGAGAAGGCGCCAACATGAAACCTAAATCAATTGCAACGGAGGAATCCGTAGAGTTATCAAATTCGGATTGGCTATTGGATTCCAAAGCTTACCGCGCCGCTGTAAAAGTGACGTCCGACAGTGTCACATTGGAAAACGGATTGATTCGGCGGGTGATCCAACTCTCCCCCAACGCCGCAACGATTGAATTCCGCAACCTCGTCATCGGGGAGGAGATGCTCAGATCGGTTCGTCCGGAAGCGAGCGTGACGCTGGATA
>JAJZOL010000166.1 GCA_021811565.1 bacterium | reverse complement strand
ATGACCGCCCATGCGGCGGAGGACGGTGGCGCGGATATTTTATCTTTGGTGAACACCTTTGTGGGCACGGCGATAGACATTCGCAAACGCACCTTTAAACTCGCAAATCGTCGCGGGGGGCTTTCAGGTCCGTGCATCAAGCCTCTGGCTCTCTACATGACTTGGAGAGTCGCCTCTTCCGTCAAGCTGCCGGTGATTGGCATGGGAGGGATATCCTCCGCCGAAGATGCCGTGGAATTCTTGCTCGCAGGTGCATCCGCAGTGGCGGTGGGAACGGCGAATTTTGTCAATCCCATGATCGCATTGGATGTGGTGAATGGTATTCGCGAATATTTGATATCACAGGGTGCTGAATCGGTGAGAGAGATCATCGGGACGGTGCGATGATTCTTTAAAATATCTCAAGAATGCATGGATATTGGCATCCTTGAAACCATTCCGCCATTGCGATTCCATGAGAGCCCGCCTCCACCTTGATAAAAACTGATGAAAAATGCAGGAGAGTGTGGCATAAATCGGTATGTGGATCGTGACATGCATGGTTGAGGATGAGAGTCATAATAGCGAGTAAGGAGGCGGGCGGCTGATTCGTTCCATAATCCGGAAGCCAAACGCTACGGATTGTCCTTGAGACGTCCCCTAACGACTCACCAGTAAGCCGCCCGTGTTGATATTATCGGCATGGGCGGTCATCTTTATTATAGGGTTTTTGCTTGGAAACTATCTTTTACATGCCGAGAATGGATGTTTGGATACAATTCTCAATTTAGTGCGTACACCTCTTGGAAAAGTATCCGATAATCGTTTATCTCAAACACTTCATAAAAGGATTTGGAGACTCGGCTCATGAAAATCGCTCGCATGATATCCTTTATCCTCTTACTGGCGATGATACCGTTCAATTCCCTATCTATGGTGAGAGCGGAAACGAGTAGCTCCTCCAAAGCAATTGCATCAATCTCCTCCATTCGGAAGCAATCCGCTGCAAGCTCGGAGCTTAAAAAGCTCGCTTACAAATCCTTTAAATGGTTTCAGCATTACCGAAATCCCGACACTGGGCTTGTATTGGACCGCAGTTCCAACTGGAAGGATACGGAAATTCGAAATACGATGGCGTCCATCGCTTCTACAGGTTATTTTCTCTCATTGCTTCCCGTTTGGGTGCGTCTTGGCTGGCTGAGCGAAAATGCGGCGCGGAAGGAGGCGTTACAGACTCTTCGGTTTGCGTGGAAAAGCTTGCCCAATCATTTCGGCTTGTTTTACCACTTCATGGATTGGAAGACAGGTCGGCGTTGGGGCGATTGCGAAGTGTCAGTTCTGGATAGCGCAATTTTTTTCAACGGGTGTATGACCGTTGCGGAGGGGTTCCAAGGGGATGTCGCCCAGGTGGCGAATGAGCTTGTGGATCGTGCTGATTGGACGCGGTTCCTCGTTTCATCCGAAAATGGTCAAGTGTTGGCTTTGGCTTGGAACCCTGAAAACGGGTTGTACGGAAGAGCGGATGTCCGATCCAGCGAGATGTCCATGCCGTATCTCCTCGCAATCGGGTCCCCCACCCATTCTATCCCGAAGGATATCTGGTATCACATGCATTTGGATTACGGTATGCTGGAGGGATATCGCATTCTGAACCCCGGTTTTCCGCTCTTTACAAGTTATTATGGGTTGGGGTGGTGCGATCTGAAAAACATGAAGGACAAGGATGGCGTGGATCTTTACGATAACGCTAGGCGGACCGCCTTGGCGAACAGGGCTGCTTGCAGGGCGATGGCGTCCCATTGGATGACATTCCAACAGGATGAGGGCGGATGGTGGGGGATCAGCGCGGGCGATTCGCCAAAAGGCTATGTAGCCGCCGCGCCTCCCAATGGAGACGGTGACGGTACGGTATGGCCCATGTCCGCATTGGCGGATGTGACTTGGATTCCCGAAGTTGTCGATAAGGACATCGTGAGATGGATGTCATCCAAGATTTGGGATGCAGTAAACGGCGCCTACGGATTAGCTCCCTTTAGCTTGGATAAGAGCTGGGTGGGCGATGATGTCATCGGCATTGACCTCGGCAGCTTCAGCGTCAATTGGGCGAACCATACTACGGGATTGGTGTGGAAGCTCTGGGGAGTACATCCAGTGGCACGAAAAGCGATGGAAAGGATCGGCTTCACTTCTGATGTCAACAGGTATCAGCCATGCACTCAGAAACCATTTTCCTCCATGGCAGGTACGGGTAAATGAAATGAGGTCGGTCATTTTACCGAGGCTGTTTGTTAACACTGTCAATAGTCGCTTCACTTGTACCACCCATATTCGCCTTGACCTGTACCACTTTCGCCCTTCCGGTTGTCGCCTTATAGATATATTTAATCAGCTTTTAGTGGCGGTAATTGTGTTGTTGTCTAAGTATTTCTTTGCCGCTGTCGGTAGCTGTCCCCCGTGATGCAAGTTACATGCGCATGGTGCGTCAGTCTGTCCAGCGCAGCGGACGCCAGAAGTCCATCTCCAAATACATCCGCCCATTCCTCCGGAGCTCTGTTACTGGTCAGAATAATACTTTTTTTTTCATAACGGGACTGAATGATATCATACAGATCATCCGCCCCTACCTGTGAAACCGGTCGCAGACCAAAATCATCCAGAATGAGCAGATCACAATTCATCAATCTATTGAGCCGTTTGCGATATGTTCCATCTGCTCTGGCTGCATATATATCCGCCAACAATTTGTGCGTGGAACTGGCATAGACGTTCATATTACGAGAAATAGCCTCATGTCCTATAGCAATTGCCAGATGGCTTTTCCCCACCCCTGTTGGCCCATAAATGAGCCAGTTTTCATGGCGGGAAATGAACTGACATGTACTCATCTCCAGAACAACAGAACGATTGAGTGTAGGCACCGCTGCAAAATCAAATTGAGAAAGCAGTTTGCTGGATTCAAAACCAGCCTCCTTTTCACGAACATCCTGCCTGTGCTGATGACGACGGCCAATCTCATCATCAAGCATAAGTGCAAAGAACTCCAGCGGGGAAAGCTGCTTTATTCGCGCTTGCTCTACACGAATATCCAGGGTTTCTAGCATACCCGACATATGCAGTTCCTTAAGTTTTGGGTGAAGGGGATGGGGCATCATGATCTCACCTCCAGTGTAAAGAACTCACCTGGATTGCGTTCAAACGTATACGATTTATGAGGTTCATGCTTAAACGGCGGGTCTATGTCATCAATAGGCTCCATCTCAAGTCCCTCACTCAGTATTTTTTTAACACGTTTGTAGTGTGGATCCTGGTAGTGAATAGCTCTTTTGCACGCATTTTCCACCCGTTCTGCAGTGTACTTTGTAATGAGACCAATCAAGGATTGCACTGCACGCAACTGGTCTGCTGGTCCATTGGAAAATATCATGTCAACTAGCTGGCTGCAATATGGTCCAACGTTTGCAGCCTGTTCCCGGCAGAAGTCAGGGGTACGCTCAAGATAGATGCGTTTGTCCGATGGCAGATGCTCATAGCGGGTGATGCGCTCTCCTTTTTTGGTGGCTCTCAGATGCGTGGCAAGCAGCGCCGTTTTGTGATAAAGTTGGACAGTATGTTCAAACAAAAGCACTTCCAGATTATTACCCACCAGACTGAAAGGAGCGGAATAATAGCACCCCTCTACTACAACATGACAATCACGATGAAGTTTCGCCCAACAAACACGCTGCAACTCGAATGTCCGATCCGGGAGAGGCAGCAGCTTTTCTGCTTCCTTTTCGGCGAAGCGTACGAGAGGCTGCTCATGTGTGGTGCCATGTTTGCGCATTCCCGCCACCTCTGCAACCCATTCTTTTGCCTTCTGGTTGGCCTCTTGCAGAGACATCTTATCGTAAGAAGCTATTAAGTTACGCTGAACGTAGTGCACACCGTTCTCCACTTTCCCTTTGTGTTCTGGAGTGCGTGGACGGCAAGGATGGATAAGAAAACCGTAGTGCTGAGCCATTTGAGTATATGCCTGATTCAAAACCGGGTCTTCCATCTCGTGCTTGATAACTGCAGCTTTGAGATTATCCACCACGATCTCCCGAGGTATACCGCCAAAGCTCTCAAATGCTCTGCGGTGACACCCAATCCAGACTGACATATTCTGCTCGAATACAAACTCAATGTATTGATGACGAGAAAATGAAAGCGTCATCACAAATACATAGGCATTGTGATCCTTGCCGGTGTCGGGATTGTACATACGCCCTACGGAGCCGAAATCCACCTGTGCCTGTTGACCGGGAAACGTTTCAATGCGGACAAAGGTTTCCGGATTTGTGATGATCTGACGATTAATAAATCGCAATACGCTGGAATAACTGCCTTGAAAACCATGCTCGCGCACTAGACGCTGGTAAATTGCAGTACCTTCCAAACCTGCTTGTATCCACTCATTCACCTGTACAGCATAAGGCACTACTAACGAGTGTACTCGCTCTCGCACAACAGGCGGACCAAACGACGCCAATATAGCCGACTCTTGGGCTAGTGGTTTGTCCATATCCAGAAAACCCAGTTCTTTGGCATGACGGCAGTACTGACGAATGGTTGTGCGTGAATGACCAAGGTCACGTGAAATTTCTCGCTCTGATTGACCTCTCCGTTTACGGAATATGATTTCTTGTATTAAGCACAAAGCTATTCGCTCCATTCTGTTCTCCTCTGTCAACAACGTGGCAGAAAAGAACGATAGATGGCAACAACCAGAATATGTATCCGGGTGGTACAGGTCAATGCGAATATGGCTGGTACAGGTTAAGGTGAATATTACTGGTACAGGTTAACCCGATTAATGACATTAACACCGCATATGTCCTTGCGATTGTTCTCATGGGGGTTTTACATCCCGAACCGAGTCGGGCATTAGGCTCAGGGTTCGCTGACAAACCCTACATGGGGTGGAGCAGTTGGAGTCTTGAAGCAACCAAATTCCCAGGTTACGATGGAATGGGCTGGCTCACCGAGGCGCACGTCAAGGAGCAATCCGACGCGATGCACCGAACATTGCAAAAATTCGGATACAAGTATGTCAATGTGGATTCTGGCTGGAGCGGAGGATATGACGTGTACGGCAGACCGATTCCGGATAGTAGCAAATTCCCGGATGGAATTAAGGGCGTTGCCCGTTATGTGCATCGGAACGGGCAGAAACTGGGAATATACTGGGTGCCGGGAATCGCTAGAGACCTGTATGACCGCAATCCCCCCATTCTTGGCACGCCATATCACCTTCAAGATATCGCAGCGACACCCCTTGCCCCCGCTAACAGTTGGGGCTGGCATTACAAAATAGACTTCTCCAAGCCCGGCGCCCAAGAGTATATCGATTCCATCGCCTCCCTGTTCGCCTCGTGGGGGGTGGATTTCCTCAAGCTCGACGGCGTGGTCCCCGGATCCGATCATGACAATACCGCTGATGCCCGCCCTGATGTGGAGGCATGGGCGAAGGCGATTCGTAAAACGCACCGTAAGATATGGTTGGAACTCTCCTGGCGTATCGACAGTCATTACGCCGATTTTTGGAGCAAGTACGCCAACGGCTGGCGTGTGGGCGATGATGTGGATAGCTATGGAAACACGTTGACAGACTGGGGGAATATCTTCAGAACCTTTGACGCCGTGGCGTCTTGGTCCGGGCTGTCGGGAAAGGGGATAGGCTGGGACGACCTGGATTCCCTTGATGTGGGGAACGGTGAGATGGATGGCTTGACGGATATAGAGCGTAAAACAGTCGTGACACTTTGGGCGATTTCCTGCTCCCCTCTATATATCGGCGACGATTTGACCAAACTCGATTCATACGGGATCAAGTTGCTCACCAACAAGGAGGTCATAGCCGTGGATCAGTCAGGAGATCCCGCAGTGAGGGTCGCGAGCGGGGAGAAGCAGGTTTGGTGCGTATTCCACAAAGAGGAAAGCCGGATTGTGGCTCTCTTCAACCTTTCCTCGTCCCCATCCAGCGTTGCAGTGTCGTGGAGCGAGATTGGTATTACTGGCAAAGCGAAAGTGCGCGATGTTTGGAGCCACAAGAACCTCGGTGTCTTTCAAGGGGAGTTCTCGGCGAACCTCCCCGCGCATGGATGCGAACTGGTGAAGATTGCGGATTTTTGATTTTGGATTGTGAAATGCTGATTTTGGCGACGATGGTGTGCTGGAATTGTAGAGATGGGGACCCAGGAACTAAAAAAACACCTACCAACGCTGGTAGTGCTTCATGGCGTGCCTCCCTGTGTGTTCCGATATTTCGTTCTTCACCTATTGTAACATAATCGCATCCAACCGAGGGGTGTGGCTCTATTGAAGAATCTCATCCAGACGCATGTCGTCGAGTGATTTCGCATCCAACACTCTGTCCGCAAGCTCATCCAGTGCATCCCCCGTGGTGATTTGTCTTATTGTCCTCACCGCCCCCTCCGGCAATTCGCCGAATTTTCGTCGCATCAGGCGAAGCAAAGTCTCCTGTTTCCCTGCCTGAATCCCTTCTTGTATTCCTTCTTGTATTCCTTCCTGAATGCCTTCCTGTCTTCCAAGCGATCTGCCGCGCTCGTGCCATTGTGTCAACATTTCTCTGACCTCCTCGGGCTCCGCCCCTTCAATCCTTTGCTCCAGCTCCAACTGCTCCGACGTATTCAATACGAGATACTGATCCACCACGTTCATTAACATCGTTCCGCGAGCCTCGTCCAGATGCGCCCGCGACAGACGTTCGTAAGCCTTCAACTTGCGCGTCACGCGATCCATGCTCTCGGAGCGCATCAGCGAACTGAGCGCTGGCGCGAGTGCGTTGTCCAACTCCAGATAACGTTCCGCAGGCAAGTCGGGCAAGCTGATCGCGGAGTAGCGGAACAGCATGATCGCCTTGCCGAACAGCCTCTCGGCGTACTCCTCCTCCGTGACGCCTCCCGCCCCGGGAGCGAGATACAGCACAACCGGAAAAACCGGAGCTTTCTTGCGCATTCGAAGCAGGCTGTAATACTCCCACATCCGAAAGGGCATGTCGCTCCTCCGCTCCGCCTGCACCTCCACGTGAATCAGTATGAACTCCGTGTCGCCATCCCTGGTGCGCGCCTGAACAACAAGGTCCGGCTCCCGCAGTTCGCCGTCGGGAGTATCCGTGAACACCTCCTTGTCCAGCGGAACTATTCCGTTGAAATCAATGCGTTCCGCAACCTCGGGAAAGAACAATTCCAGAAATTCGCGGAGGAACGTCAGAAGAACCTCCTTCCAGAGCTGATCGTGCTTCATGGCATGCCTCCCTGTGTGTTCCGTTATTTCGTTCGTTACCTATTGTATCATATTCGAATCCGAGCGATGGGTGTGGCTTTATTGAAGGATATCATCCAGACGCATGTCGTCGAGGGAATTCGCATCCAGCACCCTGTCCGCAAGCTCATCCAGTGCATCCCCCGTGGTGATTTGTC
>JAJZOL010000117.1 GCA_021811565.1 bacterium | reverse complement strand
GTGTCGGGTGTCGGATATCGTGTGTCGGGTGTCGAGTGCCAGGTGTCGGGTGTCGGGTGTCGGGTATCGGGTGTCGGGTGTCGGGTGTCGGGTGTCGGGTGTCGGGTGTCGGGTGTCGGGTATCGGGTGTCGGGTATCGGGTGCCAGGTGTCGGGTGTCGGGTGTCGGGTATCGGGTATCGGGTATCGGGTATCGGGTGTCGGGTGTCGGGTATCGGGTATCGGGTGTCGGATATCGGGTGTCGGGTGTCGGATATCGGGTGTCGGGTGTCGAGTGCCGGGTATCGGGGCATGCAAGGGGAACGCCCCTCTTTTTATTGGGGGAGACCGCGCATTCGCTTTATATTCGCCGAATTGCGAAAATGAGGGTATACAAAAAGCGTCCAATCGGTTTCCGGGAGCGGCCCTCGAAAGATTATAAAGGGATCTTATACATTCATGCTTTACGGAGGAGCGTATGTCCACGCAATTGATTGATGCGGTGAAAGCCTCGAACTTCCGAATAATTGAAAAGCTTTTGGCGTCCGGCGTGAATGCGGATGTAAGGGATGAAGAGGGCGTGACCCCCTTGATGCACGCCCCAACGCCTCAAATCGCTGCACTGTTGATACGTCATGGCGCGAACGTGAATGCGAAGGACGAAGATGGGTGGACACCATTGATGTATGCCTCTTTTCATGGGCGCACGGACGTCGTCAGAGTGCTGCTCGAACGGGGCGCGTATACGGAAGCGATAGATGATGCCAGATGTACTGCGCTGCATTTGGCGGCTCAGCAAGGGAAAACCGACACCGTCGAAGCGCTGATAAAACGCGGTGCGAAGATCGAAGCCAAAGACAATGGAGAAATGACCCCGCTGATTTTGGCGGCACTGGAGGGACATGCGGACACCGTGGAAGCGCTGATAAAACTCGGGGCGAAGATCGAAGCGAAAGAGATGGGCGAACGGACGGCGCTGATAATAACGGCGCTCATTGGAAATAACGCCGCAACAGCAGCGCTGATAAAACACGGGGCGAAATTCGAGGCGAAAGACATGGACGGAAGGACTGCGCTCATAGCGGCGGCTCAGGAAGGTAAAAACGACACCCTCACATTGCTGCTCGAACACGGGGCGAAGATCGAAGCCAAAGACATGGACGGAAGGACTGCGCTCATGCTGGCGGCACATTATGGACATGCGGACACCGTGGAATTGCTGCTCGAACGCGGAGCGAAGATCGAAGCCAAAGACAAGGGCGGTTGGACGGCGCTCATGCTGGCGGCACATTATGGACATGCGGACACCGTGGAATTGCTGCTCGAACGCGGGGCGAAGATCGATGCCAACGACAAAGGCGGATGGACGGCGCTCATGCTTGCGGCTTTTTACGGACATGCGGACACCGTCGAAGTGTTGCTAAAACATGGTGCGGAGATCGAAACAAAAGACAAGAAGGGATGGACCGCGCTGATGCTGGCGGTTTTTGATCTACACACGGACATCGTCGAAGCTTTACTAAAACATGGAGCGGACATCAATGCATGCGATATAAACGGTGAGACCGCATTAATTCATGCCGCGCGAAAAGACAATACTTTCGCATTGCAATTACTTTTGCGAATGGGAGCCAATCCGCATCTTACGGACAAATACGGAAGGAAAGCCATCGATTACGCGGAACATGAAAGTGAATCCTATGAGTACCTTAAAGGATATTCCCTGCCGGAATAGAATCGCGTTCAAGGAGCTTCACGTTTTTACATGCCATTTTCAACAGACGGCGCCCTGGATGATAGTTGAGACAACATAAAGAGCGATACCTCCCTTCCCTATCCACAAACTGCGTACATAAACCGAAACGCATTCGCCGCACCGTTCGAGCCGGGCTCCGCCCCCTTTTTCCGGACTTCATGGCGTCACTATACTTAAGGTGATTGAAACGCTCCAAAATAGAGATGCAATAGAATAACCCACCGCTATGGCATCCAGATCCGAACGGTTCGTTCCTTCTCGTTGCACCGTCGATATTTGTATGCCATACTTCAACGAAAATAGATGATGATGCATCGGGATTATTTCGGCGCCACTCTCTCGTTGAGAGGGAGGTCAAGATGCGCTATGTTTATCGAATCCCGTTTCGCATCCGGTTTTGGAAAAAACGCAGATGATAAAGTCCACCGATCCTTAGCAAAAGGGAGAATAATATGAGCAAATCCTTGCGATATCTTCTCATCATCCTTGCCTGCGGCGCACTTTCCGCCGCCAATGCGCAAAACCTAAGGTTTCATTTCAACACTCGCGTAAACACCCCGCAAGGGTGGAGGCTCACATCCGGCAAAGGGACGTGGGAGAAGAGCGGTCCCTCCGCAAAGGAGAGAAGCCTCTCCGTATCGGGCGACGGCTCCGATACCAACACCTGGGAGTATCCCCTGCCGCCGCTCACCCCCATGGGCGACTATCGCTTCACATTCCGGATGCGCTGCTCCGAAGGTTCGACGGGCGGTTGCGCGGTTTCCGGCGCCTCCTTCTGCAATCATGACTTCATCCCCACCACGAATTGGAAAACTTACTCCTTCATTTTCACCGCACCGCCAACGGTCTCCCAAGCGACTCTCCGACTGGGACAGTGGCAATTGAAGGGAACGGTCTACTTCGCCGACGCATCCTTGGAACCTGTCACCGCTGTGAACACCGTGCTCAAGGTGAACGGCAAACCCTTCATCATGGGCGACGGTGAACGCCTCACAGGCGATTCCTACATCTTTCAGCCCGGTTTGGGAGGAGACAACATCAACGGAAGCAGGTCTTTGGAGAGCTTCACCGCCACCTTCAACTCCAACCGCTGGGTCTTCGGGAATGGACAGTCGGTAACATATCGCCTCGGCAATCCCTTCCCTTTCCGCGATGGCTTGGCGACCGTGGATATGAACTACCATATCGGCGGAGGGTGTTTGGTGCAGATATCCCATTCCGGAAGCGACTGGCAAACGATCGGAACCCTCACGGATGTGGGGCAAAGGAGCTTCGCTGTGCCGCTCAGCGTTCAGGACACCACGGATTTTCGCATGCGATTAGTAGCCGCGCCGAACCCCGTGCACTCCGACGCTCCCGTCAACTTTCAGATTGACGAAGGGGTCTTCACATGCAAGTTGATCCAAAAAACGCCGGTGTGCGCGGGAAGATCGCTCTACCTCGCAGGCGCTCAGCCAAAGTGGGGCGATGTGACATATGCACTTACGAACTCCGACCTGATCATCCAAGTCAAACCAAAATCCACATCCCTGATGCGCCGCATGAAAGCCGATATTCTGTTCAAAAAGGACGGCAAGCCAAGGTCAATCCGCCCCCTGTCGTTCCGCAAGGCTGAAAAGGGAGTCTATCAGGCTGCTGCGGAGATGAACTCCTTCCCTGCGGGGGATTCGGAAATGATCGTCGTATTGAAGCCCAATGGAGGCTCCGCAGCCTACATGGCTCAAACGTCCCTATACACCCCGGATTACTACGCCGGTGTCTTCGGCAAAAGGCTTAAGGCGCCGAAGGGTTGCCTGCTTTGGTGGTGCGTCGGGGCGAGAAAGGTGTCACTCACGCGCGAAGCCCCCGAAGCGGCCAGTGAGGCGATAAACTTCGCAGCGGCGAGGCGCGAACATCAGGCGATGCAATTGATCGTGGTTCCGCAAAAGCCCGGAACGATGAAGGTCAGAGTCACCGACCTGCGGGGCCATCACGGAGCGATCATTCCCGCCTCGGCGATCTCGCTTCGCGAGGTGGCGTACGTGCCGATCACCACTCCGACGGATAACATCGGGCTCGCAGGGGAGTGGCCCGACCCGCTGCCTCCACTTCCTGCCAACTGGCGCCCGGTCCCCGATCGTAACAACCCGATCTGGATCACGCTCAACGTGCCGGAAAACGCTCGCGCGGGCGATTACACGGGTTTCATCCTTCTACAATCCTCCAGCGGATGGAGGGCGAAGGCGCAGGTGAGGTGTCACGTTTGGAACTTCACCCTGCCAAAACATACCGCGCTCCGTTCAGGATTCGGGGTGGATGTTGGGACTATCCAACAGTATTTTCACATCAAATCCAAAACCGCCCTTGAGAAGGAATGGGCGCTATTCATGGAGGCGTTCGCCAAAAACGGTATCAATCCCTATAATCCCATGGCGCTGCATCCCTACGAGATGAGCCTTGACAAATCCTCGTCGCCTGGGAAAATCACAATCAACTTCGACAGTTTCGACCGCGACGCCCGCAAATATCTTGACGGACTCGGATTCAACGCCTTCACCATCAACATCCCCGGCATGGGCGGCGGACGATACCCGAATTACGATGAGGGCTCCCTCTACGGATTCGCTGCGGGAACCCCGCAATACGAGGACCTAATGGCTCAGGCGGGGAAACTCATCCAAAACCATTTGAAGGAAAACGGATGGCTGCATAAGGCATACATCTACTGGTACGACGAACCCAGTCCCAACGACTACCCTTTTGTGGCCAGAGGGATGAAGCGGCTGGAGCGGATCGTCCCGGATATTAAACGGATCATGACCGTTGTGATCACCCCGCAATTATACGGCGACGTGAACCTTTGGTGTCCTCTGAGCCCGAACTTGGTCGCCGATGTTAGCCAGGCGCGTCAAAAGCTGGGCGAAGAGGTGTGGTGGTATGTGTGCACCGGCCCCAAGGCTCCCTTCTGCGGAGAGTTTATCGACCACCCCGCCATTGAGATGCGAATGTGGCTGTGGCAGACGTGGAAGTACCACGTAAACGGTGTGCTGATCTGGGACACCACCTACTGGAACAGCCCCTTCCACTCGAAGGGCGGTCCCATGCAGAACCCTTGGAAGGATCCCATGAGCTACGTCTCTGACAGCCCGGGCGTGTGGGGCAACGGCGACGGTCGGTTCTTCTACCCGCCGCAGGATTACGCGACCAATGACTCGGAGCAAATCGTCCCGCCGGTGCCGTCGCTCCGATGGGAGATGCTCGGAGAGGGTGTGGAGGATTGGGACTATCTTCACCTGCTGCAGTCGCTCGTGAACCGTCTGAAATCCCCCACCGAGCGGGCGAAGTACGAGCCGCTCCTGAGGGTTCCCGATACAATCTGCCGTGATATGACCCACTTCACTGACAACCCCGACCTCCTCTACGCCCGCCGCGCGGAGATAGCCAAGGCGATAGAGAGACTGGAGCGCTAGTTGAAGGGGGCCCTGATGATCGGTCGGATCGGACTGATCCGACCGATCAAAGGCTCCTCACCTCCACGTTACATCGTAATACACCGCCTTGTTCTCCCCATTCATCGGGATAACGATCCTTCCAGCCTCGACCCTTGGCGTAATGCTCTTGACCGGGTACCCCCACGGATCCAGCGCCGTTACGGTCACGTCTCCTGTGCGGAAGAGGGTCACCGTTCCCTTCACCCCCTCCATAATAATCGGAGGGTTCCCCAAAGTGAGAAGTCGCGAACCCAACCGAGTGTACGCCATGCCGGTGTTGCGTGTGCGCGCCACAGCGCATATGAGGATATGTTTGGACACGCTCAAGGGCTTGCCGTCCCAGGAGCAGACATGGATGGCGGCAATCTTGTTCGAGGATTCAATCTCACAGTTCCCCAGCTTGATGGGGATATCCGTGATGAAGCCGATGGCGGATTGGATTTTCGGCGCATCGAGCGTCACATACCCCTTCCCATAGTTCCAGAAAAGCTGCCCGGTAACGGAGCGGATCGTCTTGTCCTTGAGGTCTATGTACTTGTCAAGATCAATCGAGTAATCCGGTTTCTCGGTCTGATTAAAGAGGATTCCGGTCTTTCCCACCGCAGCCGCATAGAAGACGAGAGTGGATTTCGGAGTGACGTTGGCGCTCTCCTGCATCTCGTATATGCCGCTGGTATGGAATTTAATCGCCACGTTCGGCAGAGGCTTCGCGCCGAACACCTGACTCACGGAGATATTGCGAATGAAGACCGGCTTCGCCTCCTCCACATATCCATCCCGGATAACGGTGGAGAGGATCGGGTACTGGCAGAGCGTCTCCGGGCTGGTGACAGGCCACATCCATTTCAGGTACTTCACGAACCCGTTTTCGCCCGTCCAGAAGCCCATGTCATGCGCGAAGATCATGGG
Source organism: bacterium (assembly GCA_021811565.1). Classification (GTDB taxonomy): domain Bacteria; phylum Armatimonadota; class Chthonomonadetes; order Chthonomonadales; family CAJBBX01; genus DTKV01. Next base: position 1,381 of record JAJZOL010000117.1, on the reverse strand, counting down.
GCAGTCCCAACCGTTCAACCCCTGCCCGTAGAAAGCCATCAGAGCCGGGTCGGCGCACCGCCACTGATTGGGCAGTGTGTTCGCCCATTCGCTCACCCCGAACGGCATGCTTAGCACCCTTTGACCGGAAAGGTTCAGCATGATGTCCGGCTGGGTGAGCGGCGTCGCGTCGTTGAACATCTGCCCCGGTAGAATCTGCCAACCGCCGGGACCTCCCCCCCAGTACTGATGCCGATCAATGTAGTTCATGCCGGGTACATTCGAGTAAAGATCGGCGAGGAACGCGAGATTAGGTCCTTGCCATCCGCTTCCGCAGATGGGTTGCTTCACCCCGGCCGCTCTCAGAGTCTCCTTGGTCTTGTTGAAGTAACCGTTGTTCAGGCTGAAATAGAAGCGCAGTTCATCCTGAGCACGAGTCAGTTGGTTTGGCGGGAATGGATTCTGATACATCCAGATCGGCAACCGCTTCACTGTTCCGGTCGCAGGGTCTTCATCCTGAGCCAAATTGCCACCCCAAGCCTTATCCAAGTTCGCTCTGGAGCCGTACTTTTTGAGGAGCCACGCTCCCCAAAGCCGATCCAACTCCTTGGCGTAAACGGCGGGGATGGAGTCGATGGTGTAAAAGAAAGTCGAGTCTTCGTTGGTGACCTCGATCATGTTGATGGCGGGATCCTGTCCGTACATCACATTATTACGATAGGGGTTGCGGTGCGTCATAATCGCCTTTTCCACCGCGATATTCGCCGCCATCGCCTGTTTGTCGAAGAAAGTTATCCCCATGGTGCTCAGGGTATCGGACTTCGAGTTGGGATTCTTGGCGTTTGCTTCCGCCAAAGCCTCGTCGAAATGATCCAACCCGTCCCCCTTTTTCACCTGCTTGTAATAGAGCATGCTCAGCCTCACATAGATGCCTCGCTTCGCCAGTTCGTTGATGAAGAAATCCAGCTTATCCATATTGGCGGCGTTCAGATGCTGCGTGTCGTCGCGGGTCCAATCGATCGCGCCGTTGTTATCATTCGATGCGAGAGGATGGAACCGCACCTCGTTGAACCCCCATTTCGCCAGCCATCTGGCGATGTAAATCGCCTGCTGATGATCCGGGAAGATGGGACTCGCCACCGTTGCGACCAGCCTGCATGGCGTACCGTCCTGAAAGACGAAAGTTCCATCCACGTTTTTCAAAAAACCGTGCTTTCCTGCGGGCTTATCCAGTGAGGCGGAGCGATCAATGGGAGTTGCGAGAAAGTCGTCCCTCTTGTCCGCAATGGGGAACCACTGCGACATATCCATGGTTGGGAGATCGCTTTTGAGATAATCAGGTTCGGGAATATCGGCGGGCGGGGGCAAGTGGACGGGTTTGTCGGAAAGGGTCACCGCCTAA
>JAJZOL010000223.1 GCA_021811565.1 bacterium | reverse complement strand
CAATACTATCCGGTATTATGCGCGATTCTCTGACCCTTAAATTTATTTCCGAGTCTTCGGAAGGATTCGCTCACCAGATCGATCACTGTCACGTCGTGCTTATCGTAATACATCATTCGTGCCAGAGTGCTTCCCACTCTGCCGCATCCCAGAATAATGACATTCATTTCATTGCCTTTCGGAAAATCACGGATTAAAGGTTTTTTTGGTTCATTCGAGGTAATTGCAAAATCCAGATGAAGGGGCTTGTATCTCTCACAGCACAAATGGCTCCATTAGCGAGTTTCACAATTACCTGTTTCATTCAGGAGATTGAAATCAGTCTCATAGTTCATTTCAAACTGATGGAACCGTCAATCGTAAACGGCGTGCAATCCCCTCTATTATATTTTTACGTTCTCTTCGTGCTTTCGTTTTCCTATGATCAGATTACACGGAGCGCGTTGAATTAAAAGGTTAACTAGGGTTAGAATGGGATCATCCACCATGATGGTTGTATTCAGACTCACAAGGACGTAGGAGGCATCATAGTGCTGAAGGACGTTCAGCAGCCCCTCCTCCATGTGGCGGACGCGTTCCACATATCTGCCTACGGTAAGATTGGATTTGGCTGCCATTTTTCCAGCATCATTCAATGCTTCGTTTGCGGCTTTTTCCTGCTCGGGTAACGGAGCTCCAAGGGGCAATGTACGCGCAACCTCCATTAAATAGATCAATATGACTTTCTGCTTGGTGTCCTTGGCGATTCGTTCCGCGATCAAGAGTGAGAATTCCGTATCGAACCCCTTGATGAGAGGTATGATGATTGGGTTCTCCATTCCGGCTCGACTCGAACTGTTCGCTTGATTATCCGACATCAGATCCAAGGAGGCTCGAGCCTCTTCGATCGAGGATGAGATGGGAAGCTGGCTTCTTATTCCCGGTATGCTTTTTAGCTCGTTTAAAACCGCATCAGGTAAATTGACCACCACGATCCGAGAACCCGCCGCAGTGATATCCTTCATGGCGTCGAGGAAGGTCATCGCCCCATCCTCGGAGACATGCCCTAATTCGGCGCAATCAATGATGATGCCTTGCGGATGATCCTGAAGCAGCAGATTTGCCGCCGCTTTGATCGTGAGCCACTGATTTTTCATCAGTGATCCTGATAGACGAACGACATCACCTCGGGTATAGACAATCATCGATCCACCTCCTCGATGGTGTGCACTTCCTTCCCCCCCTCGGTTGGAGGTTGGGATGCCTGTGCGGCGTCCTCCTCCATTTCAGGTGAGAGAAAATACCTGACGTTACTCACCACCACTCCCGGTCGCTGGCCGAGATAGTACTTCACCAACAGCCCATTGGAGTTGTGAAGGAATCGCTGATACCATTTCGGGCATACGAACTCGGGTACTACCACTGTGACGATTTTATCCGGGTGATCCGCCTGAACCTGATCCAAATATGCGGACAAGGGTCCAATCAGAGAACGATAAGGAGAAGGTAGGACTACAAGGGGAATATCCTCCCCTACATATCTCTCCCAATCCTTCAACAATCTCGGTGTGTCTGCGGGATCGATTTCAATGTGAATGGCGCGGCAGTCGTTGGAAATCGAGCGGGCGTAAGCCAACGCCGTCAATGCGCCTCGATGCAGAGATGGAAGCATGAGAAGCACTGTGCTGTTCGACGCCTCATGTGCGGGTTTCCAGTTGATAATGGAGAGATTACGCCGTATGTATGCGTAATGCTTGCCTATCATCATGAATGTTATGACAAGTATGATTGCCACTACTATGACAATCCAAGCGCCTTCGGGGGCTTTCTCGATAATGATATTGGTTAACACGATGAAAGTGGCTAACGCTCCCATCCCGTTAATCACCGCCTTGACATGCCACCCCTTGCTTTTGAGACGTCGCCAGTGCACCACCATACCGGCTTGAGAGAGAGTGAATGCGGTGAAAACACCCACGGCGTATAACGGAATAAGGCGATCCACACTTCCATGGAAAGCGATGATCAGTGCAATTGCAAAAAAGCCTAACAGGAGGATGCCGTTTGAAAAGACCAGTTTGTCCGCTTGATTGGATAATTGACGGGGCATAAATCGGTCGCGGGCGAGAATGGCGGATAGTCTCGGGAAGTCTGCGTAGCTTGTTTGCGCCGCCACCACCAAAATAAGCATTGTGGTGAACTGCATGGCGTAATACAAAGTTTTTCGAAATGGACCGGAGTCGTATTTGCCAAAGATGGCGCCGGAAAGTTGGTCGATTACAGGTGTCGCCGTCGCCATATGTGTTTCCCAGTAAACCACGTGCAACCTAGCCGCAAGCCATGATATTCCTATGAGCAAAGACCCGAGGATGATCGCCATCCAGATTAATGTGATGGCTGCGTTATGCGATTCCGGCTTTCGGAACGCAGGAATGCCGTTGCTTACAGCCTCGGTTCCGGTCATGGCGGAGCATCCATTGGCGAAGGCGCGCAGCGACAGAGCGATCATCGCCAATGCCATACCCCCTGCGGCGTTATTGATGGCGTCAGGCGGGATGTATTGGTTTACCGCGTTTTTCCCCTGCATATAGACGTGCCACCAGTGAAACTCAATGCCTGCGACGCCGAGAACGATGAGTAAGACACCCATGAAAATAAAGGAATAGGTTGGCAGAGCGAACAGAGCCCCTGATTCCTTCAATCCTCTTAAGTTGGCGTAGGTGATCAGAAGGATCGCCATTACACAGACGAATACGAGATCCTTTTGATTCTGAAACGCATGCATCACTGGAGTCGCGAGAAAGTTTTGCATTCCCGAGGCTATGGACACAGCGACTGTCAGAACGTAGTCGATAAGCAACGCTGCTCCCGCGATCAATCCCGGCAGCGTGCCGAGATTATCCTTGCTAACAATATAGGAACCTCCACCCGAGGGATATGCGTAGATTGTTTGTTGGTAGGAAGTAACCACTATGACCAACAGAATGACAATCGCCAGAGTTACCAGCATTGTCATGCGCGAGTACAAAGTGGCGGATGCCGCCGCCGCCAAACCGGCCGCGCCAAAGGCAAGAAGAATCTGTTGCGTGGCGTATGCAACCGAGGATATCGCGTCGGAGGAGAAAACCGGGAGAGCCAGGTATTTGGGTAACCGGGCGTGTTCCTGTTTCTCCGTGGCGATGGGACGTCCAAATAGAAGCAAACGTAGCGGGTTAACTGAATGAAGGCCCCTTTGCCTTTGCGCCGCGGGATCCTTAACTGATTTTATCGGCGCGGAATTAGGCCACATACCCATATGAATTGAATCCTGCTTTTCTTGAAATCCAAAAGAGTATACTCGTCTATGTGCGAAAAGTCAATTCGATATTCCGCCGCAGGATTAATAAACGCTACTGGAATGCATGAATGGTTCCGCCATGCCCTATGGTCTTTCGGAGAAATGATTGACACGGGTGTGACTGAACGGTATGATAAACAGATACAGGTAATTGCAAAAATCGTTTGAAGGTATTTAGCCGAGCGTGAAATGGACGATAATAGCCTCATTTTCTGAATTTTGCAATCACCTCAGATATTTAAAAAAATTGTGTTCCCGAGTAAATATGTAAGTGAAGAGTGTCATCCGGATGTTTCCATCCCACAGTAAATATCCTTTTGAGGACAGATAATCCATGATGGATGATTTTGAAAATCAGGATTGGGTGAAGTTCGGCGTCGCCGCTGCGCTCACGCGACAATACGGTGCGGACGAGCGTCAGTTTATGGAGGAACTCGCCACGATGTTGGAAAATGCAATGCCGGGCGAGGTGGAGTTAAAAAAACACGGCGGATTATTCTCAAAGAAGACTCTCCAATCCGTATCCGTGACGTTGGAGGATTTCCGTTATACTTTGGAGGACCCCGGACACGGCCCTTTACTCGCAATGAGGACGAAAATAGTTCGGGGTATTGCGTTGAAGACGGAGGAGATGACGATATCCGATTGGCTTGAGGCGTTCGGAGCAGCGTTGGAAGATAGGATGCACGTTAGTTCCGCTGCGCGAGAGGCGTTATCACGATTAGTCGACCCATTAGGATGAAAAACATGGAGAGAACATGAATCTATTTGGCGCTCCATCCCAGAAGCAACCATCCGGGCGGAATGAACAAAGGGACGAGGATAGTCGTCGCAGTATCGCATCGGGCGGTTTGCCATTGAACGCCATGGATCGTTTGCGGGAACAGGCGTCCCGGCAAGGGAAGCCTGGACAATGCTTTACCAGCGATCTAAGCGTGAATGAATTGGCTGCAATTGCGGATGCAGGGTATGAGCCTTTGGGGCAGGTCATGGGATCCTGCATCTATCATGTCGGATGGCAGTACATGCCCACCTACACTTGGAGTTCCGGCGAGTTGCAAGTTATCACCGAAGCGTTCCATAACGCTCGCCATCTTGCGGTTCATAGAATCCAGCAGGAAGCGGCTTTGCTCAATGCCACGGATGTGGCGGGGGTGAGGCTTGAATTGAGGCAGTATGACTGGGGCGCTGGATTGCTGGAATTCACCGCTTTCGGTTCCGCGATAAGACGCAAAACAACTCCTAAAAACAACGCCGCACCCTCAGTCAGCCTTCTATCAGGGCAGGAACTATGGCTTCTCAATCAGGCGGGATTCTGTCCGGTTGGGGTGGCCATGGGCAATTGCTCCTGGTATCAAATCGCGACTTGGAATACGATTATGGCCACCCAAGGTGTTGGATTCGGGTGGGGCACCGCGTATCAAAATCAGGAGTTGACGGATTACACCCAAGCGATCTATCAAGCTCGTTCTCTTGCATCCCATCGCATGGAGATGGAGGGCAGGGCTTTGGCCGCGAGGGGGATCGTCGGGGTGACCATCCAGACGAATATGGAGACTGTGGAAGTGGAGGTGAACCAGCAATCGAGAAAGGATATGATTGTTCATTTCGCCACGATGGGCACGGCAATCGTAAACTTGAATGCACAGCCCACGCCGCTTCCGCTGAACATTAACGTGACGTTACAGGATACCTGAAGAAAGGATAATGTTATGGCATACACACCGGGTTCCGAGGAAGGCTTGCCAGTCGCAGCGAGGCAGCGACTATTGGATATGCGAGGCGGTGACGGACGCCGCGCTCTGTTTACTAGCGATCTCTCCATTAATGAATTCATTCTTATCCAGCAAGCGGGGTTTGATCCTGTGGGTTTGGTGATGGGTAGCTCAATCTATCACATCGGCTTTCAATTCTCCGGACTGTTCCAAAACCAGGAGATGGAGGTTTTAACGCAAGCGATGTACCATGCTCGGGAACTCGCTATGACGCGCATGGAAGAGGAAGCCGATGTGTTGCAAGCCGATGGCATCGTGGGCGTAAGGCTGGATGTGAACCGTTATGAGTGGGGCGAGGGGTTGGCTGAGTTCATGGCAATTGGAACCGCCATCCGACATCGCCAAGGGGAGCATTATCGAACACCTAAAAATCGACCCTTCACCTCCGATTTGAGCGGACAGGATTTCTGGACACTCCTGAAAAGCGGGTACAGACCGATCTCACTCGTCATGGGCACTTGCGTTTATCACGTGGCGTACCAAGGTTTGATGAAATCCCTCAAACAGGTGGGGAGAAACGTGGAGATGGAAAACTACACGCAAGCCCTATATGACGCTCGCGAACTGGCGTTATCGCGCATGCAGGCCGAAGCTGAATCGGAATCCGCCGAGGGGATCGTTGGAGCCCAAGTGAAGGAGAGCAATCACGGTTGGGGCTCGCACGTGATTGAGTATTTCGCTGTGGGTACCGCGATCACATCCATTTCCCAGGAGCACCAGATTCCTGCGCCAGGGCTCATTTTACCGTTGTCGGATTAGCTTTCGACAAACGCTGACCGAACGGACGCAAAGGATTCGCTCCGTTCGGTTTTTACATCCTATTGAGCCCAAGGGGTGAAGTTATCGATGTTAAAGTCCGATCCGTCCGCCTGCGTGATTGGCAGACGCCTGATGATTCCGTTCGTTCCGGGGCTAGGCTGCCATTTCGCATGGCCGTCGATATAGGTCACATCGCTGCCGCCGGAATGATTTACCCCTAGTCCTGAACGGACGAAGTAGACATACTTAACAATGGTGGGATTAGGCGGATTCCACTGAGGTACGGGGAAACAAGCCCCATATCCATCCAACGCATGGTCGCCCAGACCCTCCACCAAAAGGAATGTGTTCGCCGGTCGCTCAACCACGGATTCCTTTTGCATTTGCAGATATCCGTTCATGGTGTAATTCGTGTAAAAGAGTGGGGGATTTGCATTTCCGTATCCCGTCACAGTGGTGGCCGATGGACATGTGAACACACCCCAACTGCGGATATAGGGTTGGGTGGTCCATATCCAGTTGCCTGCGTTCCAAGGCTGGCTTGGCAAAGGCGGCAGCGAGGCGAACTCACTATTACCCGTCGGGAATTGATGAAGCGGAAAAGAACCGTCATAGTCGTCGGTGTAGAGCAAGATACCCATGGATATCTGCTTCATATTGCTGATGCACACGATCTGACGTGCCTTTTCACGAGCCCGAGCAAACACTGGAAGCAGGATCGCCGCCAAAATCGAGATAATCGCTATTACTACAAGCAGTTCGATTAGGGTGAAGCCTTTTTGAATCTGAAATCCTTTTTCGTATCGTGTTTTCATTTACATCCACTTCTCAGCGTCAGATGCAGGGCTAAGCAATGAGAAAGCCCGCATTCCACACTGGATACGTCTTCCTTCGCATGAAAACTTAGTAATGACGACATTCGTGAAATGGGGCGTGCGCTCTGAATAAAACGCTCAGCGAAAGTCCTGCAAAACGAATGTCACTATTATCTGAATTATAATCGATTTTTTCTTTTTTTGACTGGGAAATTTCAGATGGAAACGAAAGCGTGATTTCTCTATAGCAATAGGCGCATGATAGCTTCCGCGAGAAGAACGGCGTCGTGCCGTACCACGTCCGTCTGATTGATGTAATTTCCGGGGATGGGGCGCACCCCCATGTTGCGGATGCGGTCCGTATCCGGCTCCACCAACACCGAACCGGTTTTGCGGTACTTGTTCAGCATTTCAAGCGAAGGAGACGCGGTGTTCACAATCATGTAATCGATAATCCTGTTAGGGGTATGACATTGGATGGCTCTTAAATGATCCGAAGCGGAGAATCCGTCGGTCTCGCCGGGTTGGGTCATCACGTTGCAAATGTAGACTTTCTTCGCCTTGGCTTTTTGTAACGCTTCCGGGATTCCCTTCACCAGTAGGTTCGGGATGATACTGGTATACACACTTCCAGGACCGATGACGATAATGTCCGCCAGTTCTATCGCCTCTTTCACATCCTCAAGAGGCTCAATGTCGAATGGGGACAATCGTATTTTTTTGATTTTCAAGGGAGAAGATACGATGTTAGTCTCACCGTCAATGATCGAGCCATCCTCCATTTCACCTTGCAGACGCACTTGGTGCAACGTGGATGGCAGGACGCTTCCACGGATATTCAATACCCTACTGGTCAATCGCACGGCCTTCTCGAAATCCCCCCCGCTGATTCCCGTCATGGCGGCGATAAGTAGATT
>JAJZOL010000076.1 GCA_021811565.1 bacterium | reverse complement strand
GCACACAGCTATGCAAGCCTCTCCGGTGCCGGTGGCGATGAGCCTTAATTTCCCGTCATAGGTGCATATATCGCCCGCTGCATAGACGCCCGGGACATTCGTTTCCATTTTTGAGTTTACCACAATTTGATTGCCTTCCATTTCCAACCCCCATTCCTTGATGGATCCAAGGTTGGCGGCGAACCCGATGTTCACAAGGCAGAAATCAACATCCAAGGTATCCTCTTCGTTGGTTTTATTATTAAAGATGATCGCCTTTTCCACACGGTCTCCGCCTTCCAGACGCCGCAACTCCCACCACAACTTGGTTGTGACTCTGGACTTATGGAAAAGCCAATCGACGCTCTCCTCATGGGCGCGGAAAACATCACGGCGGTGGATCAAAGTGATGCACTTTGCTAACGGCTCCAGTTCCATCGCCCAATCCAAGGCGGAATCGCCACCGCCGATGATCAGAATACGCTTGTCAGTGAACTGGGTTTTATTGCGAACGAAATAGTTAACGCCCCTACCCTCGAACTCTTCCAAGGATGGTATCGGAAGTCTTTTCGGAGAGAAAGCGCCGGGACCAGCGCATATCAGCACGGAGCGAGCGATGTGCTTGGATTTGTCCGTGGATAGGAGGAACATATCCTTCTGATTTTTCTCCAAATTCACGACTCGCTCACCCATTGCGAGCGTCGGATTAAATTTCGTTCCTTGCTCCGCCATCTGTTCCCCCAGCTTGCCCGCCAATATTTGAGGGAATCCCGGCATGTCATAGACGTATTTCTCAGGATAGAGTGCCGAGAGCTGTCCGCCAAGTTCGGGAAGACTGTCGATGATGATTGTGGACATGCCCCGCATACCTGCGTAAAAAGAAGCAAAAAGACCTGTTGGACCACCGCCAATAATGGCGATATCGTGAACTACTTCGTCATTCATGAAGCCACCTCTTCTCGTTCATTTATTTTTTTTAGTGAAGGCGAAACGCAACGGCTGACGCACTATAAGAGTGTGTATCTCCCCATAAGTGCCCCTTGCGAATGGTTTGCCCTCACTACGATGAATTAATCGGGTCGGTAACGACAGGCGTACTTCTCCGTTTCCCACACTGTGACAGCGGAGACGGGAAGCCCGCGTTTTTGTAGTTGCTCGAAAATCCATCGAGCCACATTTTCAGCCGTGGTTACGAACGGCATTACTTCATTCAAATAGGTATGGTCCGGCAAAAATTCATTCAGCACGGATTTCAGATCGCCGAAATCATACAACATCCCAAGGGAATCCAACTCTTTGCCGGTGAATTCCGCCTCCACGCGATATCCGTGCCCGTGCAATCTGGAGCATTTTCCCTTATGACCCGGTATTTCATGCGCCGCTTCGAAACTGGCGCGAACGATTAAGGTGTACATACTCTCCTTTCGCTCGGAGCGAAAAGGGTATTCGAGTTACATAAACGCTTGTAACGCTCATACGCAATTCGACTCTTCATTGTTTCTGATTTTGAGATTTTTTTCAATATCTCGACCATTTTCATTTTGAATGGTCGCGTATTCATCAATGACGGAGATGATTCCAAATATTGATCAAGTAGGACATTGTTATTGTTTTTTATATTCCGCAAGCACCGTTGAATGTATTCCGCCTCTCACGCTGAACTCACCTTTCACGGTCATACTGCGCGGACTGCACGCCTCCACGAGGTCGTCCAGGATTCGGTTAATAACCGCTTCATAGAAAATCCCTTGTTGCCTAAAACCAAGAAAATAATACTTTAGAGATTTAAGTTCCACGCATAGCCGATCAGGTGTATATTCAATCGTTATCACTCCAAAATCAGGCAGTCCGGTAATGGGGCATACCGAAGTGAACTCTTCACAAACATGCGTGATGGTGTAATCCCGATCGGGTCTTGGGTTCTCGAAGGTCTCCAATCCCTCCGTTCTATCCGCCACTATCTCCTCCTTCATGATCGTAATCGTCTTGACAATAATACCAGCACATTCAAGCGCCATTTGCAAACCTTATGTCAGGCGCTATCGGCTGTTAGTAAACCGCATTCCGCGATTTCACTCAAATCATTATACTGCTGTCGCGTGTAAAGTTCATTTCTCGCCATGTTCCAGACGGCGCTTATGATGCTCTTCCCGCCTGCCTTACCGGCATGACGGAAAAGGGGTATAGTAATAGAGTGTGAAATGACATTTCATCTTGTAGAAATACAATCATCGTTATCGATGGGAATTCACGTAAACAAATCATGCTTTTACAAAATTCGGTGAAACTCCCGCGTCTCAAACATTGTAATTACCATTGGAGGTAATTGCAAAATTCAGGAAATGTGACTATTATCGCTCATTTCACGTTCGGTGATATACTTGGAAATCGATTTTTGCAATTGCCTGATTGGTAAGAGTGTTTTTCTCCTAGGCGAGCGCATACATGGTGTTCAAGACTAAGGATATTATAACGTCTTCACTTGCTTGTATTCCTGCAGTCCCGTGAGTTTTCCATATCCGCATTCTCCGTTTACTGAAGAGGAGGCTTTTCTTGGGTCACCATAGTAAAATGATGATCTTTATGGTTTGGTCATTCGGTTTTTTCGCCATGTTCGCTTGGCTTCTACCCGCCGTCGATTATCTTTTGGCTCATTGGAGACCGATACGGCTGGATTCCCTTCCGGAACAGTTCCCCGAATCCTTTCCCAAACTCTCCGTGGTCATCGCTGCGTTGAACGAGGCGAACACGGTGGAACAGGCGATGAAAACCCTTTTGCAGCTTCAATACCCTGATATGGAGATCATCGCGGTGGATGATCGCTCGACCGACGGAACGGGGGAGATTTTGGATCGTCTGGCTCAAACCGACGAAAGGCTGAGAGTGGTTCATATCACGGAACTTCCCCCGGGATGGCTTGGAAAAAATCACGCATTACATATAGGCGGACAGCAAGCCACCGGTGAATATATTCTCTTTACTGACGCGGACGTTCATTTCAAAACCAACGCATTGAAACGAGCCGTAGCGTATATATTCGCAAACCGACTGGATCATTTAACACTCTTCCCTGATATCGACCTTGAGGGATTCTGGGAGCGACTATCCGTTGGCTTCTTCGGCGCACTGTTTTCCATGCACACTCGTCCCTGGAGGGTCGCCGATCCCCGAAGCGGAGCGTATGTGGGCGTTGGAGCATTTAATCTCGTCAGAACTGAGCCCTATCGAAGAATGGGAGGACACGCCTCGCTTCCCATGGATGTAACCGATGACATGAAACTCGGTAAAAGGATGAAAATGAATGGCGGCTCTTCGGCATGCATGCCCAGCGGCCCATTGGTGAGGGTGAGATGGGTTGTCGGGCTTCGCGGTTTGGTGGAGGGTCTTACGAAGAATATGTTCGCCGGATTCGGGTTCCAAGCCCCCTACGCCCTGGCTGCGGTCATAGCGATTTTTTTGATGTCCACATGGCCGTTCATCGGACTGTTTTACGGACCTTTGGCTACGCGTTTGATGTGCCTTACAGCAATACTTCTAATGATGGCAACGGCGGATTCCGCATCCCCTGCAATGGTGGAGCTGACACCTATTTACGCCCTATGCTTCCCAATTGCGGGGGTCATCATGCAGTATATCATTCTACGGTCCATGTTTTTCACGTTCCGACAAGGAGGCATTGTGTGGAGGGGCACTCTTTATCCTTTGAGGGAGTTGCGCAAGGGCGTGGTATGAAACGCCATTGCATTTCAAATATCGAGTAAATCTACGTTCGCTTTTTTCGATACCCTGATTCCATCACATATTCGGAATTAAACCTCCGGCGTCTCGCTTCAAACACGCACGATCTTCCAAGATACCCCACAATACGTCGCGGGTTGTTTGCCTCTACAACCACCAGTCGTCCAATCCCATGCTCCACCATCCTTTTCACCGCCACATAGAGCGTCTCGTTCGGCGTGCAGGTAAACACATCCTTGGAACCTGCATCCATGACGGTAATCTTATTGGCATTCTCGGAATTCATCGCTTGAAAGATATCCCCGACGGTTATTATCCCGCATATCTCATTTTTCTCATCCTCGATGCAGAACGCCTGATGCCCGGTTGTGATGTGGTCCCTCGTACTTATTCGACGTGAAATCTCATCAATGCTCATCTCCTTGGGGATGGTAAGAACCCTTCGATCCATTACCTCCCCTACGGTGATATTCATTAGCAGGTCGGTTTCATATCCGCTTTGAGGGATATTCAAACCGCGCCTGGCGAGTTTTTCCGTCATTATAGAGTTTTCCATCCACGCCCTGCTGACCGCCTCCGCAATGGAACAGACAATCATTAATGGAAGTATCGCGTTGTAATCCCTTGTAATTTCGAAGGCGAACATCATGAAGGCGAAGGGGGAGCGGGCAGCCGCACCGAACACAGCCCCCATCGCCACAAGGGCGTACGCCCCAGGAGCTAAGTGTGCGATCGGAACAAGCCGATCCATCCCAATAGCATATAGAGCCCCCATTGCGGAACTCGCCATGAACATAGGGGCAAGCAAACCACCGGAGGTGCCGGAACCCAGTGAAATCAATAACGCCAAGGATTTAAAGACCGCTATGGCGACCAAAATGCTTACAGCGTAATGGTTGCGCAGTATGGAGGTGATGATATCATATCCAACCCCCAAAATCATTGGATGGAAATAACCTATCACACCAAGTCCCAACGCACCGATTGCAGGAAGCCATATCGGATTGACTGGGATGCTCGCCATTCTGTCCTCAAACCAATACAGACTTTTGCTGAACACCACCGCCGCCACCCCGCATAACAGCCCGAGTAAAAGATAGAAAGGTATCTGCGCGGGCATTCCAAAATCCGTGGTACTGAAGTCAAAAATGGGGTTCGTTCCCAACAAAAGAATGTGCATCGTAGCGCCGATGGCGCTGGAGATCACAATGGGGATAAAAGACCGGGCTTTGAACTCAAGCACCAATAGTTCGATCACCATTATCACCGCTGCGATAGGCGTGTTGAATATCGCCGCCATTCCCGCGCTCGCTCCGCACGCCAACAATGTGCGCCTCTCCACAGGCGTGGTGCTGACAAATTGGCCGCATAGAGATCCCAAAGCGGCGCCTGTCTGAATGATAGGACCCTCGGCCCCGAACGGACCGCCGGTTCCAATGGCTATCGCGGCGGATAACGGCTTCAGAATCGCAACACGCAGGGAAATCCTGCTGTTCTCAAAAAGCACAGCCTCCATGGCTTCAGGAATCCCATGACCAACGATTTTCGGCGTCCCGTACTTTGCCATCACACCTACGACCAAGCCGCCGATTACGGGGACCATTATCAACCACAAACCGATATGACTGCCTGCGGGACTAATGAACTGGAGCGAAAATCGATGAAAAAAGAAGAGGTTCGTCAGAAAACCGATCAGGTAATAAAATAGATATGCCACCACTCCCGCCATCACCCCTACGATAATTGCGAGAAGCGAAATAATCAACAACCTGTTCGGCTTATCGGTGTATTGTCCAAGAGGATTGGAAACACCTGAAGCGAAGCCCTCATTCCCGTTATCCACAAAACATCCTCCAATCAGCAAACAACATCATGCCAGTCAATATTACAGGTACTTGCATTATTCCAATATGGCATTACTATCCAGAGAAACATATGCGATAGCCGCCGTATATATTAATAAAAGCATTCACCCCATTGGATATCAATAAGCACTACGTGTATTTGGATGAAAGGATTCCAGTCGGTTACGCGCCGCAAAACTCGACTAAGGCTGCCAGCCAGCAGGCTCCGTTCCAGGCCACAACGTTGCAACAAACCTTCTCCCAGTAACGCCGTCGGAAACATTTGAAGCCAGATAAAGAAGGGGAGGCACAATGATCTCGGGTTCAAGTAATTTAATCCGGATCGTATCAGATATTGCGTCAGGAATCATCCCCGTGCGCGTAGCCCCGCCAGGTAGTAATGAATTCACCGTGACGCCCGTTCCGTTTAAATCTTGCGCCCAAATCACCGTTTCGGATTCCAATGCGGCTTTGGAGGGGCCATACGGAGAGAAACCGACTCGCTTCATTGTCTCGTAATTCATCGAAATGTTGATGATACGACCCCATCCCGCATCAATCATTGGGACGACCGCAGATCTTGCCATTAGGAATGGGCCGTTCACATTCGTATCGATAAGCCTTTTCCACGCGTTTATATCCGTTTGCCAGAATTTCACTGGCTCCGTCATGAATTTTTCCGAGATTGTGCGCATTCCCCTCCCGGCGTTATTCACAAGGATTTCCAGCCGTCCGAAACGCTTCATCGCCAAATCCACGACCCTCTGACAATCGTCCGGATCGGTCACGTCCGCCCTTATAGCCATAACGGAGTCCGGGTGCGATGAGGAAAGTTGATTAAGCTCTTCCAGTTTTTGAGAGGCTGTGCAGACAACCCTGCACCCCGCATCCATTAACCCCTTCGCAATGGCAAGCCCCAACCCTCTGCTTGCTCCCGTCACAATCGCTGTTCTGTCCTGTAAATCGACGTATCCGTTCATTATTCGTTCCTTTATCCTTCCTCCATCATCGCATAATGGATAACCGCATGCTTCGCATCTTTTCCGGTTGTTTTTTCCTTCCTTTCTTTATTTTACATATTTTGACATCGTCATAGAATTCGAATGTAACAGTTACCCGGCAGTCGTCTGACCAAACCATCCATCTCAAGCAATGTCATCTGTACGCCCGCATCCACCGTGCTCACCCCCGCCTCGGCGGATATGGTGTCTATGTGCTTAGGTGTAAGGCTTAAAAGACCCACAAGCTTTTTCTGAAGGGGTGGTAACTGCGATCCCGCTCCCTGTTCCGTTTCCTTTGGACGCTCCAACACCAGGATGCCAAGTGTGTTGAGGATATCCTGAACGGTGGTCACAAGTGCGGCGCCGTCTCGGATAAGGGCGTTGGTTCCGCGACTGCCGGGACGGTCTATGTTACCAGGCACCGCCATCACCTCTTTTCCCTGCTCCGATGCGATGCTCGCCGTTAAAAGAGCGCCGCTGCGATCCCCCGCCTCCACCACAACGACCCCCATTGCCAATGCGCTTATGATACGGTTCCGCATTGGAAAACGCCAGGGTTCCGGTTGAGCGCCAGGTGGGAATTCCGTAATAAGCGCACCGAGATCTCTTTCCACCACCTTTTCAAAAATGGACACATTCTCTCGAGGATAGGCAATATCCAATCCGCAACCATGGATAATGAGGGTCCTCCCATTAGCGCGGATCGCCTCCTGATGCGCAATAGCATCGATTCCGATAGCTCCGCCGCTTATGACAGTCAAACCGGCGCCCGCCAACTCTTTGGCGAATCGGGAGGTTACGCTGCGACCATAGGGTGACGCTTGGCGTGAGCCAACCAAAGCCACCGCGAACCGATCCTTTTCATCCATTCTGCCTCGCACGAAAAGCAATGGGGGCGGGTCGGGAATGGTGCGCAGCGACTGGGGATAGTTCTGATCCAACCAAGAAATCACATCGATATTCTCACGGCTCATAAAATCTAGTTGCGAGGAATCGGGGGCGTAAGAGGAATCCAGCACGCGCA
>JAJZOL010000060.1 GCA_021811565.1 bacterium | reverse complement strand
GCCATATGCAGGTCGGCGTTCATGCGCGCTTTAAGAATGGGAATGCGTCCGAGTTTGTTGAACTCCGTGGCGTGCGCCTCATAGTTGAACGCGCACGCGATCAGCACATCGAACCCGGCGTCCCCTGCCTCTCTCGCAGCTTCCACGAGATCCGGACGGGTTACGGTGCCGAATTCCGGTCCGATAAAAATCGCCGCGCGATATTCGGTGGGGAGTGGTGAGTGGCTTGTGGTTAGTGAAGAGTGATTAGTGGCGGCTTCACCCTCTCCGGATTTCCCCTCTCCACCCTTCACTCTCCACTCATCAATCTCCACTCCCCCGGCATCAAACCGTCCTTCGGCGCAAATGAGATCGCCGGGCCAAGGGACGAGGGAGGTGAAGGTAATCCTGTCCGCCTTATGCGCCTGCTGCACGCCTGCGGTCTTCAGGTTCTCCAGGATCATCTCGGGGAATGTCTGCTTCACTCTGTAATCCCCTTTGGGATCCTTCACAGCCAGCGGATCTATCAGTTCATCGTTTTCATCCACGCCCAGAACGCGGTGGGGACTGAGACTTTCCACCGTGAAGGGGCCCGCCACGCGGACGTTCCTGTTATCGGTATAGGGCTTGTCGTATAGATATTCAAACTCGGCTTTGGCTGCGATGGAGGCGTCAATCTCCCTCTGGCGGTCAATGCGCGCCTGCCACCACGAATTGAAGAGTGGATGTGTGGATTGCGGATAGTTGTTGAACTCGCGGGGGATTTCCCACTCCTGCCAGATCTGTTTGAGTGCGGAGTTCAGCTCCTCGCGCAGAGGCTCCAGTTTCGTCTGCCACTTCTCCCAGATGATGTCTATCTCCGCGTTGTTGGCGATGGACTTAAGGGTGATGTGCGGCACGCGCTCGTAGACGAAGCCGAGGCGCAGTGAATAGTGAGAAGTGGTTAGTGATGAGTTGGCAGGGATGCGGCCGCTGACCTCCGCCTCTTTTTGTTTGCCCTCGGGGGAATCGGCGAGGAGGTAGTAAGGGTAGCGGGCGCCCATGATGCGCGCGCGAGCCAGCGCAAGCGCCACACGCGAGGTGTCGATGGTAATCCAGCGGCGTCCCCACTGCTCCGCTACATAGGCGGTGGTGCCGGAGCCGCAGGTCGGATCGAGCACAAGGTCGCCGGGATCGGTGGCCATGAGAATGCAACGCTCTATTACTTTTTTATGCGTTTGAACAATATAAATTTTTTCACGTGTGAAAGCACCAAATTGAGTGTCAGACCATACATTATTGCACTTCCCTCTTGCTCGCTCAAATTCGTATTTTTTCCATCTTATTTGCCGATCACTAAATCTTACAATGCGGTCTGCCATATGTAACCGTTGAATAATTGAAGGATCGAAGGCCCATTGCCTTGTTTCTGATGGCTTGAATGCTTCTCCACGAAATTCAATTTCTACACTTCTAATTTCACTTGGATGCTGAGATGTCATATCACCAAGTTCATACTTACCTGATATATCTTCCCCATAATATTGGAAATCATCATCACCTGCAAATAATTGCCTATATTTAACACTTTCTTTTCTTTTTGCATACCATATTAAATAGTTACATATAGTATCCAGTGTGGCTGAAGTTCTCCCTGTTGATGTATTAAAACTAATCAATGAAAGATAATTGTCTTCTCCGAACACCTCATCCATCAGTGACCGCACCCTATGCACATTCTCATCGCCGATCTGCACGAAGATGGAGCCGGAATCGGTGAGCAGGTCGCGGGCGACGGTGAGCCGATCCCGCAGGTAGGTGAGGTAGCTGTGGATGCCGTCACGCCAGGTGTCGCGGAACGCCTTCACCTGCTCCGGCTCGCGCGTGATGTGGTCCGCATTGCCGTCCTTCACGTCACGGCTGGTGGTGGACCACTGGAAGTTGCTGTTGAACTTTATGCCATAGGGAGGGTCCATGTAGATGCACTGCACTTTGCCGCGCAGCCCCTCCCTCTCGGCCAAACTCGCCATCACCTGGAGAGAATCGCCAAGGATCATCCGGTTCGACCAGTTCTGGTCATGTTGGTAGAACTCGGTCTTATCCGCATCCTCCGGGATGCCGTTGAGGTCAGCAAATAAATCCAGTGATGGTGTATAGGGGGTCGTTTTATCGTGGCTGTGCGCGGCGAATCGCATCAGGTCGTCAATCAGAACCTTGGGGTGAACCTTCTCCTGGATATAGAGCGGCGGGGCGGGGACAACGAGTTCGCTCCAGTCCTGCTCATCCTTACCTCGCCACACGAGCTGAGGATCCAGGTCGGTGTTGCGCGGATAGCGAACCGTCTTCGGCTCCTGCTGTTCCTTCTGGAGCACCGATTGATATTCCGCCGTCGGGATGTTTTTCCGAGCCGCTTCCTCGTGTTTGAGAGATTCAACGGTTTTAATGTCTGATTGCTTTTTCGCCATTTCTTTATCCTTTGCGCTCGCTGCGTCAAATAACCGTCAAAGAGAAAAACACCATATGTTGTTGTTTACGGACATTATTCATCTGCATTTAGTGTTTATCACCTGTCCAATCAAATAGCCGTCAAATAAGGGAGCGAACGAATACTTTATCATTTGCAGCATAGTTTTGAGATAGTTTTGAGATAGTTTTGAGATAGTTTGAGATAGTTTGAGATAGTTTGAGATAGTTTGATGGACTATTCTTTTCTATTATCTCCTACAAACCAACGAGATGTTCTCGCTCTCCCCTCCAGATGCACTTTACCATCATCCCTGAGTTCATAAACCAAAAAGCGTATCTGAGCTTCAGTAAGCTGTGGCAAGACCTGAAGGAATTCCTTAAGTACGGCACCTCTTTTTCCACATGTTTGGATATGCTTAAGTATGAGTTGCTTATTTGTTTCACGATCAAGTCCTGAATAGCGGGTATAAGTTCCTGGCTGACCGAGAACTCTATACATTCCTCGACTGAGTATAAGTTTGCTTGATCGCCCTTTCCCCACACGTTCCAAGAGACCTATTTCAATTAAATGATGTATGCCATCCTCCATTTCCTGTGTCAGTATCGCCCCCTGCCTAACTTGGTCAAGAATGATAAGATGATTGATTGATAATGTGATGTTATGTTTTTGAGCTAATTCCAGTAAACGTAGAAAACTAGGATCTATTATTTCACCGGATAATGTCAATGCCACTTGAAAATCATCCGTGCCACTAAATAACGGGCGCGCTTTACCTTCCCGAAGGATAGAATCATATATACGGTCCATGCCCTGTCCTGAGCGTTCCACAAGACCACATTTACCAAACGCTTCAGCAAGACGACGGTTCCTTGGTGCTTGTTTCCAAAGTATATTTTCCGCTGTAATTCCTGGTGGGAACCCCCCTGGACTTATGATTTCCAAACGAGAAGGGTATTGTTTGACAAAAACCGATCCGCCGAGATGGTAATCACGATGGCATACAGCATTCAAAACGGATTCACGTACTGCATCTTCATTAAATGTTTTTATTTCTCGACGGAATAGACCATCTCGAATGGACTGATAATCATTCCGTGCGTCAACATTATTCCATAAATCATCATGGTATATAAGAAATCCTTGCCGATACTCGAACCGTTGACTGGCTTCAATTTGTCCTTCAACCGCTCGATATTCCAGGATCACCTCTGCATTAGACAAATGACGTCCCAGCGCTCTTTGCTTGCCGAGTAGGATAAGAGCCGCATATGTCACATTGCCATCAATAGTTAATTCACTATCTTCCAGAAGTTGAACTGTGGACATATCTCTGATCTCATTATTACCACTTTTTTTCATCCATTTTTCTCTAAATATCTCAATGGCGTTTATATCAATATCATTTATGGAAGCTGACGAACATATCTCTGCGCTAAAGTCCGGGCCAACCTCTGCGAAGATTTTCTTGAGATGGTCAGCGGACATCGGTACCAGACTTCCGCCACTACGCATTAAATATCTTCCATCTACATGAATTGGAGATCCAATGGGGCGTGATGGAATATTAAATACAATTACGCGATAATCCTGATCATAAATGACATCGATTTCTATACGGATATGGAGCTTATTTAATAAACGGAGTTTTATGTCATCCAGATTTTTAAAAGCCGAAGTACCTACTATATGGCGTGGCATTGCATCAGACACTCCAAGCACCAGGTATCCTCCAAGTTCATTTGCCAGGGCTGCACAGTAATCTATCAGACGATCTGAATTGAAAGTTTCTTTCGCTTCCTTGAATTCACAACGCTCATTCTCTGTTTTAAGCATCAATCGATTAAGATCATCAAGGTTCATTATATATTTTCCATCTTCTGCGCGATGCACGTACTGAGCAACATTACAAACTCTTCCTGGATAGAATACACTTCCCTTAACTCCGCAAAAGCCCAGCGTCCATACTGCCCGTTATGATTCACTCCGGGAACCCAGTAGGTATCCATCGTGGCTTTCTTTTCCTTTGCATCTTCACCGCGATAGCCTTTGATTTCCACTACTAGATGAAGTAAATCATCCTCGCCATGTCCATCCTCCGCCAGAACGATAAAATCGGGCAGATACTTGCGCATCTCCGAGCCATATCGGTAGGGAACCTCAAAACCCAGATTGTAATTTTTGACATAAGCGCGGACGCGCGGGTGCGATTCCGCCACCCGGCAAAACTCAGCTTCCCAATCGCTGTCGAGAATAATCCAGTTGATATGGCATCGGCGCGCATCCGTTTCCCATCTGTTCGTTTTGGTTGTATTGAAATTGACATGAGAGGTGGAACCTGTGGGATTATAACCATCCAGCTCCGCCATGATAGGGCGTTCGTTCTCGAAGTTTCTTGTGATAGCCGCAGTTATTTTTTCGCACGCCATATCAGCCAGCGTTTTATATTTCAACTGCGCTGGATAGGTTCCGCCATCGCATATAAGATAATTATCGAGCCATTCTCGGGTGATGCGTTTGAGCTGGCCAAAAAGAGGGAGCCTGGGGTTCCCGTCGTTGTCGCGCCATTTATTCATAAGCAGATAGGATGTGAGTTCGTATAGGACTTGCGAAGGACGAACCGCTCCCGTATGCACAAGGTTGAGGTCCACAACCTCCCCGATGATGCCTGCATTGTTGGTCTCCGTGGCGCCGACCAGATCAGGCGTCAGCTTCATGATGGATTCCTCATTGAACATTGCGTTCAATCTTTCATCAGGCAATTCCACGCGATATCCCTCGACCCGCGGGAAACGGATTTCCAGAGAATCACGATCCGGGCGCACGGCGTAGACATGGATGGTCTCTCGTGGGGGCTGCGGGGGAGCTATAACCGGTTTTGCGTTAAAGTCGAACGGAATACCCAGCACATCGGCGTATTCCACGTTAAACAATCCCTCTTCATTCAAATCGTAGGATTGACGACGCAGAGCGCGTCCGATGACCTGTTCGCAGAGAAGCTGTGTGCCGAAAGCCCGAACACCCAGCACGTGGGTGACTGTGTTCGCATCCCATCCTTCCGTCAGCATGGATACGGAGACTACACAGCGGATGGCTCCGCCAAGCTGGCCATATTTGCCAACGGTATTCATCACCTCGCGCAAAAGGGTTACGTCATCAAGCTCCTTGCCCTGATGCAATTCGGAGGCGAGCTTACCGCCGCGTTCCATAATCTCACGCCGAAACCGCTCTATCTCATCGCCCGCCATCTTGCGGAAATTATCATCGAGCCCTTCACCGGATTCAAGCTGCTCGCTATCGATCAGAAGGGTGTTTGGACGCGCCAAAGGAGCCCCGTGTTCATCATAATTGCGGAAAAGCTCAAATCTGCCATTTACAGTTGAATTCGAACCGTCACGGTTCTCTCGCTGAAACCCGGAGATGAAATCATAGACCAGTTTGGATGTGGAGGTGTTGTTGCAAACCACGATAAAGCAGGGAGGAACCCGTATGCCGGCATCTTCCCAAAGACGATATGTTTTTTCATAATGCCCGTAGAGCGCTTCGAGCGCAGTTTGAAGCTGCGGCGGCAGATTGTGAGGATCCAGGTCGTTCGCCTTTCCTCGCCCTTTCTTCGGCATTTTCGCCCGAATATGCTCCCATAAATTGCGGAACATGGGCATATCGGATCCCGGGATATTATCCGCCACCGGCACACGCGGGAGTTTGACGATCCCGCACTCAATGGCGTCCATAAGCGAAAAATCGCAAACGGTCCATGGGAAGAGGGTTCCTTCGGCGTATCCGGAACCGCGCAGAAAGAAGGGCGTTGCAGACAGATCAATCACGCGCGAAATACCGATTTTGCGTTTTACCGCCTCCAAACCGGAAATCCAGAGCCTCGCGGCCTCGTTGTTCTTTTCCGCTTCCTTCCTGTCATCCCCTTTAAGCTCCTTTTCCTCTTCCGTTTCAGGTTTCTCACGGTAGCAATGATGGGCTTCATCATTCAGGGCAAGGATATTTTTGATACCCATCAATTCCGGCATGACCCGCTGAATCATCTGCCCTTCCGTTTCCAGAGTGTTCAGTTCATCTCCTAATCTCCCTTGCAGCAGGGAGCGACCTCCCTTGGATATTTCCATCCGTTCACGGAGCTTGAAGGCATGGTAATTGGTAATAACGATTTTCGCCCGGGAGAGATCATCCAGCATATCCGGCGGAACCAGTTCGCGACTGGAATAATAACTGTCAGGATCATTCGGCTGAAGAACACGCAATCTGTCTTTGATGGTTAGTCCCGGTGAAATCACTAGGAAACCACGAGTAAACTTCCGGCTTTGTGGATGTCGCACGGCGTTGACGGTCTGCCAAGCGATCAGCATTGCCATCACAGTGGTCTTGCCCGCTCCGGTGGCGAGTTTCAATGCCATTCGCATCAGTTCAGGATTGGCGTCATTGTTTGCGTTTGCCAGATGCTGGAGAATGCCCTCGGCGGCCTTCCCTGATTGCGGGGCGACCTCCGTGAGCCATATCGCGGTTTCGACCGCCTCCACCTGGCAGAAAAACGGGCGAAACCCGCTGAATTTATGATGCCGCCAGTGCTGAAGCAGGCGCGTCGTTTCAGGGGATACGCGCCAATCCTTGGCATTGGGAATTTTGCGCCAATCGTCAACCAGCCTGCGCACTTCATTAATGATTGAAGTCTGATCATACTGCTGCGATTCCGTGGATAGCCCCATGCCTTCATCGAAGATTATCTTTCCCTGAGCGCTTACTTTTTGCTTTCTTGGCTTTGGAATAGGCGTTATAAACGAAGCCACGCGCCGTTGCTCTCGAATGCGTTGAGTCGGCTGCCCCGTCTCATCCAGTTCCCAATGACGGGCTGGATAATCGTAGGGTGAGTTGAGAATGGGACGTTCAAAGAACGAGTTGGCTATGGATTGCTCTTCTTTCACTTTTCCTCCCTGTCGACGGCAATTCCTTGTACGCCATCGATCCATTCGGAGACAGATATCGCTTCTAAAGTCGTGTTGGATTCGACATTGGGACTACTACATTATATTACCGATTTTTTCATCCGAGGGCGTTATGCCAGTCCCTTGGCTTTTTCCTTTTGGACTTCTCGACCCGTGCGACTCAAATTTTATGGATTTATATATATATACTATATAATATAAACGCAAAAGAATATACAT